>NZ_JADBRF010000006.1:0-201689 GCF_014930485.1 Enterobacter cloacae complex sp. P47BA | reverse complement strand
GCGCAACTGGTAAAGTTGCCGACAAGAAGGGAAAGGGCCTTCCCGAGGGTGGTAAAGGAAAGGCCCTGGAGATACCCCACAGCCCCGAAAAAAAGCCAGTCAGTTGCTTAACTGACTGGCATTACTCCTTTCGGAGGCTTTTCTTATTCCATCTGCGCCCCGCCATTCAGGCGGAAAACAATGTTCACGATCAGTCCGCTTCCCGGTTTACCGGGTTCGTAGCGCCATCTGCGCATCGCCGACTTCACTTCGCGCTCAAACATATTTGAAGGTTGCGCAGACAAGATTTCCACGTTATCCACGCGGCCATCCGCAGTGACGTCAAATTTCACCCGTACGCGACCTTCAATACGCAAGGCCTGAGCTCGCGCCGGATACTGAGGCTGATTACGGCTCAACGCACGTGGGCCCGCTGGTGCGGCAACCGTCGGCTTCGCCGCCGGTGCGCTGTTATTCATGACCGGACGCGAAGGCGCTGCATTCTCGACCGGCTGGGTCGCGCGCGGTTCAACCGGGCGTTCTTCACGTTTCGGACGCTCCTCGACCTTCTTCACCGGCTTTGGCTTCGGCTTAGGTTTTGGCTTCGGTTCAGGTTTGTGGATCACCACCGGTGCCTCCTTCGGTGGCTCCGGTACAGGCTCGGGTTCCGGTTCAGGCTCAGCAACCGGCTGTGGCGGTGGTGGCGCAACCTGCGGCGGTTCGAGATCCGCTGGCGAGACCATGGTTACCGAGATCGGCTGGGCGGGTGCGGGCATTTCAATAACCTGATGAACCGAGGTGTAGAGCAAACCCGCCACGACGGCACCGTGAATCACGACGGACAACAGCGTCGGCCAGGGAAAGCGGCGAGGTAAATCAAGGGTCATCGAAGTCATAATCATCAACGTTAAAAAACCGGACCCTGATTTTAAATGCAAATAGCAATCATATTCAATAAGACACTTTGTTCTGGCGCAATTAAAGCGCAGGAGTGGTCAAAAAAAAGACATCCAGATCGGGGTATTAACGTTGTTTTTATCTTTACATTGCAGTCAATTGCCCTTTCACATAACGTAACTGACACTTTATAACGCTTAAGGAGCTTCACCGTGTTTTACGTGATTTACTCTGAAGATGTCGCTGATTCCCTCGAAAAACGTCTCTCTGTTCGCCCTGCCCATCTGGCTCGCCTGCAGCTGC
Organism: Enterobacter cloacae complex sp. P47BA; assembly: GCF_014930485.1. Taxonomy (NCBI): domain Bacteria; kingdom Pseudomonadati; phylum Pseudomonadota; class Gammaproteobacteria; order Enterobacterales; family Enterobacteriaceae; genus Enterobacter; species Enterobacter cloacae complex sp. P47BA. The sequence goes on along the minus strand of NZ_JADBRF010000006.1, from coordinate 200,510 downwards.
TCCAGGACGAAGGCCGTTTGCTGACCGCGGGTCCAATGCCTGCTGTTGACAGCAATGACCCGGGAGCCGCCGGTTTTTCTGGCTCCACGGTTATTGCTGAGTTTGAGTCTCTTGAAGCGGCGCAGGCCTGGGCTGACGCAGACCCATACGTTGCGGCGGGTGTGTATGCAAAAGTGACGGTGCGACCGTATAAGAAAGTGTTCTGATGTAAAAAGGCTCCCGCAGGAGCCTTTCTTCACATCAATGTAGTGACGCTAACCGCGCCGCAAACCCGACAAACAGCAGCCCTATCAGCCCGTTCCCCAGCTTTGCCAGTTTCTTTTTGGTTTTCAGATAACGCGTAACAAACGCCCCAGAGAAGATCAGGAAGCTCATGTACATAAAGCTAATCAGCTCAAGCGTGGTAGCGAGGATCAGGAAAGAGGTTCCGGTATTTTGCGCATTCACGTCGATAAACTGCACAAAGAACGAAACGTAGAACAGAATCGCTTTTGGATTCGTCAGGCTCAGGACGAGGGAGCGTTTCATGATCGTGCTGGCAGGCTCGGTTCCACTCTCTTGAGCGTTATTCTGACGTGTGATCACCGACCAGAGCATTTTTCCGCCCAACCACAGCAGATAGAAAGCCCCGAGATAGCGCACGATATTAAAGAGTACGGGGGTCGTCTGGATCAATGCCGCAACCCCCGCCCAGGCCAGGAACATCAATACCGCATCACCGATAAACACACCGGTCGCGGCAAGATATCCTTTTTTAACACCGTGACCGATCCCCGTTTTCAGCACAAACAGGGTGTTTGGCCCGGGAACCAGCACGATAAAAAATGCGCCAACAACATACGTCCAGAAATTCAGTACGCCAAACTCCGCAAACACCTCTCCCTCCTTTTGCTAAAAATAACCGGAATATCGCCGCAATAACGATAGTCGCAAAATAAGACACAATATAATCAGCGGGCACCTTGCGGTGCCCTCATGGGTTTCAGATATCCTGGACTGCGAACAGCAACGCATTGCGGTGCCGGGTCAATCCACATTTTCTGATGGCGTGGATACGCATATTGCGGCGGGATTGTGCTTCCAGCCAACGAGCCTTGCGACGACTCACCTGTCGCAACATACGCCAGCGCCCTACTTCTGTTCTACTGCGCTTCATGTCTACAACTCTTTCTCAAACAGAGCCGCCATTATAAACCCAACCCGACAGCAAACCAGCGCTTTTACCTGGCGTTTTTATTTGCCAGATGAATCCTGATGCGTACACTCATAACAATACGCTTTCAAAAGGATTTTTTTATCTATGACAACCTTCTACACCGTGGTGAGTTGGCTGGTCATTCTGGGATACTGGCTGTTAATCGCGGGTGTGACGTTACGCATCCTGATGAAGCGCAGAGCCGTACCCTCTGCCATGGCCTGGCTTCTGATCATTTATATCCTCCCACTGGTGGGAATTATTGCCTATCTCTCTTTCGGTGAGCTTCATCTGGGTAAACGCCGTGCCGAGCGGGCGCGCGCAATGTGGCCTTCCACCGCGAAGTGGCTTAACGATCTCAAAGCCTGTAAGCATATCTTTGCCGAGGAGAACAGCAGCGTCGCCTCCTCGCTGTTTAAGCTCTGCGAGCGCCGCCAGGGGATTGGCGGCGTTAAGGGCAATCAGCTCCAGCTTCTGACGTCGTCCGATGATGTCATGCAGGCGTTAATCCGCGATATTCAGCTGGCTCGCCATAATATTGAGATGGTGTTTTATATCTGGCAGCCCGGCGGCATGGCTGACCAGGTCGCTGAATCCCTGATGGCGGCCGCACGCAGGGGGATCCACTGCCGTCTGATGCTGGACTCCGCGGGCAGCGTGGCATTTTTCCGTAGCCCCTGGGCGGGCATGATGCGTAACGCCGGTATCGAGGTGGTTGAGGCGCTGAAGGTGAATCTCCTGCGCGTGTTTCTGCGCCGGATGGACCTTCGCCAGCACCGTAAAATGGTCATGATCGATAACTATATTGCCTACACCGGCAGTATGAACATGGTTGACCCGCGCTTCTTTAAACAGGACTCCGGCGTCGGGCAATGGGTGGATCTGATGGCGCGAATGGAGGGGCCGATTGCCACCTCGATGGGCATCGTTTACTCCTGCGACTGGGAGATAGAAACCGGCAAGCGTATCCTGCCGCCACCGCCGGATGGCAATATTATGCCGTTTGAAGAGGCCAGCGGTCATACAATTCATACTATCGCCTCCGGACCAGGCTTCCCGGAGGACTTGATTCACCAGGCGCTGCTGACGGCAACCTACTCCGCGCGTGAATATCTGATCATGACGACGCCCTACTTTGTCCCCAGCGATGATCTGCTGCACGCGATTTGTACCGCAGCGCAGCGCGGCGTCGATGTCAGTATCATTCTGCCACGCAAAAATGACTCCCTTCTGGTGGGCTGGGCCAGCCGTGCCTTCTTTAGCGAACTGCTTGCCGCCGGGGTGAAAATTTACCAGTTTGAAGGCGGGCTCCTGCACACCAAGAGCGTGCTGGTCGACGGCGAATTAAGCCTGGTGGGCACGGTTAATCTTGATATGCGCAGCCTGTGGCTAAACTTTGAAATCACCCTGGTGATTGATGACGCCGGCTTTGGCGGTGACCTGGCGGCGGTTCAGGATGACTATATCTCCCGTTCGCGGCTGCTGGATGCCAGGCTGTGGGTAAAACGTCCGTTATGGCAGCGAATAGCTGAACGACTGTTTTACTTCTTTAGTCCGTTGCTGTAAAACGTGCCCAACGATGTTAAACAGGTAGTCATCATGGAAATGGATCTGAACAATCGCCTGACCGAAGACGAAACGCTCGAGCAGGCCTATGACATTTTTCTCGAACTGGCGGTTGATAACCTCGATCCCGCAGACGTGATCCTCTTTAATCTGCAGTTCGAAGAGCGCGGCGGTGCCGAATTGTTCGACCCTTCAGAGGACTGGGCCGAACATGTAGATTTCGACCTGAACCCTGACTTCTTTGCCGAAGTGGTTATTGGGCTGGCTGATGAAGACGGCGGTGAAATTAACGACATTTTTGCGCGCGTCCTGCTGTGTCGTGAGAAAGACCACAAGCTGTGCCACATACTCTGGCGCGAATAATAAAAAAGGCTGCGATAGCAGCCTTTTTTATTTAATCCGGTAACGCGCTTCCGCAGCGGTTGCAAAACCGCGCGCTGTGTTCATGATCGGCCTGGTGGCAGTTCGGACATTTGCGCCGCTGTTTATGGTTCTGAAACGCGCTGCTCATGTGCGTGGTAATAAGCCCCGTCGGAATGGCAATTACCGAATACCCAATCAGAATCAGCACGGATGCCACAATCCGCCCCAGCGGCGTATGGGGCGTGATATCGCCATACCCCACGGTCGTAACGGTCACTATCGCCCAGTAGACGGACGCGTTGAGCGTCGTGAAGCCATATTTCGGCCCTTCAATCAAATACATCAGCGCGCCAAAAACAATCATGACGATGGCAATAAACGAATAGAACAGAATAAGCTGATGGCGTGCGCTGACGATCGCGCTCCAGAATACGCGCAGCGACGGCATAAAGCGCAGTAACTTCAGAATACGCAAGACCCGAATAACGCGCATCGCTCGCCAGGCGAAAACATAGTTGAGGCTGATCTCCGGCCACAGCCACATCACATAGAGCGGCAGGATCGTCGCTAAATCAATAAAGCCCCAGAAGCTAAAGACGTACTTTGCCGGGTTGGGCCAGCAAACAACACGCAGAATATACTCAGCGGTAAAGACCAGGGTAATAATAAGTTCCAGCCAGACAAACGCATGCCATTCCTCAAATGTCAGGTGATATTGCGTACCCACACCCGATTCAATAAAGATGACCACTACGCTCAATAGCGCAAACAGCGCACACAGACCTTCAAAACGGCGTCCCGATACCGTTTCAGGATCGAATAAAAGATGATAGAGCCGCCGACGGGCTGAAGTGAATAAACGCGACACGGTAACCTCGCAAGAAAATAAGGGCTGACATCATGTCAGCCCTTGCGATTATAGCGGGTCTACTTTCAGGCAGGAAACCGCATGTCGGAAACTGCCCTCCAGCACCGGTCGCGTTTTCGCGCATTCCGGCCCGGCCATCGGGCATCGCGTGCGGAAAACGCAGCCCGACGGCGGATTGATCGGCGACGGCAATTCCCCTTCCAGAAGCTGAATCGTTTTATTCTTTTCCAGATCCGGATCGGGGATCGGCACCGCCGACATCAGCGCTTTGGTATAAGGGTGCAGCGGGTTATGGTACACCTCGTCATAGGTTCCCAGTTCCACGGCATGGCCCAGATACATCACCAGCACGCGGTCGGAGATGTGTTTTACCACCGCCAGGTCGTGCGCAATGAAGATCAGCGACAGCCCCATTTCGCGCTGCAATTTCTGAAGCAGGTTAACCACCTGCGCCTGAATCGACACGTCCAGCGCGGAGACCGGTTCATCACAAATAATCAGTTTCGGCTCAAGGATAAGCGCACGCGCAATGCCAATACGCTGACACTGGCCGCCTGAAAATTCATGCGGGTAACGGTTAATGAGGTTAGGCAACAGCCCGACTTTCAGCATCATCGCCTTCACGCGGTCGCGGACTTCCTGACGCGGCATCTTTGGATGATAGGTGCGCAGCGGTTCGGCGATAATCTCACCGATGGTCATACGCGGGTTTAATGACGCCAGCGGATCCTGGAAAATCATCTGGATATCGCTGCGCACGTCGCGCCACTCGTCAGGCTTCATGCCCAGCAGATCTTTACCCAGCCAGGCCACTTTGCCGCCGGTGGCTTTCACCAGACCGATAATTGCACGCGCAAAGGTGGATTTACCGCAGCCGGATTCGCCCACCACGCCCAGGGTTTCCCCCTCATACAGACGCAAGGTGACGCCATCTACCGCTTTCAGGGTCTTCGGCGGCTGCCAGAACCACTGCTTGCCGTCTTTGATGTCGAAATGCACCTTGAGGTCGGCGATTTCGAGCAGCACGTTGCGTTTTTCATCTACTGCGTTCATACCAGCTCCTCCTGCGGCTTAAAGCAGGCGCGCAGACGGCCTGGGGCAAATTCTTCCAGCGGCGGCGCGCTGTTACAGATTTCCATCGCGTGCGGGCAGCGCGGCTGGAACGGACAGCCTTTCGGCAGTCGCAGCAGGTTTGGCGGGTTGCCCGGAATGGTGAGCAGGGACTCCCCTTCCGCATCAAGACGCGGTACCGCGTTCAGCAGGCCAATCGAGTACGGATGGGCTGGCTGATAGAACACGTCGCGCGCTTTGCCGTATTCCATGGTGCGCCCGGCGTACATCACCAGCACTTTGTCACAGATACCGGCAACCACGCCCAGATCGTGGGTGATCATGATAATCGCCGTGTTGAACTCACGCTTAAGCTCGTTCAGCAGGGTCATGATTTGCGCCTGCACGGTGACGTCCAGCGCGGTAGTCGGTTCATCGGCAATCAGCAGTTTTGGCCGGCACAGCAGCGCCATGGCAATCATCACGCGCTGACGCATACCGCCAGAGAACTCGTGCGGGAACATGCGCATGCGCTTGCGCGCTTCCGGCATTTTTACCGCATCCAGCATTTTAACGGATTCCTCAAAAGCTTCCGCTTTGCCCAGACCTTTGTGCAGCATCAGGACTTCCATCAACTGCTCACCGACGCGCATATACGGGTTCAGGGAGGTCATCGGATCCTGGAAAATCATTGAGATCTGTTCGGCGCGAAGCTTGTTCAGCTCGAGCTCCGGCAGGTTAAGAATTTCGCGACCGTTGAATTTCGCCGAACCGCCAATCACGCCGTTAGCGGCCAGCAGGCCCATTAACGCAAATGCCGTCTGGGATTTTCCGGAGCCGGATTCACCCACGATCCCCAGCGTTTCCCCTTTGCTCAGGTTAAAGTTGAGATCGTTGACCGCAGTAACATCGCCGTCCGGGGTTTTAAAGGTCACGCGGAGGTCTTTAACATCCAGCAGAAGATTGCTCTGCTGCTGCGCCTGTGGCGCGGTGGCCGTTTCAATAATTGTCATGACGGCGCTCCTTAACGGTCTTTCGGGTCGAGGGCATCACGCAGGCCATCGCCGATAAAGTTAAAACAAAACAGGGTAACGACCAGGAAACCCGCCGGATAAAGCAGCAGCCACGGTGAAACTTCCATCGAGTTTGCGCCGTCGCTCAGCAGCGCACCCCAGCTGCTCAGTGGCTCCTGCGTGCCCAGCCCCAGGAAGCTGAGGAAGGATTCAAAGAGAATCATGCTTGGCACCAGCAGTGAGGCATAGACCACCACCACGCCCAGCACGTTAGGCACGATATGACGAACCACGATATTACTGGTTGATACCCCCCCTACCTGCGCCGCTTCGATAAACTCTTTGCGTTTGAGGCTCAGCGTCTGGCCGCGCACGATACGCGCCATATCCAGCCAGGAAACCATCCCGATGGCCACGAAGATCAACAGGATGTTCTGGCCGAAGAAGGTCACCAGCAAAATCACGAAGAACATAAACGGGAAGGAGTTAAGGATTTCCAGGAGACGCATCATCACCGAGTCTACTTTGCCGCCAAGGTAGCCGGAAAGCGCGCCGTAAAGCGTCCCCACGATCACCGCCACCAGCGCGGCGGCGATACCGACCATCAGGGAAATACGGCCACCAATCGCCACGCGCACCAGCAAATCACGGCCGGATGAATCGGTACCGAAATAGTGGCCGGACTCCATATCAGGCGCGCTGGACATCATGCCCCAGTCCGTATCGAAATAGGTAAATTGCGACAGCATCGGCGCCAGGGTGACAAACAGCGCGATGATCACCAGCACAACCAGGCTGGCGACCGCCGCACGGTTATGCATAAAGCGACGGCGCGCGTCCTGCCAGAGGCTACGACCTTCTACTTCCAGTTTTTCACTGAAGTTTTCCAGCGCCTCGCTGTTTTTCTTACTCAACATCATGGCGTGCTCCAGCGTTAGTAACGAATTTTCGGGTCGATAACGGCATAAAGCACATCGACAACGGCGTTAAAGAGAATGGTCAGTGCGCCCACGAGGATCGTGAGGCTCAGAACGAGCGAGTAGTCACGGTTAAGCGCCCCGTTTACGAACAGTTGACCAATACCCGGCAGGCCGTAAATTGTTTCGATAACCATTGAACCCGTAATGATCCCGACGAATGCCGGTCCCATATAGGAGAGCACAGGCAGCAGCGCCGGCTTGAGCGCGTGGCGGAAGATGATCCGGCGCATCGGCAGCCCTTTCGCGCGCGCGGTGCGGATGAAGTTTGAGTGCAGCACTTCGATCATTGAACCACGGGTAATACGCGCGATACTGGCGATGTACGCCAGCGATAATGCCACCATCGGCAAAATCATGAACTTCAATGCCCCGCCGTTCCAGCCGCCCCCGGGCAGCCATTTCAGCGTGATGGCAAATATCATCACCAGCAATGGCGCGACAACGAAGCTGGGTATGACTACCCCGGTCATTGCCACCCCCATTACGGCATAATCCCATTTGGTATTTTGTCTGAGCGCGGCGATAACGCCTGCGGTGACCCCGAGAACGACGGCCAGAATGAATGCTGCAGCACCCAGTTTTGCCGAGACCGGGAAGCTGGAGGCCACCAGATCGTTAACGGAATAGTCTTTATATTTAAATGACGGTCCAAAATCACCGTGCGCCAGCTGCTTCAGATAGTTGAAGTATTGGGTGGTGATGGGATCGTTTAAGTGATACTTCGCTTCGATGTTGGCCATGACTTCTGGCGGCAACGTACGTTCACCGGTAAATGGACTTCCCGGCGCGAGACGCATCATAAAAAAGGAAATCGTAATTAGAATAAATAACGTTGGTATCGCTTCTAAACAGCGACGCAGGATAAATTTCAACATTGCCCGTACCTTCTGGCGTGTGCCTGATGAATGTTACAAAGTAGACACAGTGGGGCAAGCCAGGCTCGCCCCACGTATTGCCATTAATGCTTGATAATATAAAGATTCTTAACGGAAATATTATCCAACGGGTCTTTACCGGTATAACCCCCTACCCATGGTTTCACCAGACGGGCGTTAACGTAGTAGTAAACCGGCACAATTGCAGAGTCTTTATCGAGCTGTTCTTCTGATTTCGCGTACAGCTCTGCGCGCTGCGCATCGTCAGACACTTTCAGGGTTTCAGCGATGATCTTGTCAAACGCCGGGCTCTTATAGTGCGCCGTGTTGTTTGAACTGTCGCTGAGCATAGTGTTCAGGAATGATGTCGGTTCGTTATAGTCCGCACACCAGCCCGCACGCGCCACGTCGAAGGTCCCCTGATGACGCGTATCGAGGAAGGTTTTCCACTCCTGGTTTTCCAGCTTAACGTTCACGCCCAGGTTTTTCTTCCAGATAGACGCGACGGCAATCGCCAGTTTTTTATGCAGATCTGAGGTGTTATACAGCAGGTTGAACGTCAGCGGCTTGTCTGCGGTGTATCCTGCTTCAGCCAGCAGTTTTTTCGCTTCTTCGTTACGTTTTTCCTGCGACCATTTGAACCACTCAGGCTCAACCAGTTTCATCCCATCGGTATACGGAGGCGTGTAGCTGTACGCCGGCAGATCGCCCTGGTTTTTCACTTTGTTCACGATGATATCGCGATCCAGTGCCAGCTTCAGCGCAGTACGAACGCGCACGTCGGTGAACGGTGCTTTCTGGTTGTTGATTTCGTAATAATAGGTGCACAGATATGGATCGACGTGAACTTCTTTCGGGATCTCTTTCTTCAGCTTCTGGAACAGTTCAATCGGCATGTTGTTATAGGTCATGTCGATTTCACCGCTGCGGTAGCGGTTAACGTCGGTCACTTCGGAAGAGATTGGCAGGTAGGTGACCTGATTAATCACGGTCTTCGCGTTATCCCAGTACTGCGGGTTACGCTCCAGCACCATACGTTCGTTGACCACCCAGTCTTTCAGCTTATAGGCGCCGTTGGTCACGATATTGGCAGGCTGCGTCCATTTTTCACCAAATTTTTCCACGGCGGATTTTGGTACCGGCGAGACGGATGGGTGAACCAGCAGCTTATAGAAGTACGGAACAGGTTCGCTCAACGTCACTTCAAAGGTATTAGCATCGATCGCCTTCACGCCCAGGTCGGTGACCGGCTTTTTACCGGCGATAATGTCATCGATATTGGCGATGTGGCCATACTGCAGATAGCTCGCATACGGAGAGGCGGTATTTGGATTCGCCAGGCGCTGCCAGCTATATACGAAATCTTCGGCGGTAACCGGTGTACCGTCGGACCATTTGGCATCTTTACGCAGATGGAAGGTCCAGACTTTGAAATCTTTATTTTCCCACTTTTCTGCCACACCCGGTGCCGGGTGGCCGTCTACGTCAGTCACCAGCAGACCTTCGAACAGGTCGCGGTTAACGTTTGACTCAGGAACGCCTTCAATTTTATGCGGATCGAGAGACTGCACTTCCGCACCGTTGTTACGCACCAGCGTCTGTTTTTCAGCCAGTTGAACACCTGCAGGAACGTCCGCAGCCATTGCAGCGTTTCCCGCGATTAGCGCAGTTAAAATCCCCGCCGCTACCAGATTTTTTTTTGTGATGATGGACATTGTGTTGGTACTCCACTCATTATAATTACTGGCTTTCGCCAGCTGTCTAATCCCCTGTTGGGGCCTGTACAGCGCAGGAGTTTTTTTTGCTGCTGTCAGGTTCTTTTTTTACTGCTTGCTATCACCGACTTTTTTATTACTGACCGCTCGTATGGCCGTCTTGCGTCGATTCTTGCCAGGCCTCCCCTGTTTGAGACCTGCGCTGGATATCTGAGAAGAGGATTATATGAAAATAATTCTCATCTACTTGTTTTAGGCTGCAAAATAGTAGGCCGGAAAGTATCAAATGGCGTAAATACGCGCCAATACATTTTGCAAATTTGTTAAGCAATTCTCTTTTACGGCCCAGGCCGTATCGTCCTGCCCAGCCCTCCCATACGTTGAGCACCCTAGAAAACACTTAAAATTAAAACTAATATGGAAGATTTTCCCTTCTGGCGCGTCGCTGCATTATCATCGCGTAGTTTTGTACGAAAATTTAACAATTGATTATTATTTAGCACATTCATCTAACGAAATGTTGAAATTACTAATATCATTTCGCTTATCCCGCAGCAAGCCCAAGACTATCGTGTGAGTAAAATAACAGTGCGTTCGAAGATTTTCTGTGCAGGCAGGCTTGAGATGAATTCATAACCCTATGAAATATATGAGATGAACATTATTAGTAGAATTTATTATGACAGGTTAGCTTTTCAACTTTATTTATATGATTTGCTGATATTGATACAAAAAAAACGGCGCCGAAGCGCCGTTCTTTCGTATGAAATATCAATGTAACAAGCCGGGGAAAATGCTTTTAATACCCGTGACAATGAATTCGATCCCGAGTGCCATTAACAGCAGCCCCATGATACGCGTAATAACGTTGATGCCGGTCTGCCCCAGCAGGCGTACCAGCAACGGCGCCATGCGGAAGACGCCCCAGCAACAGAGCGCGAAAACGGCAATCGCGACAGAAAAACCAATTAAATGCATGAGGCTATGGTAACGCGTGCCCCAAACAATGGTTGAACTGATGGCACCCGGCCCGGCCATGAGGGGCAATGCCAGCGGAACCACGCCGATACTTTCGCGGATGGCGGTTTCTGACTTTTCCTGCTTGTTCTGCTTATCCTCACCCAGCTTACCGCTGATCATGGACATGGCAATGGTCACCACCAGGATCCCACCCGCAATGCGGAAGGAGTCAATCGAGATGCCAAAGAGCTGGAGAATGGCATCACCCAGGAAAAGCGAGGTGAGCAAAATGATTGCCACAGACAGGTTAGCGGTAAGATTGGTTTTGTTCCGGGCCGCCGCCGTCTGGTAACTGGTCATACTAATGAAGACAGGAATGATCCCCACCGGGTTGACCAGGGCAAACAGACCAATAAAAAATTTGAAATACGTTGGAAAATCAAAGAGCGTTTGGATCACGTTTTGCTCCGCTTTTGCGCATGCCCGGGACAGTTACATTGTTAGGAAAAATCGCGCTGAAGATACGCTTTTTATTAGCATACTTCACCAGAAATCTGTGCCAAAACGTTAGCATTTCAGAATGTTAAACATATGTTGAGACAATGATAGCGCCACTTCCAATAGTTACTTAATTAATTAACAGTGGAAATATATCCATTAAATAACCCTGCTGAAAGGTATCAGCTTGGTGGAAAATTGACGCAGATCATGATTTCCGTACTCAGAAGTGAGTAATCTTGATTACGCCCCCAGGGAGGTCACCTGACAAAAAGGGATGATGCTAAGGTAAGGCTCTTTTAGTAAATTAGTGTACTGGAGCATAAAGTAACCCTTTGTTTTACTTTATGTAACGCAAGTCGTATTGGCACTGTCTATACTGTCTGACGTATCGAGCGCTGGTTTACTAAAAGAGTTTAAACATTATCAGGAGAGCATTATGGCTGTTACTAATATCGCTGAACTGAACGCCCTCGTCGAGCGCGTAAAAAAAGCCCAGCGTGAATATGCCAATTTCACCCAAGAACAGGTTGATAAAATCTTCCGCGCGGCCGCTCTGGCTGCTGCAGATGCTCGAATCCCTCTCGCTAAAATGGCCGTTGCCGAATCTGGCATGGGTATCGTTGAAGATAAAGTGATCAAAAACCACTTTGCTTCTGAGTATATCTACAACGCCTATAAAGATGAGAAAACCTGTGGCGTTCTGTCTGAAGACGACACCTTCGGGACGATCACCATCGCCGAACCTATCGGCATCATTTGCGGTATTGTTCCAACGACTAACCCTACTTCAACAGCTATCTTCAAATCGCTGATCAGCCTGAAGACCCGTAACGCAATCATCTTCTCTCCACATCCACGTGCGAAAGACGCAACAAATAAAGCAGCAGACATCGTTCTGCAGGCAGCAATTGCTGCGGGCGCACCAAAAGATCTGATTGGCTGGATCGACCAACCTTCTGTTGAACTGTCTAACGCGCTGATGCATCACCCGGACATTAACCTGATTCTGGCGACCGGTGGTCCTGGTATGGTTAAAGCAGCATACAGCTCCGGTAAACCAGCAATCGGTGTAGGCGCAGGTAACACCCCCGTTGTTATCGATGAAACCGCTGACATCAAACGTGCTGTTGCGTCTGTGCTGATGTCTAAAACCTTCGATAACGGCGTTATCTGTGCATCTGAACAGTCTGTAGTTGTTGTTGATTCCGTGTACGACGCAGTACGCGAGCGTTTCGCCAGCCACGGCGGCTACCTGCTGCAGGGCAAAGAGCTGAAAGCAGTTCAGGACATTATCCTGAAAAATGGCGCGCTGAACGCTGCTATCGTAGGTCAGCCAGCCTATAAAATCGCTGAACTCGCAGGCTTTACCGTTCCGGCGACCACCAAGATCCTGATCGGTGAAGTTAAAGTTGTTGACGAAAGCGAGCCGTTTGCTCACGAAAAACTGTCTCCTACGCTTGCTATGTACCGTGCGAAAGATTTCGAAGACGCGGTAGAAAAAGCCGAGAAGCTGGTTGCTATGGGCGGTATCGGTCATACCTCATGTCTGTACACCGACCAGGATAACCAGCCAGAGCGTGTCGCCCACTTCGGTCAGATGATGAAAACTGCCCGTATCCTGATTAACACCCCTGCTTCTCAGGGTGGTATCGGTGACCTGTATAACTTCAAACTCGCACCTTCCCTGACTCTGGGTTGTGGTTCCTGGGGTGGTAACTCCATCTCTGAAAACGTTGGTCCAAAACACCTGATCAACAAGAAAACCGTTGCTAAGCGAGCTGAAAACATGTTGTGGCACAAACTTCCGAAATCTATCTACTTCCGCCGTGGCTCTCTGCCAATCGCGCTGGATGAAGTGATTACTGATGGCCACAAACGTGCGCTCATCGTGACTGACCGTTTCCTGTTCAACAACGGCTACGCTGACCAGATCACCTCTGTGCTGAAAGCGGCTGGCGTCGAAACTGAAGTGTTCTTCGAAGTTGAAGCTGACCCAACCCTGAGCGTTGTACGCAAGGGTGCTGAACTGGCGAACTCCTTCAAACCAGATGTGATTATCGCACTGGGTGGTGGTTCCCCAATGGACGCCGCGAAAATCATGTGGGTTATGTACGAACATCCGGAGACCCACTTCGAAGAGCTGGCGCTGCGCTTTATGGACATCCGTAAACGTATCTACAAGTTCCCGAAAATGGGCGTGAAAGCGAAAATGATCGCCGTAACCACCACTTCCGGTACCGGCTCAGAAGTGACGCCATTCGCGGTAGTAACAGATGACGCAACAGGTCAGAAATACCCGCTGGCTGACTACGCGCTGACGCCAGATATGGCTATCGTTGATGCCAACCTGGTAATGGAAATGCCGAAGTCTCTGTGTGCGTTCGGTGGTCTGGATGCCGTGACTCACGCGCTGGAAGCCTACGTTTCTGTACTGGCGTCTGAGTTCTCTGACGGTCAGGCTCTGCAGGCTCTGAAACTGCTGAAAGAAAACCTGCCAGCGTCCTACAACGAAGGTTCTAAAAACCCTGTAGCACGTGAACGTGTCCACAGTGCAGCAACCATCGCCGGTATCGCGTTTGCGAACGCCTTCCTGGGTGTTTGCCACTCTATGGCGCACAAGCTGGGTTCACAGTTCCACATTCCTCACGGTCTGGCGAACGCCCTGTTGATCAGCAACGTTATCCGCTATAACGCCAACGACAACCCAACCAAGCAGACTGCGTTCAGCCAGTATGACCGTCCGCAAGCGCGCCGTCGTTATGCTGAAATCGCTGACCACCTTGGTCTGAGCGCACCGGGCGACCGTACTGCTGCGAAGATTGAGAAACTGCTGGCATGGCTGGAAAGCCTGAAAGCTGAACTGGGTATTCCTAAATCTATCCGTGAAGCAGGCGTTCAGGAAGCTGACTTCCTCGCTCACGTAGACAAGCTGTCTGAAGATGCCTTCGATGACCAGTGTACTGGTGCTAACCCGCGCTACCCACTGATCTCCGAGCTGAAACAGATTCTGCTGGATACCTACTACGGTCGTGAGTTCAAAGAAGGTGACGTTGCTGCTGTGAAAACAGAAGCTCCGGTCATTAAAGCTGACAAGAAAGCGAAGAAAAGCGCTTAACTGACAGCCTCAGGAAAAAACCCGCCTGTATGGCGGGTTTTTTTATGTCTGAATAACGGCGGATATTATTTTCTGTTGTCGTGCTGGATCGCCGTCAGCGAGCCTACGGACAACGCTTCCTTATAATGCTTACGACAGACCGACACATAGCGTTCATTGCCACCAATCACCACCTGCTCACCGTCCGCATAAGGTTTTCCAGCCTGGTCGAGACGAAGCACCATGCTTGCCTTGCGTCCGCAGAAACAAATAGTTTTCAGTTCAACCAGCTTATCTGACCAGGCAAGCAAATACTGGCTTCCGGCAAACAGCTCCCCGCGGAAGTCCGTACGCAGCCCGTAGCACAGAACGGGGATATCGAGCTCATCAACCACTTCAGAGAGCGCGTGCACCTGTTCACGCGTCAGGAACTGGCTCTCATCAACCAGCACGCAGTGAATGGGCTCTGACGTATGCGCAGCGCGGATATCCTCCAGCAGGTCAGTTTGCGGGTTAAACAGCCTGGCTGGCGAAGAGAGGCCTATTCTGGAACTCACCTTCCCTGCACCGAAGCGATCGTCGATTTCAGCGGTATAAACAACGGTACGCATTCCTCGTTCCTGGTAATTGTATGAGGATTGCAGCAGTGCGGTGGATTTCCCGGCATTCATTGCCGAATAGTAGAAATAAAGTTGTGCCATTGGCCGTAAAACCCTAATCAATGTGTAATATTCCCGATGATTCATTGTACCATATTTTGTCTGGTCATCAGCGACACGCCGCACAAACGATGCCGTGCTGAAAGGTGTAAAACGCTCTCTTTTCGCAAAAATAATCTGCTAAAACAGAGAGTAATGACGGTCATGCTGGTGAATAGGTTATATGGTTAACCAAACATAACACTTCTTTTTATAGTGGAATCTGCGTTCATTAAAATTCACTATTTATTAACTATTCCTGCCTTAACACCGTCGCCTGGAACTAATACAAAAGGCTGATATTTATCCGCCGAAACTATAATTCCTGCGGCAAATGTCACAAAAAAAAGATGCAAGCGGCGGGGTTAAGTAGGTTATCGTGATAACAAGCGAGACTGCCAAAGAGGAAATTTAAGTTAGCGTAATTAATAATAGCGGCTTTATTTAGTATTTTTTGAATTCCTTACATTCCTGGCTATTGCACATCTGAATTTATGGCTCTATTATTAGGTCAACAAACCACCCCCCATTATAAGTTTGAGATTACTACAATGAGCGAAGCACTTAAAATTCTGAACAACATCCGTACTCTTCGTGCGCAGGCAAGAGAATGTACCCTTGAAACGCTCGAAGAAATGCTGGAAAAATTAGAAGTTGTAGTTAATGAACGTCGCGAAGAAGAAAGCGCTGCTGCTGCTGAAATCGAAGAGCGTACGCGTAAACTGCAGCAATATCGTGAAATGCTGATTGCTGATGGTATCGATCCAAATGAATTGCTGAACAGCATTGCTGCTGCAAAAACCGGTACCAAAGCAAAACGCGCTGCCCGTCCTGCTAAATATAGCTATGTAGATGAGAACGGCGAAACTAAAACCTGGACCGGCCAGGGCCGTACTCCTGCTGTAATCAAGAAAGCTATGGATGAGCAAGGTAAACAGCTGGATGACTTCCTGATCAAGGATTAATCAAGCCGAATTCAGAAAAATCCCGCCTCTGGTGGGATTTTTTTTGCCCGCAATTTATCACTAACATCCTCTTACACTCCGTCATAAAGCGTTATTTGGCTATTTAGTTTCGCTTACAAACAGGCTGGTCATGGCGTTTTATGGGCATAAAAAAACCGGTGGGCAGCGCCACACCGGTTTCATAGATTTACGCCTGGATTATTTCTTAATACCCATACTCTCTTTGAGCCAGCCTTTAAATTCTTCACCCAGCGTATTATGGCGAATGCCGTATTCAACGAACGCCTGCATATAACCGAGCTTATTACCGCAGTCATGGCTCTTACCTTTCATGTGGTAAGCCTCAACGGTCTCTTTCTCGATCAGCATATCAATGGCATCCGTCAGCTGGATTTCATCCCCTGCTCCTGGAGGCGTTTTCGCCAGCAGTGGCCAGATTTCAGCACTCAGGACATAGCGACCCACCACTGCCAGATTAGACGGCGCTACGTCGGCTTTAGGCTTCTCTACGACACCAACCATTGGCACGCTTTCGCCTGGCTCAAGGTTCACGCCCTTGCAGTCAACCACACCGTAAGCGGTCACGTCTTCAACTGGCTCAACCATAATCTGGCTGCAGCCCGTTTCGTCGAAGCGGTGGATCATCTCAGCCAGGTTGTCCTGGGAGAGATCGGATTCGTATTCATCCAGAATCACGTCAGGCAGAATAACCGCGACGGGCTCATCACCCACAACCGGGTGTGCACACATAACCGCGTGGCCCAGACCTTTAGCCAGCCCCTGACGAACCTGCATAATGGTGACGTGCGGAGGGCAAATAGACTGAACTTCTTCTAACAGCTGACGCTTAACGCGTTTTTCCAGCATGGCTTCGAGTTCAAAACTTGTATCGAAGTGGTTTTCGATAGAGTTTTTAGATGAATGCGTAACCAGCACAATTTCAGTAATGCCGGCCGCGATACACTCATTAACGACATACTGGATTAATGGCTTATCAACCAGAGGCAGCATCTCTTTAGGAATCGCCTTAGTTGCTGGTAACATCCTGGTCCCCAATCCCGCTACCGGGATGACGGCCTTTCTGACTTTCGAATTTAGGGCAGCCATTCAAATTCTCCTGAGCTGTTCAAGTTTTGAACTTTTATGCAATAAATAACGCGTTGAGTATATCAGCCTCGCCCCGCAGTCCGGGTCTGAAAAGAACGCGTTGCCGATGAATTAGGACAAATACGCATGAATCTGGGCAGCGATAGTAGCACTCCCGAGAAAACACAGGTAAAGCAATCTTAAAATTAAGATCCAATTGATTATTCCGTGGACAACATTAAGCGAAGCCTTCCCCCGGCACCCCAAATTTGGCACTGCCAGGAAGAACAGCGATGGCTAATTTGATTTAGATACGCCGTTCCCAGTGTTCCAAGCGGCACCCCGTTACTCACCTGAATATGGTGTTCCCCGGTATTCAGTGACGCGTTGAGACCTGCAGAAACGAGGATAAGATTCTTTAAACCGCTATGGTAATAACCAACCAGCAGCGGGAACTGTCCGGGTAAATTGGCCTGACGAAAAAGCTGGTTTACCTGTTTGAGTAAACTGCCTAACTCAGGGAGCCGTTGTCCCTGATGTGATAACTGTTCCTGCAATAATCCATTAAAGAGCGCGCGAAGTAACAATGCAGCTAATACGCCATTATCCCCTGCACGGGTTACGTCCAGAGAATAAAATGCGAGGTCGGAATCAGACAGAGGTGCAATATCCAGCACCAGCCCAGGCTGATCGGCCGCCACCAGCTGGCGATAGTTTACGCGGCAGTGGGAAATAGTTTGCTGAACGGGAGGCTGAAGTTCTTGCAACAATTTCGCCGCCGCTGGCGGATTACTCACCAGCGCGTCCCAGTCCTGAAAAAGGCGTTCCTCTTCCTCAACGCGGGAATTAAACATATTTGGATAAAGGCACGCTAATACCGTCTCACGTAACCGGTTCAGATCTTTGACGGGTTTTAGCAGAATATCCTGAACGCCAAGACGTAATGCTTTGGCAATATCCGCCATATTTTCTGTCGCGGAGATCACCAGAATGGGCATCTGGTCACCCTCGTTGCGCAGATGTTCAACCAGTTTCAGCCCATTCATTCGCGGCATCGCGATGTCGCAAATCATCAGATCGGGCGTAATACCGGTCATTTTTTCCAGCGCGTCGACACCATCTTCAGCCAGTAAAGTGTTTGCTCCCAGCGAGGATAACCACGAATCCAGTAGCGATCGGAAAACGGGCTCGTCTTCAACAATCAAAATGTGTTTTCCGGCCAATGGCTGCGTCATGGTTCCTCCCCTGGCTGACAGTTACTAAATAGTGGCATGCTATCGGCACTATCGCCTGTCAGATTTTGCTGAAGTAGTCAAAAAAAGGTGCTTAACGTGCTGTTCGCACAAACGGCAGCAACTCGTCTATTTTCTTTTCGACGGCTAGCGAGCCCGCTGCGATGGCGGCCTCAGCCCGATGGAAATCAAGGGTAGAGATTTGCGGACAGTAAGGCTGAATAAGAATATCCGGAGGATCGCCAGCCATACGGTTACGTTTAAGGCGATTCTCAAGAACCTGAATTGAGGTGGTCATGATCTCCATGGCCGTCGGTGCGGCAACCGAGCGTCGTGCGGCCAGGCGACCAATTCTTCCGCGCAGGCGTTCATGCCAGGCAAGCTTTTCAACGTCGGCATCTTCGCTCTGCAGATTGACCGGCATAAGGTCTTGCTGCATCAGATGAGCGTCGTGCTGCAAATCAACGGCGATGACGATGTCCGCCCCCATGGCGCGCGTCAGAGAGATGGGAACCGGGTTCACGACGCCACCATCGACAAGCCAGTAACCGTTATGGGGCACGGGCGCCATAAGCCCAGGAATACTGCATGAAGCACGCACCGCAAGGTGAATATCCCCTTCGGTCAGCCAGAGTTCACGGCCTGTGCTGAGATTGGTTGCAACGGCGCCGAAAGGCATCCGGCAGTCAGTAAAGTCTTCGAGAGGCATCACCCGGCGGAACTGGTTAAAGACGCGTTCACCGCGCAACAGCCCACCGCGCTGCCAGGAGAGATCCATCAGACGCAGCACGTCCCAATAGCTGAAGGAGCGCACCCAGGTTTCGAGATCCGGAAGCTTGCCGCACGCGTAGGCGGAGCCGACAAGCGATCCGATTGAACATCCTGCTACGATATCGACGTCCACGCCCATCTTGTTTAAGGCATTAATCACGCCGATATGAGACCATCCCCGGGCTGCACCTGATCCCAGCGCCAGTCCAATTTTAACCTTTCTCATTAGCCCTGTTTGACTTCCCCTGGATTCCTGACATAGCGTCAACGCAACTGCTCAGTTAACATAGTGCTACCCGAGGCGTTTTACGCCCTTATTTTTTGTTCCAGGAAGAGAATCGTGTCTCAACTCTGCCCCTGTGGTAGCGCTCTGGAGTATAGCCTATGTTGCCAGCGATATCTTTCTGGCAATCAGGTTGCACCGGATCCGTCACACCTCATGCGTTCACGGTATACTGCTTTTGTGATCAAAGACGCAGACTACCTGATAAAAACCTGGCACCCGTCCTGCCACGCCGCCGATTTCCGACAGGAGATCGAAGCCGGGTTCGCCAACACCCACTGGCTTGGGCTTACCGTGTTTGAATCTTCACCCGGTAGCCACCACGACGAAGGCTTTGTCAGCTTTGTTGCCCGTTTTACCGAGAACGCCAGGCCTGGCGCTATTATCGAGCGTTCCCGGTTCTTAAAGGAAAGCGGGCAGTGGTATTATATTGACGGTACGCGTCCACAGTTTGGTCGTAACGATACCTGCCCTTGTGGTTCAGGAAAAAAATTCAAAAAGTGTTGCGGGCAGTAACGCCTGACAACCCAGACTTCGCAAATACAAACAGGATTTCCCGGCGATGCAATCATTACAACGTAAAGTTCTGCGCACTATCTGTCCCGATCAAAAAGGGCTGATCGCACGAATTACCAATATTTGCTACAAGCATGAACTGAATATCGTGCAGAACAACGAGTTCGTTGACCACCGTACCGGCCGCTTCTTCATGCGTACCGAACTGGAAGGCATTTTCAACGACACCACTCTGCTGGCCGATCTGGACAGCGCGCTGCCGGACGGTTCCGTGCGTGAGCTGAATCCTGCGGGCCGTCGTCGCATTGTGATTCTGGTGACGAAAGAAGCTCACTGCCTGGGCGATCTGTTGATGAAGGCCAATTACGGTGGCCTGGACGTAGAAATTGCCGCTGTTATTGGCAACCACGAAACTCTGCGCACGCTGGTTGAGCGTTTTGATATTCCGTTTGAGCTGGTGAGCCATGAAGGCCATACCCGTGAAGAGCACGACAACCTAATGGCTGCTGCCATTGAAGTGCATAACCCGGACTACGTGGTGCTGGCGAAATATATGCGCGTGCTGACGCCTTCCTTCGTCGCCCGCTTCCCGAACAAGATTATCAACATTCACCACTCGTTCCTGCCGGCCTTTATTGGCGCGCGGCCTTATCACCAGGCGTACGAGCGCGGCGTGAAGATTATCGGCGCAACCGCGCACTACGTGAATGACAATCTGGACGAAGGTCCAATCATCATGCAGGACGTGATTCACGTGGATCACACCTACACCGCAGAAGATATGATGCGCGCCGGACGTGACGTTGAGAAGAACGTGTTGAGTCGTGCCCTGTATCAGGTGCTGGCGCAGCGTGTCTTTGTCTACGGTAACAGAACCATCATTCTTTAATCTTTCGGAAAATGAATTGATTAGCTTTGCGCCTTTACGGATAAAAAGCAGGCAAACAGCTTCTTTTCCCTAAAGGAATGCTTTACAGGGGCGTCTCATTTGATATGATGCGCCCCGCTTCCAGCAGGAAGCAGGCCAGTAAAAAAGCATTACCCCGTGGTGGGGTTCCCGAGCGGCCAAAGGGAGCAGACTGTAAATCTGCCGTCATCGACTTCGAAGGTTCGAATCCTTCCCCCACCACCATCACTTTCAAACGACACTTAACATTCTGCTCGCACCGTGCATCATGTATTTCCGCAAGGGGAAGGATGAGAAGCTTCGACTAAGGTTCGATTCGAGCGCAGCGAGAAAGCGTTGCCGCAGGCAACGCGCCGAGTAATCCTTCCCCCACCACCAACACTTCAAAAAACCCGAACAAAATCGAACCGAGTCCGCCTTCGTAGGCCGGGTAAGGCGCAGCCGCCACCCGGCGACAGACGACTACATTGGCGGCAAACGACGCTTCACCGGCGAACTTTTCACAATCGACGTATTACATTGGGCATGCTCCGCCAGCCCGTCCAGCAGCGCATCCAGTTGTTCTATCGATCGCACCACCAGCCTAATCACAAAGCAGTCTTCCCCGGTCACCTTGTCGCTCTCAATACACTCCGGCATCGCCTGTATGTATTTATCCACCTTATGCAACAGCCCCGGCAAAGGCCGCACCCGTACCAGCGCCTGCAGCGTATACCCCAGCGCCGCGAGATTCACACGTGCGCCATACCCCTGAATCACGCCCCGCTCTTCCAGCCGCTTCAGACGCTCTGCCGTGCTGGGTGAGGTCAGGCCAATGCGGCCGCTGAGCACCTTCAACGACATGCGCGCATCCTCAACCAGGCAGGCTAAAATTTGCCGATCGATATCATCAATAAGGTATTCCACTCGTTTCACCTAATTTAAAAATGCAGTTAACACCTTCAACCTTATCTCATCCCTGTAAAACCCAACAGCGATTTCCGACAATAGCGTTATTAATCAGGAGGTGAATAATGCGTGATTTACATAAAGGCGTCTGGCAGATGAGTCTGGCGATGTTAATTTCCGGCTCTATCGGCGCGTTTGTTTTGCTCAGCGGTCTGCCGGTGACGGAAGTGGTGTTCTGGCGCTGCCTTATTGGGGCAATAGCGCTTTTCATTTTTATCCGGGTAAGTCAAAAGCCCTTTAGCCCCCTCACCCGCACCACGCTGCTGCTGGCGATTCTCGGCGGTGTGGCATTAGTGGTGAACTGGCTGCTGCTCTTCGCAGCCTATGAGCGGATCTCTATTGGTCTTTCGACCGTGGTCTATAACACTCAGCCGTTTATGCTGGTCCTGATGGGGATGTTTTTAGGCGAGCGCGTCAGCGTGGTGAAATGGGGCTGGCTGTTCCTCGCCTTCGGCGGCGTGGTGATACTGCTCTCCAGCGAGCTGACCGGCACCCACGACACTGAATGGCTGGCGGGTATTGGTCTGGCAATGGCCGCGGCCTTCTTCTACGCGCTGACGGCAATCATTGCGCGCAAACTGAAAACTATCGCACCGCAGCATATTGCTTTTATTCAGGTGCTGACGGGCGTCGTGATGCTTCTGCCGTTTGCCAGCCGGCCGTCATTTTCCGGTGATTTTCCCTGGCCGATCCTGCTGACGCTCGGCATCGTCCATACCGGCATTATGTACCAGCTGCTCTACAGCGCGATTCAGAAGCTACCTACCCCCATTACCGGCTCCCTGTCGTTTATCTATCCGGTGGTGGCGATCGTTGTCGATAACCTGGTGTTCGGACACTCGCTGAACCTGACGCAACTGGCGGGCGGCGCGTTGATCCTGTTTGCTGCAGCGGGCAACAACCTGGGCTGGGGCGAAAAAAAACCCCGCGAAAGCGGGGTTGGTATCAAGACGCTGAATTAGCGACGGGCACGCACAATCTGGTATTTGCGCGTCAGGTACTCCACCGGCGCGCTCCAGATATGCACCAGACGGGAGAACGGGAACAGCACAAACAGCGTCATCCCCAGCACAAGGTGAACGCGGAAGATAAACGCCACGCCGTCCAGGTGCTCAGACGCTCCGCCGTGGAAGGTCACGACGGACTGCGCCCACCCCACCAGCTTCATCATTTCACTGCCGTCCATATGCTGCGCAGAGAATGGAATAGTCAGCAGACCCAGCGCGCACTGTACCATCAGCAGGGAGAGGATCAGGATATCCGCTGCAGTGGTGGTTGCACGCACGCGCGGGCTGAACAGACGACGTTTCAGCAGCAGCAGGCCACCCACCAGGGTCATCACGCCGCAGGCACCACCAGCGATCATCGCCATCTTCTGCTTCACTTCAATCGGCAGCCATGCTTCGTACATCCAGTGCGGCGTCAGCATCCCAAGGAAGTGACCTGCAAAAATCCCCAAAATACCGATGTGGAACAGGTTAGACGCGACGTGCATCCCTTTGCGGTCCAGCATCTGGCTGGAGGCAGCACGCCAGGTGTACTGGCCGTAGTCATAGCGCAGCCAGCTTCCCACCAGGAACACGGTGCCCGCGATATACGGGTAAATGTCAAAGAAGAACATATTCAGGAAGTGCATTAGTGCCGTCCTCCGTTAGAGATATTCAAATATTGCGGGGCAACCGCGCCGGCAAAACGACGCTGGTGAGCGGAGATTTCAGACTCGCCGCAGTTCTGGTCAGCAAAGAATTTCACCTGCTCTTCTTCCCAGACCGCATCCAGCGCTTGCGGGGTATCGTCCCGGGCTTCATCCGCGATTTTCTCCGCCACTTTTTCACTGTCTACAGAGGCGTTCGCCAGCTTCACCAGCAGTTCGAACAGCACCGCATAGCGGCTCTCACGCTGCTGTAGACGCGCGCCGAGCAGCGCAAGAATCGGGGCGATATCCTGCAGACCGCCCAGCGCCTCTTCTTTCGGCAGCTGCGCCAGATACTCCAGGTACAGCGGCAGGTGGTCCGGCAGCTCGCGGCTGTCGAGCTGCAGGCCGTGCTGCTCGTACTGGGCCATCAGGTCCACCATCGCCTGACCGCGGTCGCGGGATTCCCCGTGAACGTGTTCAAACAGCAGCAGCGACGTCGCGCGCCCGCGGTCAAACAGCTGGCTGTAGTCCGCCTGCGCGTCGAGCAGATCGCGTGCCAGCAGATCGCGGAGGAAAACGCCCAGCTTCTGGGCATCCTCTTTATCCAGGTTTTCAGATGACGCGAGTGCATCAAAGAGTTCCTGTTGATGCTGCGCAAGCGCAGCATCCGGGTACTCGAGCAGACGCGAAACAATGACGAGTTCAATCATTGGTGCGGCTCCGTTTTGCTGGTCACATCCATGGCGTCGATGCGGCGGCTGTTGAACAGGTTGAATTTACTGTCTGACCCGTGGCAACCGTCGCCAAAGGTAAAGCCACACCCGCTTTTCTCCGGGAAGGCCTCGCGCGCCAGCTCGCGGTGGCTGCTTGGCACCACGAAACGATCTTCGTAGTTAGCGATTGCCAGATAGCGGTACATCTCCTGCGCCTGCGCTTCGGTCAGGCCGACCTCTTCCAGCGCGCGGGTATCGTTCACGCCGTCAACGGTTTCCGCACGTTTGAAGTGGCGCATCGCCAGCATACGTTTCAGCGCCAGCAGTACCGGCTGGGTATCACCGGCGGTCAGCAGGTTGGCCAGGTACTGAACCGGGATACGCAGGCTTTCCACGTCAGGCAGAATGCCGTTGCTGCCCAGCTCGCCCGCGTCAGCCGCAGACTGAATCGGAGACAGCGGCGGCACGTACCAGACCATCGGCAGGGTGCGGTATTCCGGGTGCAGCGGCAGGGCCAGCTTCCAGTCCATAGCCATTTTGTACACCGGAGACTGCTGCGCGGCGTCGATGAAGCTCTGCGGAATGCCGTCTTTCAGCGCCTGCTCAATCACCTTCGGATCGTTCGGATCGAGGAATACGTCCAGTTGACGCTGATAGAGATCTTTCTCATTCTCGGTGCTTGCGGCATTCTCAATCGCGTCCGCGTCGTACAGCAGCACGCCGAGGTAACGAATACGACCTACGCAGCTCTCGGAGCAGACGGTCGGCATACCGGCTTCGATACGCGGGTAGCAGAAGATGCACTTCTCAGACTTACCGCTCTTCCAGTTGAAGTAGATTTTTTTGTACGGGCAGCCGGTGATGCACATGCGCCAGCCGCGGCACTTGTCCTGGTCGATCAGTACGATGCCGTCTTCTTCACGCTTGTAGATGGCACCGCTCGGGCAGGTCGCGACGCACGCCGGGTTCAGGCAGTGTTCGCACAGGCGCGGCAGATACATCATGAAGGTGTTTTCGAACTGGCCGTACATCGCCTTCTGCATGTTCTCGAAGTTCTGGTCTTTGGCGCGCTTTTCGAACTCGCCGCCCAAAATTTCTTCCCAGTTTGGACCGCTGGTAATTTTGTCCATGCGCTGACCAGTGATCAGCGAGCGAGGACGGGCGATCGGCTGGTGTTTGCTTTCCGGCGCGTTGTGCAGGTTCTGGTAGTCGTAATCAAACGGCTCGTAATAGTCCTCAATGCCCGGCAGGTGCGGGTTAGCGAAGATTTTACCCAGCAGCATTGCGCGGTTACCCATGCGCGGCTGCAGCTTGCCGTTGATTTTGCGGATCCAGCCGCCCTTCCACTTCTCCTGGTTTTCCCAGTCGGTCGGGAAGCCGGTGCCCGGCTTACTTTCCACGTTGTTGAACCAGGCGTACTCCATACCTTCGCGGCTGGTCCAGACGTTTTTACAGGTCACTGAACAGGTGTGGCAGCCGATGCACTTATCCAGATTCAGCACCATGCCGACTTGTGAACGAATTTTCATTTTACGCTCTCCTGTACCTGGTCATTACCTTCGCCGTCTAACCAGTTAATATTCTTCATCTTACGTACCACCACGAACTCATCGCGGTTCGATCCTACGGTGCCGTAGTAGTTAAAGCCGTAGGCCAGCTGCGCATAGCCACCGATCATGTGGGTCGGCTTCGGCGTAATACGGGTCACGGAGTTGTGAATACCGCCGCGCTGCTCGGTGATCTCTGAACCCGGCAGGTTCACGATACGTTCCTGCGCGTGGTACATCATGGTCATCCCGGCCGGTACGCGCTGGCTCACCACCGCACGCGCCGTCAGGGCGCCGTTGCTGTTGAACACTTCAATCCAGTCGTTATCTTCGATACCTAAGTCTTTGGCGTCCGCTTCGCTCATCCAGACAATCGGACCACCGCGCGACAGGG
Organism: Enterobacter cloacae complex sp. P47BA; assembly: GCF_014930485.1. NCBI lineage: Bacteria > Pseudomonadati > Pseudomonadota > Gammaproteobacteria > Enterobacterales > Enterobacteriaceae > Enterobacter > Enterobacter cloacae complex sp. P47BA. The sequence goes on along the minus strand of NZ_JADBRF010000006.1, from coordinate 174,634 downwards.
TCAGCATCAGCAGGTTGTCGCTGTAGGTGGAGTGGATACCCCACTTCTGGTGCGGCGTCAGGAAGTTCAGCGCCTTCTCAGGGTTACCGTTCGATTTCGCGCCCATAACTGCGGTTACGGAGCGGGTGTCGATTGGCGGACGGTACACCAGCAGGCTTTCACCGAAGTCGCGCATCCACTGGTGGTCCTGATACAGTGACTGACGACCGGAAAGCGTGCGCCATGGGATCAGCTCGTGAACGTTGGTATAACCAGCGTTATAGGACACATGCTCATCTTCCAGACCAGACCAGGTCGGGCTGGAGATAATCTTGCGCGGCTGGGCCTGGATATCGCGGAAGCGGATTTTCTCTTCCTCTTTATTCTTCGCCAGATGCGTGTGGTCGCGACCGGTAAATTCACTCAGGGCCGCCCACGCTTTCACCGCCACGTGGCCGTTGGTTTCCGGTGCCAGGGTCAGGATCATCTCCGCCGCATCAATTGCCGTGTTGAGCATTGGCTGGCCTTTGGCCGGGCCGTCTGCTTTGGTGTAATTGAGCTTGCGCAGCAGGTCCATTTCGCTCTGGGTGTTCCAGGCGATGCCTTTGCCGCCGTTACCGATTTTCTCCATCAGCGGGCCGATGGAGGTAAAGCGCTCGTAGGTTGCCGGGTAATCACGTTCAACCGGAATGATGTGCGGCGCGGTCACGCCCGGGATCAGGTCGCATTCGCCTTTTTTCCAGTCCTTCACGTCAAGCGGCTGCGCCAGTTCGGCAGCGGAGTCGTGCTGGATTGGCAGCGTCACCACGTCGGTCTCTTTGCCCAGGTGACCTACGCAGACTTCGGAGAATTTCTTCGCGATGTCTTTGTAGATATCCCAGTCGCTTTTCGATTCCCACGCCGGGTCAACGGCGGCAGACAGCGGATGAATAAACGGATGCATGTCCGAGGTATTCATGTCGTCTTTTTCGTACCAGGTGGCGGTTGGCAGCACGATATCGGAGTACAGGCAGGTGCTGGACAGACGGAAGTCCAGCGTCACCACCAGATCCAGCTTGCCGTCCAGACCGTTGTCTTTCCACTCCACTTCTTCTGGCTTCACGCCGCCCTGCTTGCCGAGGTCTTTACCCTGAATACCGTTCTCGGTGCCCAGCAGGTATTTCAGCATGTACTCGTGACCTTTACCGGACGAGCCCAGCAGGTTGGAGCGCCAGATGAACAGGTTGCGCGGATGGTTTTTGCCGTTCTCAGGCTGTTCTGCCGCGAAGCGGATGGAGCCTTCCTTGAGCGATTTCACGGTGTAATCCACCGGCGTCATGCCCGCTTGCTTCGCCTCTTGTGCAATGCGCAGCGGGTTAGTGCCCAGCTGCGGCGCAGACGGCAGCCAGCCCATGCGTTCAGCGCGCACGTTGAAATCAATCAGGTGGCCGCTGTAGCGGGATTTATCCGCCATCGGCGACAGCAGTTCCTGCGCGGTAACCGTCTCGTAGCGCCACTGGCTGGAGTGGTTATAGAAGTAGGAGGTGCTGTTCATGTGACGCGCCGGACGCTGCCAGTCAAGGGCAAACGCCAGCGGCTGCCAGCCGGTCTGCGGACGCAGTTTTTCCTGGCCCACGTAGTGCGCCCAGCCGCCGCCGCTCTGACCGACGCAGCCGCAGAAGATCAGCATGTTGATCAGGCCGCGATAGTTCATATCGAGGTGATACCAGTGGTTCAGACCGGCACCCACGATGATCATCGAGCGACCGTGGGTCTTGTCGGCGTTTTCAGCAAACTCGCGGGCGATACGAACGATCTGCGCGCGCGGTACGCCGGTGATCTGCTCCGCCCAGGCCGGGGTGTAGGCCTTCACGTCGTCATAGCTGGTTGCGCAGTTTTCGTCGTTCAGACCGCGCTCCAGGCCGTAGTTCGCCATGGTCAGGTCATAGACGGTGGTGACCAGCGCGGTAGAACCGTCGGCCAGCTGCAGGCGTTTAACCGGCAGCTTGTGCATCAGCACGTTTTTCAGTTCAACCTTGTTGAAGTGCTCGGAACCTTCACCGCCAAAGTACGGGAAGCCAACCTCGGCGATCTCGTCCTGGCTGCCCAGCATGCTGAGGCGCAGCTCCGTCTCTTCACCGGTGGTGCTGTTGCGCTGCTCAAGGTTCCACTTGCCCTTCTCGCCCCAGCGGAAGCCGATAGAGCCGTTTGGTGCCACCAGCTCGCCGTTGCTGTTATAGGCAACGGTTTTCCACTCAGGGTTGTTTTCCTGGCCCAGCGCGTCCACCAGATCGGCGGCGCGCAGCGTGCGGCCCGCGGCATAGTAGCCCTCACGCTCTTCCAGCATTACCAGCATCGGCATGTCGGTGTAGCGACGCACGTAGTCGGTGAAGTACTGGCTCGGTTTGTCGAGGTGGAATTCGCGCAGCATGACGTGGCCCATCGCCATCGCCATCGCGGCATCGGTACCCTGTTTCGGTGCCAGCCACAGGTCGCACAGCTTGGCGATTTCCGCGTAGTCCGGGGTGACCGCAACGGTTTTGGTCCCTTTGTAGCGGACTTCGGTAAAGAAGTGCGCGTCCGGGGTACGGGTCTGCGGAACGTTAGAGCCCCAGGCGATAATGTAGCTGGAGTTGTACCAGTCGGCGGATTCCGGTACGTCGGTCTGCTCACCCCAGGTCTGCGGTGACGCTGGCGGCAGGTCACAGTACCAGTCGTAGAAGCTCAGGCAGGTCCCGCCGATAAGCGACAGGTAGCGCGCACCGGAAGCGTAAGAGACCATTGACATCGCCGGGATTGGCGAGAAGCCCGCCACGCGGTCAGGACCGTAGGTTTTTACGGTATAGACGTTAGAGGCGGCAATCAGCTCGTTCACCTCTTTCCAGGAAGAACGAACGAAACCACCGCGACCGCGCGCCTGCTTGAAGCTTTTCGCTTTGTCGGCATCTTCAATGATAGAGGCCCACGCATCAACCGGGTCGCTGTGCTGCACTTTCGCTTCACGCCACATTTTCATCAGGCGTTTGCGCATCAGCGGGTATTTCAGACGGTTGGCGCTGTAGAGATACCAGGAGTAGCTAGCCCCGCGCGGGCAGCCGCGCGGTTCATGGTTCGGCATATCCGGACGGGTGCGCGGATAGTCGGTCTGCTGCATTTCCCAGGTCACCAGACCGTTTTTAACGAAAATCTTCCAGCTACATGAGCCAGTGCAGTTTACGCCGTGGGTAGAACGGACGACTTTGTCATGCTGCCAGCGCTGGCGGTAACCGTCTTCCCAGTCCCGGTTGGTATCCAGAACCTGGCCGTGCCCATCGGCAAAAGTTTCACCCTTCTGTTTGAAGTAGCGAAACCGGTCCAAAAATTTGCTCATCGGGTATCTCCTGTATGGAGCCTGTGGCTCTCTAAATCGACATTGCTGATTTGCAGCGAAGGTAACGCCCTGAAAGAGGGGGAGAATTGATAACGATCAAGACGAAGAGGGACTGTAAAAGGAGGGGTTAGACCAAATACCACCAAAGCGGTATATTTTTAAAACGAATAAATAAATGATTTATAAAGATATTTATTATTCATCGTACAATAACCCCGGCAAAATTTAACATCTCAGGTATTAAGGGGTAGACATCCCTGCAAAGCGATGGCGATCACAGTGTTACCCGCAGATGACTGCTGCAAAAGCTTTCAGTATGTTGTAACTATTATTCAGTCGAAAAAAAACGCGGCACGAAGGCCGCGTTAACGGATAATCACACTTACTTATTTTTCTTGGTATTACGGCCATATACCAGCCACGTAATCACGACGCAGGCGATATAGAAGACGAGGAAGACTTTCATGGCGCCAGCCGGAGAGCCGGTCAGGTCAAGCGAGATGCCGAACGCTTTCGGAATAAAGAAGCCGCCAATTGCACCAATAGCCGAGATAAAGCCCAGGGCTGCAGCCGTATCCGTCGCCGCTTCACGCATGGCCTGCTCTTCGCTTCCGCCCTGCGCTTTCACGCGATCCATCGTCAGCTTGCGGAAGATCACGGAGATCATCTGGAAGGTAGAAGCACTCCCCAACCCGGCCGTCAGGAACAGCACCATAAACACGCCGAAGAAGGCAAAGAAGTTACCGCCCTGCCCGTCAGAAGGCAGCGTCAGGAACAGCAGCGCGCAGAAGACTGCCATCACAATAAAGTTCACCAGCGTAACGCGAGTCCCGCCCAGACGGTCGGAGATCATGCCGCCCAGCGAACGCGCCAGTGCGCCAATGAACGGACCGAAGAAGGCGAATTGCAGGATCTGCACGTCCGGGAACTGGGTTTTCGACAGCATGGCAAAGCCCGCTGAGAAGCCGATAAACGAACCGAAGGTAGCCAGATACAGCAGCGCCATCACCCACAGGTGTCCACGCTTCAGCACCGGAAGCTGCTCGCTCAGGGATGCTTTCGACGCGCTCAGATCGTTCATAAAGAACCACGCAGCGAGGGTGAAGACCACCAGGAACGGGACCCAAATCCAGGCCGCGTTCTGCAGGTAGAGGGAAGAACCATCCGCCTGCTCAACGCCGCCGCCACCGAAGGCGGCAAAAATAGAAACAGAGATCGCCAGCGGCGCAATCAACTGCATCACGCTTACGCCCATGTTGCCCAGACCGCCGTTAATACCCAGCGCGCCGCCCTGCTTCGCTTTCGGGAAGAAGAAGCTGATGTTCGCCATGCTGGAGGCGAAGTTAGCGCCGGCGAAACCGCACAGCAGGGAGATAATCACGAACACGCTGAACGGTGTGGAGGTATCCTGCACCGCGAAGCCTAGCCACACGCAAGGGACGATCATGATGCCCGTACTGAACGCCGTCCAGCGACGGCCACCGAATACCGGGACCATAAACGCGTAAGGGACACGCAGCAGCGCGCCAGACAGCGACGGCAATGCGGTAAGCATAAACAGCTGATCGGTCGTGAACGTAAACCCTACTTTCGGCAGGTTTACCGCGACCGCGCTAAACAACATCCATACGCAAAACGCTAAAAGCAGACACGGAACGGAAATCCACAGATTCCGGCTTGCTACACGATGGCCGCGCTGTTGCCAGAACGCCGGATCCTCTGGACGCCAGTCTGTAATAACGGCACCATTTTCCCTTTCGGGAGCGGATGAGTGACTCATAGACACCTCTGATTCTCGAATGATGCTGCAAACATTAGGGTTTTAGGGCGGCGGTAAGTTGATATAAATCAAAGGAAAAGTGCGGGGATTTGCGGCGCAAAAAAAGGGGTTATCCTTAGTGAGTAGGATAATTCGGTAAAAAAGACGTGGTTTTTCACTGCACTGAAGGTTCCTTGCTACCACCGCTTCTTCACCTATACTCCGTTGGCAATTTAGGGGTAATCCTTTATTGGTATGGGTATACTCCAGGGTATGCACCAGAATAGCGCCATTCCTGCAAGCAGGCCACGTCAGGAGCCCGGCAACTCTATGTTAAAAAGATGTTTATCACCGCTGACTCTCGTCAATCAGCTAGCCCTGATTGTTTTGCTGTCTACCGCCCTTGGCGTGGCCGGCATGGCGATTTCCGGCTGGCTGGTACAAGGGGTACAGGGTAATGCACATGCCATCAACGAGGCAGGTTCTCTACGCATGCAGAGTTATCGTCTGCTGGCGTCGGTCCCCCTGACGCAGGACGATCGGCGCTTAATTGATGAAATGGAGCGCACGGCCTTCAGCCCCGAACTGGAAAACGCCGCCATCCGCGCCGGCCAGCAGTCCCAGCTTAAAGCCCTGCAGGGCTACTGGCACACCCAGCTGGAACCCGGTCTGAAACAGGCGCGCAGCACCGAAACCGTTGCGCAGGACGTAGCGGGTTTCGTCTCCCGCATTGACGCGCTGGTCTCCTCTTTCGACCAAACCACCGAATTACGCATCGACCGGGTGGTAATGGTACACCGTGCCATGGCGCTGTTTATGGGCCTGCTGCTGATCTTCACCATTATCTGGCTCCGGGCGCGGCTGCTGAATCCCTGGAAACAGCTGCTGGCGATGGCGCGCGCCGTAACGAACAGAGATTTTACCCAGCGCACGCACATCAGCGGCCGCAACGAGATGGCCATGCTCGGCCAGGCGCTGAACACCATGTCGGCGGAGCTCTCCGAAAGCTACGCGGTGCTGGAGCAGCGCGTGCAGGAAAAAACCGCCGGGCTGGAGCAGAAAAATGAGATCCTCTCCTTCCTGTGGCAAGCCAACCGTCGGCTGCACATGCAAGTGCCGCTATGTGAACGCCTTTCGCCGGTGCTGAACGGCCTGCAAAATCTGACCCTGCTGCATGACCTGGAGCTGCGGGTTTACGATGTGGAAGATGAAGATAATCATCAGGAGTTTACCTGTCAGTCCGACATGTCCTGCGATGATAAAGGCTGCCACCTGTGCCCACGCGGCCTGCCGCTGCAGGCTTCTGGCGGCACTACCCTTAAGTGGCGGCTGACGGACAGCCACACCCAGTACGGTATTCTGCTGGCCACCCTGCCAGCCGGACGCCATCTGAGCCACGACCAGCAGCAGCTGGTGGACACCCTGGTTGAACAGCTAACGGCCACGCTGGCGCTCGACAGGCACCAGGAAAAACAGCAGCAGCTGATCGTCATGGAAGAGCGCGCGACCATCGCCCGCGAGCTCCACGACTCTATCGCACAGTCGCTCTCCTGTATGAAAATGCAGGTGAGCTGCCTGCAGATGCAGGACGCGGAAATGCCGGAAAGCAACAAACAGCTGCTGAGCCAGATCCGCAACGAGCTGAACACCTCCTGGGTACAGCTGCGCGAGCTGCTGACCACCTTCCGCCTGCAGCTGACCGAGCCGGGGCTGCGCCCGGCGCTGGAATCCAGCTGCCAGGAATTTAGCGCCCGGCTTGGCTTCCCGGTGAAGCTGGATTACCAGCTGCCGCCGCGGTTTGTCCCCTCCCATCAGGCCATCCATCTACTGCAGATCGCCCGCGAAGCGCTGAGCAACGTGCTTAAACACGCTGAAGCAACGGCGGTCACGGTCACCGTCAGCCAGCACGCTAACCAGGTCAGGCTGACGGTTCACGACAACGGTCGCGGCGTGCCGGAAAATGCCGAACGCACTAACCACTATGGTTTAATCATTATGCGAGACCGCGCCCAAAGCCTGCGCGGTGATTGCCAGGTTCGACGGAGAGAGACGGGTGGCACGGAAGTTGTGGTCACCTTTATTCCCGAAAAACCGCTTACAACTGCTCAAGGAGAAACCCATGACTAATCAGGAACCGGCATCCATCCTGTTGATCGACGACCATCCGATGCTGCGTACTGGCGTAAAACAGCTGGTCAGCATGGCACCCGACATTACCGTGGTGGGCGAAGCCAGCAACGGTGAACAGGGTATTGAGCTGGCCGAATCCCTCGATCCGGATCTGATCCTGCTCGATCTCAACATGCCCGGCATGAACGGTCTGGAAACCCTCGACAAGTTACGCGAGAAATCCCTTTCCGGTCGCGTGGTGGTCTTTAGCGTCTCCAACCACGAAGAGGATGTGGTCACGGCGCTGAAGCGCGGCGCGGATGGCTATCTGCTGAAGGATATGGAGCCGGAAGACCTGCTGAAGGCGCTGCAGCAGGCCGCCGCAGGCGAGATGGTGCTGAGCGAGGCCCTGACGCCGGTGCTGGCCGCCAGCCTGCGGGCGAACCGCGCCACCTCTGACCGCGACGTCAGCCAGTTAACGCCGCGCGAACGCGATATTCTGAAGCTGATTGCCCAGGGCCTGCCGAACAAAATGATCGCCCGCCGCCTGGATATCACCGAAAGCACGGTTAAAGTGCACGTGAAGCATATGCTCAAGAAAATGAAGCTAAAATCCCGCGTTGAAGCCGCGGTGTGGGTCCATCAGGAACGTATTTTTTAAGCATTACTCATCCGGCAGCAGCTTCCAGCGCGGGTCGTCGTCAGGTAATGCGACCAGCGGCTGCACCACAGCGAGCGTGATCTCATTGGATGAGACGCGCTGGCCCTTCGCATCTTCCACCACCGCCGAGAGATGCCAGCGGTTTGTCGCCCCTTCAGCGTCATTCCAGGCAGGCATGATCACGCTCCAGCCGTCGGTGCTGTCACTTTTCCCCGGGGACGTCAGGCTCAATGCCTGGGTATCACCCTGCCAGTGGATCTGACGAATACCGTGAGTGCTGCGAACCTGCAGCTTTAGCATGACGGTTTCGCCCCCTTTGAGATCCCACGGCGGGGTTGCCAGCCAGACGGAGAGCGTTTTACGCTGGCGGAACTCCATCACCGGCAGGCTGTTACGCTCCGGCGAGTCATAGCGGCTTCCGCGCAGGGATCGCGTGGCCGCGACCTCTCCGGCGGAGAGCTGCTTAACCAGCGGCACGCCGAAGCGATAGTTGAGCTTCAGCCCGAGGTTATTCTGGCTCTCTCCGCTTTCGCCCTGCTTATGCCCGGCGGTCAGCGTCACCAGCGGCACGGGGGTATAGTTAAGCCCGAGATTGACCGCCACTGGGTTATGATACCCGGTTCCGCTGTTGAAGAGATCAACGTTGTCGCCAAAATATTGCTCAAAGCTGACGCTGGTGTTCAGGTGATGAAACCACGGCAGCCAGGCTTTGGCGGTCACGTCATATCCCCGCGCCATGCGCTGCTCCTGGACGTCAGAGCTGTCGCGCCAGCCGGCAAAAGGCTGATAATAGTTAGCCGACAGGCGCAGATTTTCTCCCCATACCTCCGCGCCGAGCCCGGCACGCTGCAGGTTCTCATCCAGCAGGTTATCGTAAAAGGTGTTGTAGCCCAGCAGCCATTTTCCGGCCACCCAGCGCTGGCCGATTCCGGCGTTACTGACCAGGCCATCCGTCTGCTGCGTCAGGCCGAGCTGGCTCCAGCTCAGGTAACGGTTGTTATCGTTCCAGGGGATAAACCAGCTCCCGCTGCTGCCGTTGAATTTCCCGTCGTTATCCACCAGCAAATTGACGCTGGCATTCCCCCAGGGCGACAGCAAGGATTCAATCTGCTGGTTCACCTCGCCGCTCACCGCGTCGCGCACCTGACCAAAGGCAAACTGCCGCGCCTGCTCGCCCGTAGTCAGGCCGTTGTCGGTCATACTGGCTTCACCAAAGGCTTTCGCCATTTCGGCGAGATGCTTTTCCCCCTCCCCGGTGGGGGCTGCCATACCGAGATCGGGGAGATTATCCCCGTTATTATCAAAGGGATTTTGTGCCTGCTGGATAAAGGAATTCGGCGCACCGTGAACGGCTCCGGCAGTAACGAGGGAGAGTAAAACCAGCGTTCGGAAAGGGGGAGAAACAGTCATCAATGTCGTAAGAATTACCCGGTGCTTACGTAAGAACACCAGGTACCTTAACGTGATTTCTCCCTCTTTGCAGCTTTACGGGGAATTTTCCGGAATTTCCTGAAACATTGTTTTGAGCTCAGGCACGCACGAACCGCAGTTCGTGCCGCACCGTAGCGTCGCCCCCAGCGCGATAACGGAACCGCAACCTCCGGCAATCGCCTCCCGTATCGCGTTTTCTCCAACGCTGAAACAGCTGCAGATGATGGGCCCCGGATCTGTAACCTTCCCCACGCCCTGCCCGTTCAGCAGCGCATGGCGCTCAGCGGGCGTCGAGGGTGGTGACTGAAAAGCGGCTTCTATCACCGGGTGCGCCAGATCGGGCAAGGCGGTGCCTTCCCAAAAACCCAGCATCAGATGGCCGTTATGCCAGGCCAGCACGCTGCTGCGTTCTCCTGTTTGCGCAACCTGCAGCTGCCAGCCCCGGCCGCTGGCATAGTCCATGACCCACGACAGCAGCGGCTTTTCACCCGCTATCGTCATTCGCGAGGCTTTACGCCACCAGTGAACCGAAGAGGGGATTTCCGGCCATTCCCGGGCATAGAGCTCCCCCTGCCAGGCGGGCTGCCAGGGCATGATTCTGACGGCGGTTTGCTTACTCTCCGGCTGCCCGGAAGCCGGATCTATGCGCCCTTCCACCAGCGCGTTAACCTTTCCCTGGCGGGCAAACTCAGCGTTCCAGTGCATCGGAGCAAACGCTTCGCCTTCCCGTATTCCGTCGTTGATTCGTACTCTGGCCACCATCACGCCGCGCGGCGAGCCGATCCGCGCCAGCTGGCCGTCGCACAGTGAAAACCGAATGGCGTCTGCGGCGCAGACCTCAACAAACGGCTCCGCGATATGCTGCATCAGCCGGGGCACGTATCCCGTACGGGTCATGGTGTGCCACTGGTCGCGGATACGGCCAGTGTTGAGGATCGCCGGGTATAGCGCGGTAGCCGTCGCGCCATGCGGCAGCGGATCGACAGGCACTACGTTTCGGCGCGGTAAATTCCCCGTCGGCCACTGGTACGGCTCAAGCGTCTCCCACGCTTCACGGGTTAACCCCGCCAGTTCCTGAAGGTTCAACGCCCGCGCGCCGTCATTTTCAAACGCCGTCAGCGCCGCATGTTCGCAAAAAATCTCCTGCGGATGTTGCCAGGCAAAGGCCTCGCCGTAGCCCAGCCGTTTTGCAATCTGAGCCACGATCCACCAGTCCGGCTTCGCCTCACCCGGCGCGGGCAGAAACGCGCGCTGGCGCGAAATGCGCCGCTCGGAATTGGTCACCGTGCCGTCCTTCTCCCCCCAGCCCAGCGCCGGAAAACGGATATGGGCGAACCGGCTGGTGTCGGTATCTTTCATCACCTCAGAGACAATCACCAGCGGACAGGCCGCCAGCGCCTGACACACCGCGTGGCTGTCCGGCAGCGACACGGCAGGATTGGTGCCCATGATCCACACCGCCTTCACCTCGCCGCGGGCGATGGCGTCAAACAGTTCCACCGCCATCAGCCCCGGCGTCTGCGCCAGCCGTTCCGTTCCCCAGAAACGCGCCACCCGCGAAAGATCGTCCGGCTCGAAGCTCATATGCGCCGCCAGCTGGTTCGCCAGCCCGCCTACTTCCCGGCCGCCCATGGCGTTTGGCTGTCCGGTCAGAGAAAACGGGCCGCAGCCCGGACGGTTGAACTTCCCGCTGGCAAGATGCACGTTAATGATGGCGCTGCACTTGTCGCTGCCGCTGGAGGACTGGTTGATCCCCATGGTGTAGAGCGTTATCGCGCGAGGCGCGGTAACAAACCAGTCGTAAAAGGTAACAATGTCCTCTGCCGGAAGGTCGCAAAACGCCGCCACGCGGGCAATCGGCCAATCATCAGTGCCCTGGATCAGATTGAGCAACCCCACAAACAGCCCGGCGTCGCTGCCGGGTTTAAGCGCCAGATGCAGGTCGGCAATATCGCAGGTAGCGGTTTTACGCGGGTCAATCACCACCACCTTCATCTGCGGGTTGTTGTGCTTTGCCTGCACCAGGCGCTGATAGAGCACCGGATGTGTCCAGGCCGCGTTCGAGCCAGCCAGCACCACCAGGTCGCTGTTTTCAACATCCTCGTAGCTGCACGGCACCACGTCTTCGCCAAAGGCGCGCCTGTAGCCCACCACCGCCGAGGACATGCAGAGCCGGGAGTTGGTATCGATGTTCGCCGCGCCGATAAACCCTTTCATCAGCTTGTTGGCGGCATAGTAGTCCTCGGTTAATAGCTGGCCGGAGGCGTAAAACGCCACCGCCCGTGGCCCCCATGTGTCGATGATCTCCCGCAGTCGCTCGCCCGCCGCGTTCAGCGCCTGGGACCAGTCCACCTCAAGTCCATCGACAACGGGGTACAGCAATCGCCCCTGCAAACCCGTCGTCTCCCCCAGGGCCGATCCTTTCACGCACAGGCGGCCAAAGTTTGCAGGGTGGGTGTCGTCCCCCCGAACGCTGACCGCTCCATCCTCCACACTGGCGATCACGCCGCAGCCGACCCCGCAGTAGGGGCACGTTGTCCTGGTTTCCGTCATGAGGCCTCCGCGCGCATCACCAGCTCTTCGTTGCCGACCCACACCTTGCCATTTTCAATTTTGACCGGCCAGGCGCGCACCGCGGGTTCGCCACTCTCCACCTGACAGCCGTCGCGCAAGCGAATGCGCTGCTTGTAGAGCGGAGAAATAACCACCGGTTCACCCGCCGCATCGCCGAGGATGCCGCGTGACAGCACATTCGCACTGCTGCCCGGCTCCAGGTCGTCCAGGGCATAAACAGTTTGACCAAAGCGGAACAGCGCGATCGGTTTACGGCCAAGACGCGCGCCAATGCCCGCCTGCTCCGGGATATCGTCAATGCCGCAGATTTCCTGCCAGCGCTTGCTTTCGTCCGACGGCGCGACGTTCACCGCGGTGCGGAACAGCGCCAGGCGGTCAGGATCGCTGAGCGTGGTTTGCCATTCGCACTGGTACGTCTCGACTACCCGGGCCATCTCCTGCTCCAGCTCGTGGGCGATGCCCAGGCTGTCGTTGAGGATCACCTCACGCAGATAGTCGAGGCCGCCCTCCAGGTTGTCCATCCAGGTGCTGGTGCGCTGCAGGCGATCCGCCGTGCGGATGTAGAACATCAGGAAACGGTCGACGGTGCGGATCAGCGTTTCGTCATCCAGATCGCTGGCGAAGAGATCCGCATGGCGAGGCTTCATCCCGCCGTTGCCGCACAGATAGAGGTTCCAGCCTTTGTCCGTGGCAATCACCCCCACGTCCTTGCTCTGCGCCTCCGCGCACTCGCGGGTGCAGCCGGAAACGGCCATTTTGATTTTGTGCGGGGCACGCAGGCCCTTGTAGCGGTGCTCCAGCCTGACCGCGAGACCAGTGGAATCCTGCACGCCGTAGCGGCACCAGGTCGACCCGACGCAGGATTTCACCGTGCGCAGGGATTTCCCGTAAGCGTGCCCGGTTTCAAACCCGGCCTCCACCAGCGCCTGCCAGATCTCAGGCAGCTGTTCCAGGGTGGCGCCAAACAGGTCGATACGCTGCCCGCCGGTGATTTTGCTGTACAGGCCGTAGCGTTTCGCAATCTGGCCGATGGCGATCAGCCCGTCGGCGGTCACTTCTCCTGCGGGCATGCGCGGCACGATGGAATACGTCCCGTCCTTCTGAATATTGGCGAAGTAGCGGTCGTTGGTGTCCTGCAATGGCAGATGCGCCGGCTTCAGCAGGTATTCGTTCCAGCAGGAGGCCAGCACGGACCCCACCAGCGGCTTACATATTTCGCACCCGTGCCCCTGACCGTAGCGGCTGATGAGCTGGTCAAAGGTGCGGATATGGTTGACGCGCACCAGATGGTAAATCTCCTGGCGCGAGTACGGGAAGTGTTCGCAGATGTCCTTTTTCACCTCCACGCCCTGCTCGGCAAGCTGGAACTCCATCACCTGCTTCACCAGCGCGCTGCAGCCCCCGCAGCCGGTCGCCGCTTTGGTGCACTGCTTAACGGCGCCGATATCCGCTGCGCCCGCGCTCACCGCCCGGCAGATATCGCCTTTGCTGACGTTATGACACGAACAGATCTGCGCGCTTTCCGGCAGCGCCGCCACGCCCAGCGCTTTTGGCGCGCTGCCTGACAATGCGGGTAGTATCAGCGTTTCCGGCTCTTTCGGCAGGCTGATGCCGTTAAGCATCATCTGCACCAGCGTGGCGTATTCGCTGGCATCGCCCACCAGCACGCCGCCGAGCAGCGTTTTTCCGTCGTGGCTGACCACGATTTTCTTGTAGATTTGCTGCGGGCCGTGCGTCCACTGGTAGCTTAGCGCCCCCGGCGTGCGCCCGTGAGCATCGCCAAACGACGCCACGTCCACGCCGAGCAGCTTGAGCTTAGTGCTCATATCTGCCCCGGTGAAGGTCTTATCTTCGCCCGCGAGCGCGGCGGCGGCCACGCGCGCCATCTGGTAGCCCGGCGCCACCAGGCCAAAGATTTTCCCCTCCCACAGGGCGCATTCACCGATGGCAAACACGTTCGAATCGGAGGTCCGGCAGGCGTCATCAATGCAGATCCCGCCGCGCTCGCCGACAGCCAGCCCGCTGCTGCGCGCCAGCGCGTCCTGAGGACGAATACCGGCAGAGAAGACTACCATGTCCGTTTCCAGCTGTTCACCGTCGGCGAAGCGCAGCACCAGCCCGTTGTCCGTCGCAGCAATTTCCGTGGTGGCTTTACTGGTGTGAACGCCAACGCCCAGCGCCTCGATTTTCCTGCGCAGCATCGCCGCACCGTCATTATCAAGCTGCACCGCCATCAGATTGGGCGCAAACTCCACCACGTGCGTTTCCAGCCCGAGTTGCTTGAGGGCATTCGCCGCCTCCAGCCCGAGCAGGCCGCCGCCAATCACCACGCCACGACGCGAGCCCGCCGCGTGGGCCGCTATGTTGTCCAGGTCGTCAAGGGTGCGGTAGACAAAGCAGCCCGGCAGATCGTTGCCCGGTACCGGCGGTACGAACGGGTATGAGCCGGTCGCCAGCACCAGCTTGTCCCAGTGGGTCTCATGCCCGCTGGCGGTACGCACCACGCGCGCGTCGCGATCGATAGCGACGATCTGCTGCGAGAGGCGCAGCTCAATGCCGTTATCGGTAAAGAACTCCCCCTCCACCAGCGAGAGCGACGCCGCGCTTCGGCCGCCAAAGTATTCCGACAGATGCACGCGGTCATAGGCGGCATAGCGCTCCTCACCAAAGACAACGATCTGATACTGCTGATGCAGATTGCGGTTAACGCAGTCTTCGAGAAAATGATGGCCGACCATACCGTGCCCAACCACCACCAGAGTAGGTTTTGTCATAGCGTTCTGTCCTGCAACCTGCGGTTGCGTAGTGAAACGATCGAACAGCCAGTCCGCGCGTGCGGGCGCAGCCGTTGCCAGTAAATCGGTAAATGTTGCCGCGCTGCGGCAGTCGCCCATCAGCAGCACGCCAGCCAGCGCACCCTGATGGATCAGTAACCGACGATAGTGACGGGTTAGCGGATCCCAGGAACTCCAGACCACATCATCCTCCTGCACCGCCGTGCGCCCGAGGCTGAACAGCTCCACGCCGGTCACCTTGAGGCGCACGCCGTTGTCGGTGAGGGCAAACGGCGCGGCTGTGTCGCCCGCCAGCCGCGCGGCGAGAATATCCGCCTGCGTCATACAGGGGGCGACCAGGCCAAAGGTCTGGCCGTCAATTTCGCAGCACTCGCCAATGGCGTAGATACTTGGTACGGAGGTCCGCATCTGGCTATCCACCACGATGCCGCGCGCGCAGCGAACACCGCTGGCCTGCGCCAGTGCGACGTTGGGCTGCACGCCTGTCGCCAGCACCACGCGCGCGGCGGCGACGCGGCGTCCGTTGAGCAGCGTCACGCTATTCCCGTTAATCCCCGCGATGCCGGAGGCGAGTTCAGAGCGCACGCCCCGCGCCGCCAGCGCCTCTTCAAGCAGTACGCCCGCCTGCTGGTCCAGCTGCTGCTCCATCAGCCACGGGCCGCGATGAACGAGCGTGACGTTGTCACCTGAACGAGCCAGCGCTGCCGCCGTCTCTACGCCGAGCACGCCGCCCCCCAGCACCACCGCCGGACCGGCGATCGCCTGAATGGCGCGGGTATCCTCCAGGGTACGGAACGTGAAAACGTGCGGCGCATCGCCCCCAGGAATCGGCGGCACAAACGGCGTTGACCCGGTGGCAAATACCAGCGCATCCCAGCCCAGCGTGCGGGTGGTGGTTTGCACTTCCCGCGCGTCCACGTTCACGGCGAGTGCCTTTTCGCCCCGCAGCACCGTCACGCCGCGCTCCTGGTACCATTGGTCATCCTGAAGGCAGATGCCCGCAGCCGTTTTTTCACCCCCCAGCACCGGCGAAAGCTGGATGCGGTTATAGGCATGCTCCGGCTCGTCACCGATGACGGTGATAGCGAACCGACCGGAAGCTCGCCCGGTGAGCGAAGCAATCAGCCGGGTTGCCGCCATGCCATTCCCGATAATGACCAGTCGCATCAACGCCCCCTCGTTACGCCGCTTTCGGCTGTTTTTCGTAGAGGAAATGGAGGATCTGCTGGCGCATGTGGTGATAGCGGCTGTCGTCCGCCAGCTGCACCCGGTTGCGCGGGCGCGGCAGGTCAACGCGCAGGATCTCCCCGACGGTGGCCGCCGGGCCGTTGGTCATCATCAGCACGCGATCGGAGAGCAGCACCGCCTCGTCCACGTCGTGGGTAATGAGCACGATGGTGGTGTTCAGCGCCTGCTGGATCTGCATCACCGAGTCCTGCAGATGGGCGCGCGTCAGCGCATCCAGCGCGCCGAACGGCTCATCCATCAGCAATACTTTCGGCTTCATCGCCAGCGCGCGGGCAATCCCGACGCGCTGCTTCATGCCGCCGGAGATCTCCCCCGGACGCTTGTGCAGCGCGTGGCCCATCTGCACGCGGTCGAGGTTGTGCTCGATCCACTCTTTGCGCTCGGCCTTGCTCATGGTGTGACGGAACACCTGATCCACCGCCAGCGCCACGTTGTCGAAGCAGGTCAGCCACGGCAGCAGAGAATGGTTCTGGAACACCACCGCGCGCTCGGGCCCCGGCCCGGCGATTTCGCGGTTGTCGCAAATCAGCCCGCCTTCCGTCGGCAGCGCGATCCCGGCGATGAGGTTAAGCAGCGTCGACTTGCCGCAGCCGGAGTGGCCGATAAGACTCACGGTTTCGCCCTCGTGGATATCAAAAGAGACGTTCTGCAGCGCCAGAAACTCGCCGCTGGCGGTGGAAAAACGCTGGCTCACGGCCTGGACCTGAATTAATGGTTTCATGTTCGCTCCTTATTTTTCCTGCCAGCTAAAGCGACGGGCGATCAGCATCAGCCCCTGCTCCAGCAGCAACCCGACCACGCCGATGATGACGATGGCGATCAGAATGTTTTCGACGTTGAGGTTGTTCCACTCGTTCCAGATCCAGAAGCCGATACCCAGCCCCCCGGTGAGCATCTCGGCGGCGACAATCACCAGCCAGGCGATGCCGATGGAGAGGCGCACCCCGGTCAGCACAGCGGGTAGCACAGCCGGGAAGAGTATGCGGCGCATGATCGTCCACTCGGAAAGCTGCAATACGCGGGCGACGTTGAGGTAGTCCTGCGGAATGCGGCGCACGCCTTCGGCGGTGTTGATCACCATCGGCCAGATAGAGCAGATGAAAATGGTCCAGCTCGACGCGGGCTCCGCTTTCTGGAACAGCAGCAGGCCGATGGGCAGCCAGGCCAGCGGGCTGACCGGGCGCAGAAGCGCAATCAGCGGATTGAACATGCGCGAGAAAAAGGTGAAGCGGCCAATCAAAAAGCCCAGCGGAATACCCGCCAGCGCTGCCAGGCCAAAACCGATGGCGACGCGCTGCAGTGAAGCAAGCACGTTCCAGCCAATGCCCATATCGTTAGGCCCGTCGCGATAAAACGGGTCGGCAAACAGGGTAATGGCGGAATCAAGGGTGCTGAGCGGCGTCGGGAAGCCTTTGCTGTTTATCGCCGCCAGCTGCCAGAGCACCACCAGCAGCCCAAGGCCGAGTAGCGCCGGAATAACGCGCTGGAAAAAGTCGTTCATCCGGCGCGCTAACGCGGGCGGGCGGCGGCGAACCTGTACCGGAGGCAGGACAATCACTTCCCCGCTCTCTGGCGTCTCTTGTGGTTTCGTGTTTTGCAGATGCGGCATAATCAGGCCCCTTTACGGTGAATGGCGAAACGGCTGGCGTACCCTTCCGGATCGGTGCCGTTCCAGACGGTGCCGTCCATCAGCGTGCTGCTGCGGAATGGTGATGACGGCGTGGACACGCCCCCGACGGCGGTGGCGGCATCCTGCCAGACCGCGGTCTGGTTGATGTGCTGCGCGATGCCCGCGTAGTCCGGCGCGGCTTTGAGCAAGCCCCAGCGGCGGAACTGGGTTAAGAACCACATGCCGTCGGAGAGATACGGGTAGCTCACAGCCCCCTCGTTGAAGAAGCGGATCGGGTGCGCGTCCTGCCAGCGCTGGCCCAGGCCGTTGTCGTACTCGCCGAGCATGCGCCCGGTGAGATACTGTTCTTTGCAGTTGAGCCACGCCCGGCGAGAGAGGACCTGCGCGGTTTCGCGTTTGTTTTCCGGGGACGCCTCGATCCAGAGCGCGGCCTCCAGCACCGCGCTCACCAGCGCCCGGGCGGTGTGCGGGTTTTTCTCCACCCAGTCGCGGCGCGTACCGAGGATCTTTTCCGGATGATCGGCCCAGATGGACTGCGACGTGGCGGCGGTAAAGCCGATACGGTCGTTAATCGCCCGCGCGTTCCACGGCTCGCCGACGCAGAAGCCCACCATGTTGCCGATGCGCATGTTCATCACCATCTGCGGCGGCGGCACCACCACCGTGCGCACGTCGTCAAAGGGGTTAATGCCCGCGCTGGCCAGCCAGTAGTAAAGCCACATGGCATGCGTCCCGGTCGGGAAGGTGTGCGCGAAGGTGTAGGTTCCCGGCGCCTGCTGCCCGATCAGCGTTTTCAGCCCGTCGAGATCGCGAACGCCCTTCTCCGCCAGATCGCTTGAAAGCGTGATGGCCTGGCCGTTCTGATTGAGCGTCATCAGGTTCGCCATCTGCTGCGGCTTGCCGGCGATGCCGAGCTCCAGCCCGTACAGCAGACCGTAAAGAATGTGTGCAGCGTCCAGTTCTCCCGCCACCAGCTTGTCGCGCACCGCCGCCCAGCTCGCCTCTTTGGTGGGAACGATGGTGATACCGTATTTTTTATCAAAGCCTTTTAACGCTGCGATAACCACCGGCGCGCAGTCGGTCAGCGGGATAAACCCGACGCGCACCGTCTCCTGTTCCGGTTTATCTGAGCCAGCCGCCCAGGCAGCCTGCATAACACCCGGTAACAGCGCTGCGCCACTCGCCAGCATGCTGGCCTGCAAAAATCGCCGTCTCGACAAATCCGCCATAACCGCTCCCGAAAAAAAGCCAAAAAAAAGCGCCCGCCGTGCCGAAGCACCGCTGGACGCCTTTATCCCGAAGACAAATGCACCGCCGTTGGCGCACCGTCAAAAATGGTTAATTAAATAATGCAAAGCCAGTGCCAGGTTTAAAGACCCCCTCTTTCAGGGCCGAAAACCGGGTTTTGCCCGCGTTCGCGCACCTCAATCAGGCATAAAATGCCCGCTGATTGTGCAGCTACTCCTTTGGTGTTACCTGCCAGACGCTCTTCACCGTAAGCAGCGCGCGGGCGATATCGACCATGCGCTGGTTCTTGTCCATCGCCATTTTGCGCAGCGTCGTCCAGGCCTGTTCTTCACTCATGTTCTGGTGGGTCATCAGCACGCTTTTGGCTTTATCAATGGTTTTGCGCTCCTCAAGCGTATCGCGCAGCGACGCGAGCTGGCGGGAAAGCTGCTCTATCTCTCGTGCCTGCTGGCGAACCAGGGTCAGCAGCGGTTTATCCGGGTAGTGCGCCAGCGGATCGTCCTGTTCATCCCCGGGAAGCGGGTATGCCTCGTCGCGCTGAATACGCTCATCCACCGCGACCATCAGATCGGCGATGATCGTCTCCTCCAGCGCGCGCAGATGCTCCAGCCGCGCCGTTTGCAGCGCAAACCAGGCGAGTGCGGTATGGCCATTGTCTGCAGCAGGCTGGCGGGTACAGGCCACCCGCCGGAGCTGCTCCGTCTCACGATCGGGCTGACAATTAAGGGAGAACGAAGTCTGCACGTCGGCCTGGCTGTGGGAGAGAAAGATCTCAAAGCAGGCCTGCTGCCCGTCAATGCGGTCAACCAGCCGCTGGCGGGTCACATCATCGAAAAAGCCCTGCGTGAAGCCAATCGCCCCCAGGGCCCGCTCTTGTCCCGCCAGCTCTTTCCCCTGCATCAGGCTATATAGCGCGACGAAACGACCCGCGATTTGCGGGTCGTCAATGCTGTCATTAAGCTGCGGTACGATACTGAGCAGGTGGCGCAGCATGCGGGAGTAGTGCTCCATTGCCTGCGGAGCCGTCAGCGTTTGTCGATTTACACCGTCGCGCAGCGCGGGAAGCGTCTCCAGCGTGAGCAGCGCATTGCCGATACGTTCGCAAACGGCGCTTCCCGGAAAGGCGGACTGTTTTCCAAGAATGTCGTTCAGTGCAGCAAGGTTTTCGTCCACCAGGGCCCGGCTGGCTTTGCATTCAGGCGCATAGAGCTTACCCTGTGAGCAGAGCCAGACGTTAGATGCGCCGCGCTCGCACTGGAGCATATGCACCAGCTGGCTAATACCGCGCACCAGCACGTTCAGCTGCGCCAGCCTGCTGAGCTGCTCCCGGCGCATCCGCCTTGCGCGCTGGAGCCATTCGGTTGCACCTGGCGAAATGCCGGCCATTAATGTCATGCTTACTCTCCCGGACAGCGAAACTCCGGGAAATTAAGCAATATTCGTGCCTTTATAAGAACAGGAGTCAACATGCAGAAGATTGTGATCGTCGCCAACGGGGCGGCCTACGGCAGCGAATCCCTTTTCAACAGCCTGCGCCTGGCGATCGCGCTACGCGAAAAAGAGAGCGATCTGGTATTGCGGATATTTTTAATGTCCGATGCCGTGACCGCCGGGCTGAAGGGTCAAAAACCGGCGGAAGGCTACAACATTCAGCAGATGCTGGAGATCCTGACCGCGCAGGACGTGCCGGTAAAACTCTGTAAGACCTGCACCGACGGGCGCGGCGTTACCGGGCTACCGCTGATCGAGGGCGTAGAAATCGGTACGCTGGTTGAACTGGCCGAATGGACGCTGACCGCGGATAAAGTATTAACTTTTTAATAATAAACCCGTAAAAATATTATTTTCTTATGGACGCGGTTTCAGCATCAAGTTTACCTGCGGGGTTGCCGATAGGCATGGAAACAACACAGCAGGTATTTCACTTATGTTCAGATCCATTCGCGCACGCATTATCGCCGCGACGACAGGCTGCCTCGTCGTCGCCCTTCTTCTCAATACCGTAATTAACTTCCAGGTCACGCGCCAGGATAACCAGCAGTCCCAGCGCGATATTCTGACCAGCACCAGCGCCAGCCACAACATGGCGATTGACGACTGGGTCAAAAGCAAAATGACGGTGATTACCTCCGCGCAGAGCATCGCGCTGGCTGACGATCCGGTTCCGGCGTTTAAGCAGCTTGCCCTGGCGGGCGGTTTCACCAACGTTTACGTGGGCTACGCCAGCAAGACGGCGAAATTCTCCGACCCGACAGGCGTCCCGGCGGATTATGACCCCACCGTTCGTCCCTGGTATCAACAGGTGGTGAGCACGGACGGCCCGGTGGTAACGGCACCCTACGTTGATGCCGGGACCGGGAAGCTGGTGGTCACGTTTGCCGTGCCGGTGAAGGAGAATGGCGCTCTGAAAGCGGTGGTGGCGGGCGATGTCGCCATGGATAGCGTGGTGGCGAACGTGCGCGGGATCCACCCCACGCCGGCCAGCAGCGGGTTGCTTCTGAACAGCGACGGCACGGTGATTGCCGCCAACGAGCCGGCCCTGACGCTGAAGCCGTTTGCCGAGACGATCAAAGGCATCGACCTTGCGGCGCTGAAGAGCGGTAACCCGGTCGACGGAACGCTGAATGACAAGGAAAAAACCTTTATCGCCTCAGCCGTGCCGGGCACGAACTGGCTCCTGGTCGTCGCCCTCGACAGCAGCGATGCCACCTCCGGCATGCGTTCCCTGCTGAAAGCGTCGGCGATTTCGCTGGTGATCCTCGCACTCCTGAGCGGCGCCATTGTTCACGTCCTGATTGCCCGCCTGCTGAAGCGCCTGTCCGACATTCGCGACGCGATGCACAACATTGCCAACGGCACTAACGATCTGTCCCAGCGCCTGCCGGACAGCGGCGATGACGAAGTGGCGCAAATTGCGCAGGCGTTTAACGCCTTCAGCGATAAGCTCTCGGTGGTAATGGTTCAGCTCCGCGACGCCAGCGCCTCGGTGAAAAACGCCGCGCAGGAGATTGCGGCAGGTAACCAGGATCTCTCCGGACGTACCGAGCAGGCCGCATCCAGCCTTCGCGAAACCGCCAGCGCCGTGGAAGAGATCACCGCCTCCGTCACCCAGTCGAATGAATCGGCAGCAGAAGCCAACGACCAGGCCAGCAAGGCCTCTGCGGCCGCAGCGCGCGGCGGTGAAGTGGTTTCGCAAGCCATCAGCACCATGCAGTCCATTGAAGTGGCGTCCGCTAAGATTGGCGATATCACCAGCGTGATCGACGGCATCGCCTTCCAGACCAACATTCTGGCGCTGAACGCCTCCGTCGAGGCGGCGCGTGCCGGTGAGCAGGGCCGCGGGTTCGCCGTGGTTGCCGGTGAAGTGCGGAACCTCGCCAGCCGCAGCGCCCAGGCGGCGAAAGAGATCAAATCGCTTATCGACTCCACCACCGACAGCGTGGCCACCGGCTCGCGCTACGTGCATCTGGCCGGGGAAAGCATGGATGAGATCCGCTCCAGCATCGGCAGCGTCTCCGGCATCATGCGCGAGATCTCGATTGCCACCAGCGAGCAGATGAAAGGCATTCACGAGATCAACCACGCGGTGACCCATCTCGACAGAATGGTGCAGCAGAATGCCGAGCTGGTGGTGCAGTCCGCCGCGGCCGCCAGCGCATTGCAAAGCCAGGCGGGCGACCTTGCTGAAACCGCCGGCCATTTCCGCATTTAATTTTCTTCAGGCGCGCGTTAAACAGGGTAAACGCGCGTCAGCTGAAAGGTTTCAGGAATTTTGTCATTTTTGTTTAATCGTTATGCCATTTTTTGATCAAAATCAGCATCCCTCGCTCCCCGCTTTGGTGTTATGCAATGAGTATTTTGTGAACAACATCACGCTCGGGATGGGCAAAATCGACGGGGTAGAAAATGGCACTGGTGAAAACAAGTTTGAAACTGTTTGGCGGGGATACGGTGGTGGTGCGTTGCTCAGAGCGCTGTCGTATTCATCTGATGAGTGCGAAAGCACAGAAGCAATCCCAGGCGGATATTCTGACCGTGCAGGATGACAAAGCCTGGCTTACCGTGCCGTATACCGGCACGTGGGATGTGCTGATCGACAGCCACAGCCAGTCGCTGGAGCATTCGGTCAGCTACGTGGCAGCGTAATTTAAACGCCCGGCTCGCCGGGCGTATTCTCAGGCAAAACCCGGTCGCAGCGTGCTGTTGAGCGGGTTCCCTTCCAGCAGCGCCTTCACTTTCACCACCAGCTCATTCAGACAATCGTCCTGCATGCCGAGGCGGGTCAGCTCCTGATCGAGGGAGAAGAGATATTGCGCGTTGGTGCCCAGCGGCCCGCTGGCGGCGGCGATTAACGGGGCAATCACCTGCGTGCGGGTGTCCGCTTCATACAGCGGGTGGCGCGGATCCATAATAAACACCAGCGCGTTAACGGTGCGCCCGTCGTCGAGCTCCAGCTTGCACCAGCTCGGCATATAGCAGCCGGTGATCATCTCGCGCTTCCAGAGCAGCGTCAGCTCCTCTTCGAGCGTGGCATCCGGAAGGCGATACGCGACGCCCGTGGTGCGTCCGCCCTCTTTTAGTGCAAGCATGCGCCCTGGCTGACAGGCGCTGCCGCGTCCGGCCGTCAGGCGCAGGCAAAATGCGCGATGCCAGCCGGGCAGCGTGCCGGTTGCCGATTCAACAAATTCGAGAGCCGGGTTCCACATCAGTGAACCGTAGCCAAAAATCCATACCGGGCCATCATCCGGGCGGCAGGCAAGCGTGGCAGCGAGCGACGCCGCACGTTGTTCAGCTGACCAGAGAAGCGATTCCTCAATAGCACCAAATGCCGTCTTACAATCTGCCTTCATTAAGAAATCACGCGTTAACACTTTCCACCTCCGCCACTGCATGCTTCCTTGCGACATCTGTAATTCGCCTTCCCGGCATTCTGTGCTGGTCATTTTGCCAGCAGTCAAATTACGATAAGCAATTAGCGGACCAGTTGCAATACAACGGCAGTTCAACCGCCTGAAAAGTCAAAATGAAGGCAGCGAATAATTTCACGGCTATTTCTTCTTATGCCATTTATCATCGTCTCCTTTCTCATAGTCATGTTTTACTGCGGCCCAGGCGACCTTGTGCGCCGTCTCTTCCCGGCTGGCATCATCCCGCCGATCGTCTTTATCTTTGTACTGATCCCAGGCGCTGTTAAACGCTTCTTTGTAGATATCCTGCGCGTGTTCGGGCAGGACGTTTTTCACGTTATCGGGTAATTCGCGTTTCGTTTTATATGGCATCACTAACCTCTCTTTTGCCTAAAGAGTTAAGTGTGGACGACGATACGCCGGTGTGCCAGCCGGTTATAAACAATGAACGGATTAATTTCATAATTCATTGTTATTCAACATATATTTAAAAGAAATACCTTATTATAGGCATTAAACAAGAAAACCATAACAAAGGGTAAAATTAAGTAAAAAATAAAGGTTATTTAACAGATTTCTGTTAATTTATTGCCCTTAAAATCTATCTATAATTACAAGCACCTGCATTGATGGAGAAGCACATGACAGCAACACACGAGGCGGTAAAGACCCGCCACAAGGAGACGTCTCTCATTTTCCCGGTTCTGGCACTGGCTGTGCTGCTCTTCTGGGGAAGCAGTCAGTCACTGCCAGTGGTGGTTGGTATCAATATTCTTGCCCTGGTCGGTATCTTAACCAGCGCATTTAGCGTCGTTCGTCATGCGGACGTATTAGCCCACCGCCTGGGCGAGCCTTATGGCTCTTTAATTCTCAGCCTTTCCGTCGTTATTCTCGAAGTCAGCCTGATTTCCGCGCTGATGGCAACCGGCGATGCCGCCCCGACCCTGATGCGCGATACGCTTTACTCCATCATTATGATTGTGACGGGCGGCCTGGTAGGCTTCTCTCTGCTGCTGGGCGGACGCAAATTTGCGACCCAGTACATGAATCTTTTCGGCATTAAACAGTATCTGATCGCCCTCTTCCCGCTGGCCATCATCGTACTGGTCTTCCCGATGGCGCTGCCGGGTGCAAATTTCTCCACCGGCCAGTCGCTGCTGGTCGCGCTGATTTCCGCCGCCATGTACGGCGTGTTCCTGCTCATTCAGACCAAAACGCACCAGAGCCTGTTTGTGTATGAGCATGAAGACGACAGCGACGACGATGACCCGCACCACGGTAAACCGTCGGCCCACAGCAGCGCGTGGCACACGGTTTGGCTGATCGTGCATCTGATTGCGGTGATTGCCGTCACCAAGATGAACGCCAACCCGCTGGAGACGCTGTTAACCGAGCTGAACGCGCCGGTGGCCTTTACCGGTTTCCTGGTGGCGCTGCTGATCCTGTCCCCTGAGGGTTTAGGTGCGCTGAAGGCGGTGCTGAACAATCAGGTGCAGCGTGCGATGAATCTGTTCTTCGGCTCCGTGCTGGCGACCATTTCACTCACCGTGCCGGTGGTGACGCTGATTGCCTTTATGACCGGTAACGAGCTGCAGTTTGCGCTGGGCGCGCCGGAGATGATTGTGATGGTGGCCTCGCTGCTGCTGTGCCAGATTTCATTCTCCACTGGCCGCACCAATGTCCTGAACGGCGCGGCGCATATGGCGCTGTTTGTAGCGTATTTGATGACAATTTTTGCCTAGTCTTTTTGCCCAGCGGCGCTGCGCTTACCCGGCAATATGTCCCATAAAAAAACCCGCCGAAGCGGGTTTTTTTATTAGTTGCTGGTATCCAGCTCGTCGAAACTTTTCACCAGATCGTCAATCGCTTTGATCTGCTTCAGGAACGGCTCCAGCTTATCCAGCGGCAGCGCGGATGGACCATCGCATTTCGCGTTAGCCGGATCCGGGTGCGCTTCAATGAACAGACCTGCCAGGCCGGTCGCCATACCGGCGCGCGCCAGCTCGGTCACCTGAGCACGACGGCCGCCAGAGGCTGCACCAAACGGGTCGCGGCACTGCAGCGCGTGGGTCACGTCAAAGATCACCGGCGACTGGTTAGAAACGTTCTTCATCACGCTGAAGCCCAGCATGTCCACAACCAGGTTGTCGTAACCGAAGTTAGCGCCACGGTCGCACAGAATAATCTTGTCGTTACCGCCTTCGATAAACTTATCAACGATGTTACCCATCTGGCCAG
This sequence comes from Enterobacter cloacae complex sp. P47BA, assembly GCF_014930485.1. NCBI lineage: Bacteria > Pseudomonadati > Pseudomonadota > Gammaproteobacteria > Enterobacterales > Enterobacteriaceae > Enterobacter > Enterobacter cloacae complex sp. P47BA. The sequence goes on along the minus strand of NZ_JADBRF010000006.1, from coordinate 148,706 downwards.
GGCTCACGAACTGCGGTTTTTTCACGTTGATCACGGCACCGGTTTTCGCCATCGCGGCAACCAGGTCGGTCTGACGCGCCAGGAACGCCGGAAGCTGGATTACGTCTACCACGTCTGCCACAGGCTGCGCCTGCCAGGACTCATGCACGTCGGTGATCACTTTCACGCCAAACGTCTGCTTCAGCTCCTGGAAAATTTTCATCCCCTCTTCCAGGCCAGGGCCACGGTAAGAGTTGATGGAGGAGCGGTTGGCTTTGTCAAAAGAGGCTTTAAACACGTACGGAATGCCCAGCTTCTGGGTCACGGTCACGTAGTGCTCGCAGATACGCATGGCGAGATCGCGGGATTCCAGCACATTCATACCGCCAAACAGCACGAACGGCAGGTCGTTTGCTACCTTGATATCACCAATGCTAACCACTTTTTGTTTCATAGGATCGCCTTATTCAGGTGTGAATCGGAATTAAGATTAATGCAGTGTAATTTGTTTGTGCGAGATCGCGTTGATCTGCGCGCGAATCATTTCGCTAATCGGATCTTCCGGACACTGCTCGACGAAATAGCTCAGATCGTTCAGCGCCACGTGCTCGCAGTCGAGCTGGGCATAGATAAGCCCGCGGTCGCGAATTTCGTAAGGATCTTCCGGATTAAACTGCAGCAGCACTTCACTGGCACGCAAGGCCAGCTCCATCTGACGCTCTTCCATCAGCGCTGACTTCAGCGTATCCAGCAGCTTGCGAATGACTTCGGCGTTGTCGGCTTCGTCGAGATCTTCGTTAAAGAGCTCGGCCACCGGGCTGATGTTGCCTTTCAGCCAGACGTCCAGCGTATGCTCGTCCAGCGTATCGCCGTTAAACGGATTAATGAGCCACATCTCACCGTCCAGCCACTCCGCACGCAGGATCATCTGCGTCGGGAAAATGACCGGCACCAGCGGAATATCCAGGCGGTGCGCAACCCACAGCAAAATAGAGCCCAGCGCAACGGCGCTGCCCTGACGATTTTTTAAGACCTGGTCCAGCCATAATGCGTCAGACAGGCGATACACGCCACGCGTGTCGCAGAAACCCCATTCGCCGTAGAAAAGCTCCAGAAGCTTCTCTAATTGCCAGTCCTGCGGGCGCGCCTGATTGATCTCTTCACGCGCCAGGCTGACCAGATTCTCCAGCTCATCGTAGACGTACTGCGACGTAAAATCGTCGCGTATCATCTCCGAAATCAGGATCATGCCATCGCAAAGCGGCACTTTATTAAATTCGAAATCGGCTAAGGACCTCATGACTTACCCCAGTAACGACTGAGCGAACAATGACGCTCAGGCGCGATAAAACTCAAAACGATGTAGATGATAACGCCAAACTGCCTTTCAGTCAGCCTTACGCCTTTATCAGTAAATGGCAGATACGCGGAACTCAAGACCACTGCCCCAGCGTCAGGCGTTCGTTGCCGCCGTAGTCGCGGCAGGTTTCGACAGCGGCGTAGCCTGCCTGGGTAAACAGTGCCCGCACGGATTCTCCTTGCGTCCAGCCATGCTCCACGAGCAGCCAGCCGCCGGGGAGCAAATGCTCTCGTGACGTTGTCACAATGTGATCAAGATCGGCTAATCCCGCGTTGGCGGCCACGAGCGCCGTCAGCGGTTCGAAGCGAACATCTCCCTGCGCAAGATGCGGATCATGTTCGTCAATGTAAGGAGGATTGCTGACAATCATGGCAAATGAGCGGTTCTCCAGCGCGGCAAACCAGCTGCTTTGCAGCACCGTTACGTTGCTGAGCCCGAGACGTTCCACGTTACGCAGCGCCAGCGCCACCGCGTCGGGCATCACATCCACTGCCGTCACATCGCAGTCAGGCCGCTCGCTGGCCAGCGCCAGCGCGATAGCACCTGTTCCCGTCCCGAGATCGAGAATGCGGCAGGCCGCTGCGGGTAAACGTGCCAGCGCCTGCTCCACCAGACACTCGGTATCCGGACGCGGGATCAGCGTCGCCGCCGAGACGTAAAGCGTAAGCGACCAGAATTCGCGCTCACCGACAAGGTGAGCCACCGGCTCGCCGTTTTTACGGCGGGCAAGCAGCGTGGCGAGCCGTGCTTCCTGCTCTGCGGTCAACTCAGTTTCGCCGAACGCCAGCAGGTACGTGCGGGCTTTACCCGTCACATGCTCAAGCAAAATTTCGGCATCGCGCTTCGGGCTTTCGCTTTTGCAAAGCTCAGCGGCCGCCTCGCGTAACCAGCGCTGAAAATCCATTATTCCTGCTCGGACAGCGCCGCCAGCTGGTCGGCCTGGTATTCCTGCACGATAGGCTCAATCAGCATATCCAGCTTCCCTTCCATCACCTCGTCCAGACGGTACAGGGTCAGGTTGATACGGTGGTCGGTCACGCGCCCCTGAGGAAAGTTGTAGGTGCGGTTACGGTCACTGCGATCGCCGCTGCCCAGCAGGTTACGACGCGTAGAGGCTTCCGCCTGCTGACGCTTCGCCATTTCCGCCGCGTGGATGCGCGCACCCAGCACGGACAACGCTTTGGCTTTGTTTTTGTGCTGCGAACGTTCGTCCTGACACTCCACCACGATGCCGGTCGGCAGGTGGGTAATACGGATGGCGGAGTCGGTGGTGTTAACGTGCTGACCGCCCGCCCCGGAGGAGCGGAAGGTGTCGATGCGCAGGTCCGCCGGGTTGATGTCCGGCAGTTCCGCTTCCGGCAGCTCCGGCATCACCGCCACCGTACAGGCGGAGGTGTGAATACGGCCCTGAGATTCGGTGGCCGGAACGCGCTGCACGCGGTGACCGCCGGATTCAAACTTCAGACCTCCGTACACGCCGTCGCCGCTGATCTTGGCGATAACCTCTTTGTAGCCGCCATGTTCGCCTTCGTTGGCGCTCATGATCTCCACGCGCCAGCGGCGCGATTCGGCGTAGCGGCTGTACATGCGGAACAGATCCCCGGCAAAGAGCGCCGCTTCGTCACCGCCGGTACCGGCGCGCACTTCGACAAACGCGTTACGTTCATCGTCCGGATCTTTCGGCAGGAGCAGCACCTGAAGCTGCTGCTCCATCTCTTCGGAACGCGCTTTTGCATCCTGCAGCTCTTCCTGCGCCATCTCGCGCATCTCAGGATCGTCGAGCATCATCTGCGCGGTTTCAATATCTTCCTGAACCTGTCGCCAGTCGGTAAAGCATTTTGATACATCACTCAACTGCGCATATTCACGCGAAAGCGCGCGAAAACGTTCCTGGTCTGCGATAGTCCCGGCATCGCCGAGCAGCGCCTGTACTTCTTCATGGCGCTCGTGCAGAGCTTCCAGTTTAGCGACGATAGAAGGCTTCATAGGCGTAAGTGCACCTTGTCTTAGAAAATGGGTATAGGGCGCTATTCCAGCCCGAGGCTGTTGCGCAGAATAGTCAGGCGTTCATCATCCCCGTCACGGGCAGCCTGTTGAAGAGATTTGGTTGGCGCATGGATCAGGCGGTTGGTCAGCTTCCACGCCAGATCCTGCATAATCGCCTGCGCGTCGCCGCCCTGTTCCAGGGCCGCTAACGCTTTGGCAGTCAGGTCATCACGCACCTGCTCCGCCTGTCCGCGATACTCGCGGATGGTCTCGCTGACGCTTTGCGCGCGCAGCCAGGCCATAAATTCGCTGGTTTCCTGCTCAACAATGGTTTCCGCCTGCACCGCCGCCGCTTTACGCTGGGCGAGGTTGTGCGAAATAATGCTTTGCAGGTCATCCACGCTGTAAAGATAGGCGTTAGCCAGCTTTCCAACCTCTGGCTCAACATCGCGCGGAACGGCGATATCCACCAGCAGCATTGGCTGATTACGGCGGGATTTCAGCGCACGCTCCACCATCCCTTTACCGATGATCGGCAGCGGGCTGGCGGTAGAGCTGATAATAATGTCCGCCTCTTTCAGACGTTCATCAATATCGCTCAGCGCAACCACCTCGGCACCCACTTCGTCCGCCAGCACCTGCGCGCGTTCGCGGGTGCGGTTCGCGATAATCATCTTTTTCACTTTATGCTCGCGCAGATGGCGCGCCACAAGCTCGATGGTTTCGCCCGCGCCTACCAGCATCACGGTGACGGTCGACAGGGATTCAAAGATTTGCCGTGCAAGGGTACAGGCCGCGAAAGCAACAGAAACCGCACTGGCACCAATGTCGGTTTCGGTTCGCACACGCTTCGCCACGGAGAAGGACTTCTGGAACATACGCTCCAGCTCGCTGGCCTTGAGATGCCCTTTCTGGGAGTCTGCGAAGGCTTTTTTTACCTGGCCGAGGATCTGCGGCTCGCCAAGCACCAGCGAATCCAGACCGCTGGCGACGCGCATCAGATGACTGACCGCATCGTTATCCTGATGCCAGTACAGGCTGTTGCGCAGCTCGTCTTCGTTGAGATTGTGGTAGTCACATAGCCAGCGGATCAGCGCGTCGTGCAGGTTATCCTGCTCTTCCACGCTCAAATACAGCTCGGTACGGTTGCACGTCGAAAGCACCACGCCACCCTGCACCATCGGCTGTGCAAGCAGGCTGTCCAGCGCCAGGTCAAGCGTATCCGGCGAAAACGTAACGCGTTCTCGCAGCGAAACCGGGGCCGTTTTGTGGTTGATGCCGAGTGCTAATAGGGTCATGTTGAGCGGGAGTAGTACCAGCGTTAATAAGGTTAGCAGGACGCATCATACAGGATGCGCGAGATCAATAAAAGAGACCGCCTCCTTTCGGAGTAATAGGTTACTCAACGCTTTGAGATAATTTGAACGTAGACGGTAGCACTGCGGGGCGCTAGCATTAACAGTTATAACTGCAACGTATCTCAAGGATTTGTCCTCATTATGACCCGACTGATTCGCCTGCTGCCGCTGGCAGCACTGGTTCTGACCGCCTGTACTGTCACCCAACCAAAAGGCCCGGGCAAAAGCCCTGATTCACCGCAGTGGCGTCAGCACCAGCAGGACGTCCTTAATTTGAAGCAGTACCAGACGCGCGGCGCCTTCGCGTATCTCTCTGACGAACAAAAGGTTTATGCCCGCTTCTTCTGGCAGCAAACGGGGCAGGACAACTATCGCCTGCTGCTGCTGAACCCGCTTGGCAGCACCGAGCTGGAGCTTATCGCCAAACCGGGCGAAGCGCAGATCACCGATAACAAAGGCCAGCACTACACGGCGACCGATGCCGAAGAGATGATTGGCAAGCTGACCGGGATGCCAATTCCACTGAACAGCCTGCGCCAGTGGATCCTCGGCCTGCCGGGCGAAGCGACCGACTATACGCTTGACGATCAATACCGTCTGAGCCAGGTCAACTACACCCAGAACGGCAAAACCTGGAAAGTGGTGTACAGCGCCTATGACAGCAAGAGTAAACCTTCGCTGCCATCAAACATGGAGCTGACCCAGGGCAGCCAGCGCATCAAGCTGAAAATGGACAACTGGATCGTTAAATGATGACCCACTGGCCTTCTCCGGCAAAACTGAACCTGTTTTTATACATCACCGGCCAGCGTGCTGACGGCTATCACACCCTGCAGACGCTGTTTCAGTTTATTGACTATGGCGATACGATCTCCATTGAACTGCGTCAGGACGGGCAGATTTGCCTCCTGACGCCGGTCGACGGCGTGGCGCATGAGGACAACCTGATCGTCCGCGCCGCGCGCCTGCTGATGAAAGCCGCCGCGGAATCGGGCCGTCTGCCGGCGGGAAGCGGTGCGGATATCCGCATTGAGAAGCGTCTGCCGATGGGTGGCGGTCTCGGCGGGGGCTCATCCAACGCCGCCACCGTGCTGGTTGCGCTGAACCACCTCTGGGGCTGCGGGCTGTCGACGGATGAACTGGCTGGTTTGGGCTTAACGCTGGGTGCAGATGTCCCTGTGTTTGTTCGCGGCCACGCGGCCTTTGCCGAGGGCGTGGGTGAGATCCTCTCCCCGGTCAACCCGCCGGAGAAATGGTATCTGGTTGCCCACCCCGGCGTGAGCATTCCGACCCCGGTCATCTTTAAAGATCCTGACCTGAAAAGAAATACCCCGGTACGGTCAATAGAAACGTTATTAAATTGTGAATTCAGCAACGATTGCGAGGATATCGCAAGAAAACGTTTTCGCGAGGTTGATGCGGTGCTTTCCTGGCTGTTAGAATACGCGCCGTCGCGCCTGACCGGTACAGGGGCCTGTGTCTTTGCTGAATTTGACACCGAATCCGCCGCCCGTCAGGTGCTTGAGCAAGCGCCGGATTGGCTGCATGGTTTTGTAGCGCGCGGGATGAACACCTCCCCCCTACAGCAGGCCATTCTGGCGCAGACTGAGTTTCGGTGACAACGTCACCCTGTTCCAGACGTTGCATCGCGCTCTTTAATACACCGCCTGGATAGCCTTCGCTTAGGCCCCGCAGTTTGCGGCGAACGTTATCCACCACTGGACGCATGCCTGAGGTTCTTCTCGTGCCTGATATGAAGCTTTTTGCTGGTAACGCCACCCCGGAACTAGCACAACGTATTGCCAACCGCCTGTACACTTCCCTCGGCGACGCCGCCGTAGGTCGCTTTAGCGACGGCGAAGTCAGCGTACAAATCAACGAAAATGTACGCGGTGGTGATATTTTCATCATCCAGTCCACCTGTGCTCCAACAAACGACAACCTGATGGAACTGGTTGTTATGGTCGACGCTCTGCGTCGCGCTTCCGCAGGCCGTATCACTGCTGTTATCCCTTACTTTGGTTATGCCCGCCAGGACCGTCGCGTCCGTTCCGCGCGTGTGCCCATCACCGCAAAAGTTGTCGCTGACTTCCTGTCCAGCGTCGGCGTTGACCGCGTACTGACCGTTGACCTGCACGCAGAGCAGATCCAGGGCTTCTTCGACGTCCCGGTTGATAACGTATTCGGCAGCCCAATCCTGCTGGAAGACATGCTGCAGCTGAACCTGGACAACCCAATCGTGGTTTCTCCGGACATCGGCGGCGTGGTCCGTGCCCGTGCTATTGCCAAGCTGCTGAACGATACCGACATGGCGATCATCGACAAGCGTCGTCCGCGCGCTAACGTTTCTCAGGTGATGCACATCATCGGTGACGTGGCTGGCCGCGACTGCGTGCTGGTTGACGACATGATCGATACCGGCGGTACGCTGTGTAAAGCCGCTGAAGCGCTGAAAGAGCGCGGTGCCAAGCGCGTGTTCGCTTACGCGACCCACCCGATCTTCTCCGGTAACGCGGTAAACAACCTGCGCAACTCCGTCATTGACGAAGTTGTGGTATGCGATACCATCCCACTGAGCGACGAGATCAAGGCACTGCCAAACGTGCGTACCCTGACCCTGTCCGGGATGCTGGCCGAAGCGATTCGTCGTATCAGCAACGAAGAATCCATCTCTGCAATGTTCGAACACTAATCGAACTCGGCCAAAAAACCCGCTGCGGCGGGTTTTTTTGTCTCTGGGTTTTATTTGTATGATTAATGCCTCCTTCACCTGCCATTCACATGACAGATGATGCGCACACGGATGATAGATAATTGTGAAAAACGTAGCCTCCTCACATGTTCTGCCCTTTCGCGCCCTCATCGACGCCTGCTGGAAAGAGAAGTACACCTCGTCACGCTTTATCCGTGACCTGATTGCCGGGATCACCGTCGGGATTATTGCCATCCCGCTGGCGATGGCGCTGGCGATTGGCAGCGGCGTTGCGCCACAGTACGGTCTGTATACCTCGGCCGTTGCCGGGATTGTTATTGCCCTGACGGGCGGCTCGCGCTTCAGCGTCTCCGGCCCGACCGCCGCCTTTGTGGTGATCCTCTACCCGGTTTCACAACAGTTTGGTCTGGCAGGCCTGCTGGTTGCCACCCTGATGTCCGGCGTCTTTTTGATTCTGTTCGGTCTGGCCCGTTTTGGTCGCCTGATTGAATATATTCCCCTTTCCGTGACGCTGGGGTTCACCTCGGGGATTGGGATCACCATCGGAACCATGCAGATCAAAGATTTTCTCGGTCTGCAGATGCCCCACGTCCCGGAGCACTATTTACAAAAAGTGGGGGCGCTGTTTATGGCGCTGCCAACGGCCAACCTGGGCGACGCCGCCATCGGAATAGTCACCCTGGGGACGCTGATCGTCTGGCCTCGCCTCGGTATTCGCCTGCCGGGCCATCTGCCCGCCCTGATGCTGGGCTGCGCGGTGATGGCTATCGTCAATATGTTCGGCGGTCATGTCGCGACTATCGGCTCGCAGTTCCACTATGTTCTGGCGGACGGTTCGCAGGGTAACGGCATTCCGCAGCTGCTGCCGCAGCTGGTGCTACCGTGGGATATGCCTGGTTCGAGCTTCACCCTGAGCTGGGATTCCCTTCGCGCCCTGCTGCCCGCCGCGTTCTCTATGGCGATGCTGGGAGCGATTGAATCCCTGCTGTGCGCCGTGGTGCTTGACGGCATGACCGGCACCAAGCACAAAGCCAACAGCGAACTGGTCGGTCAGGGCTTAGGCAACCTCATCGCACCATTCTTTGGCGGTATTACCGCCACGGCAGCCATCGCCCGTTCTGCGGCAAACGTGCGCGCAGGTGCGACCTCCCCCGTTTCAGCGGTTATCCACTCCGTGCTGGTGATTCTGGCGCTGCTGATCCTTGCCCCGCTGCTCTCCTGGCTGCCGCTTTCCGCCATGGCCGCCCTGCTGCTGATGGTGGCCTGGAACATGAGCGAGGCGCATAAGGTGGTGAACCTGCTGCGTCGCGCGCCGAAAGACGACATCATCGTGATGCTGATCTGCATGTCGCTGACCGTGCTGTTCGATATGGTTATCGCCATCAGCGTCGGGATCGTGCTTGCGTCCCTGCTATTTATGCGCCGCATCGCGCAGATGACGCGCCTCACGCCGGTTAACGTGGAGGTGCCTGAGGATGTGCTGGTGCTGCGCGTGATTGGCCCGCTATTCTTTGCCGCGGCGGAAGGATTGTTCAGCGATCTGGAGTCCCGCATCGCGGGGAAACGGGTTGTGGTGCTGAAGTGGGATGCCGTCCCGGTTCTGGATGCCGGTGGTCTGGATGCCTTCCAGCGCTTTGTTGCACGTCTGCCGGAAGGCTGCGAGCTGCGGGTCAGCAACCTGGAATTCCAGCCCCTGCGCACCATGGCGCGTGCGGGCGTGCAGCCGATCCATGGCCGCCTTGCCTTTTATCCTAACCGTGAAGCCGCGTTAGCGGATCTGTGAGTTATCTGATGCAGAGAAACGTCTCTGCATCATCACCCCGATCGCCTGCTGGAGCCATGCAAGCACGGCAGGCGTCATCCAGGTTCCTTTCATCAGATGCGGCTCCTGCTGCATAGCCGTACGAAACTTTTGCTGGGTCTCGGGGTTGGTGCCTGCGTAGGACTGGAACAATGCCAGCCAGTTTTCAGCCAGCTTTTGCGCCTCCTTCGAGTCAGGAGCGATATTGTCCCGCTGCGCCTGATGCAGTTTCGCCACCAGCGGCGGCCACTCCATCATGCGGTCAAAATAATGTGTCCGGGTAAAGGCCATCTCTTCGGCAGTGAGATACTTCTCCCATATCCTGAGCTTAGATTCCGCAAACGCCCGCGTGATGTAATCTGTCATCTCCGGGGTGATGCCGGTCTGCGCCTGCATCTGTGGCTCTACGCTGTGCATCTCGTTCAGCCGGGTGAGAAACTCCGGCTTGCCCGCCGTGTCCTGTTCAAGACGTTCCATCCAGCGGGTCGCCAGATCCATCGCCCGCGTGTCAGTAACGGGTATATCCTGTTCCAGCAGCGCGTTAGCCTCTGCCACCAGCCCTGACCAGATAGCCGCCAGCGCATCCTTCTGTACCGCAAACGGCAACTGCTGTAACTCTTCTTTGCTAAACCAGCGATCGTACATATTCATTAACTCCAGAGTCTGTAGCCAGGACTCCAGATCCGGCGTCGCATCGTCGGTAAGCCCGGTACGCAGCTCCACCAGCCGGTCGCGCAGCGTGTGTATGCTGCGCAGCTGTTTATCCAGCAGCGTGATTTGCGCATCGAGTAGCTCGGTCAACGACAGCGACTCCTTTTCCAGAAAATCCCTGATTTCAGCAAGTTCCAGCCCCGCTTTTGCCAGCGCCTGGATCATGTGCAGACGCTGGACATCCGCCAGGTTGTAAAGCCGGTAACCTGCCGCGCTTCTGGCAGAAGGCAGCAACAGCCCTGTTTGCTCGTAGTGATGCAATGTCCGCACGGTGATACCGGCTCGTTTCGCCAGCTCACCCACTTGAATCAACATAACTGCTCCTTTTTACTTTGCCAGTGCCACCACTCTGGAGCCTTACGTTACGTGAGGGTCAATATGCTATGCAAAAAAAAAACGACTCCGGATGGAGTCGTTTCGATGTTCTTAATCAGGCACTAGCTGTGCTTATGCTGGTCACGACGACAGCGTTTGTCGTAGTGGCGCACCCACCAGTATTTATCGCAGACTTCCTCATGTCCGCTTACGCGCGCCCCGGCGAGCCACAATACTGCACCGAGGAAGATGCTCAATACCGCGCCATGCGCGAAGTATTGTGGGAGATCAAGCTGCGGCAGTTGGTTTAAAATGGAATAACCTACGCCGACTACCATCACGAACAGTCCCAACCCCATTAGCACGTTACCGAGCATCGAAGCGTTTTTGCGTTTCATATGTCACCTCCGGAACTTTGGGTTGTCAGGGGAAAAGCCCCTAATCCTTGTGTGTAAAGTATAGACAACGCCCCTTTTATGAGTTGCGTGAATGATCACAATTACGGATAACGCACAAACAAAAGTTTACAAATAAGGCGTTGAACAGCTTGAAATTCTAATTGTTCAGATGAGTAATTATTCGAATTTTGCCGGGATAACCGCAGAATTTTGTCAAGCGGCGCGCCAGACAGTAAACTACGCGCCAGATCTGGAACCCATTAGGAATTGAATCGTGACGATTAAACTGATTGTCGGCCTCGCCAACCCGGGCGCGGAGTATGCGGCCACCCGCCACAACGCCGGAGCCTGGTACGTCGATCTGCTGGCCGAACGGTTACGTGCTCCCCTGCGTGAAGAACCTAAATTCTTCGGCTACACCTCACGTATCAACCTTGCAGGCGCGGATGTTCGCCTGCTGGTGCCGACCACCTTTATGAACCTGAGCGGTAAAGCGGTGGCGGCGATGGCAACGTTTTATCGCATCAACCCGGATGAAATTCTGGTGGCTCACGATGAGCTGGATCTCCCGCCTGGCGTAGCAAAATTCAAGCTGGGCGGCGGACACGGCGGTCACAACGGTCTTAAAGACATCATCAGCAAGTTGGGCAATAACCCGAATTTCCACCGTTTGCGCGTGGGAATCGGCCATCCGGGCGATAAAAACAAAGTTGTCGGTTTCGTGCTCGGTAAACCCCCGATTTCCGAACAAAAACTGATTGACGAGGCGGTAGACGAAGCGGCACGCTGCACTGAAATCTGGCTGCAAGACGGCTTAACCAAAGCGACAAATCGCTTACACGCTTTCAAAGCGCAATAATCCGCCCGATACGGCTTTTTTACCGCGCGTCATGCGGGTTACGTGTATAATAGGCGTAGTTATTTACTTTTCATCAATCGGTTATCGTTAACGGATTGATTATCAAGATATTAAGGTGATTTAGAAATGGGATTCAAATGCGGTATCGTCGGTCTGCCAAACGTGGGCAAATCCACCCTGTTTAACGCGCTTACCAAAGCGGGTATCGAAGCGGCGAACTTCCCGTTCTGTACCATCGAACCGAACACCGGCGTGGTGCCAATGCCGGACCCGCGTCTGGATCAGCTTGCGGAAATCGTGAAGCCGCAGCGCATTCTGCCAACCACCATGGAGTTCGTGGACATCGCGGGCCTGGTGAAGGGTGCCTCCAAAGGCGAAGGTCTGGGTAACCAGTTCCTGACCAACATCCGTGAAACTGAAGCGATCGGCCACGTTGTGCGCTGCTTCGAGAACGACAACATCATCCACGTTAATAACAAAGTGGATCCGGCTGACGATATCGACGTCATCAACACCGAGCTGGCGCTCTCTGACCTCGACACCTGCGAACGCGCCATTCACCGCGTGCAGAAGAAAGCGAAAGGCGGCGATAAGGATGCGAAAGCGGAACTGGCTGCGCTGGAAAAATGCCTGCCACAGCTGGAAAATGCCGGCATGCTGCGCGCGCTGAAAAACCTGACTGACGAAGACAAAGCGGCGATCAAATACCTGAGCTTCCTGACCCTGAAGCCAACCATGTACATCGCCAACGTTAACGAAGACGGTTTTGAGAACAACCCGTACCTGGACAAAGTCCGTGAAATCGCCGCGGCGGAAGGTTCTGTGGTTGTGGCGGTTTGCGCAGCCGTTGAGTCCGATATCGCCGAGCTGGACGACGCCGACCGTGAAGAGTTCATGGCCGAACTGGGTCTGGAAGAGCCGGGCCTGAACCGCGTGATCCGCGCAGGCTATGAGCTGCTGAACCTGCAGACCTACTTCACCGCTGGCGTTAAAGAAGTGCGTGCGTGGACGATTCCTGTGGGTGCGACTGCGCCTCAGGCGGCCGGTAAGATCCACACCGACTTCGAGAAGGGCTTTATTCGTGCGCAGACTATCGCGTTTGAAGACTTCATTACCTATAAGGGTGAGCAAGGAGCGAAAGAAGCAGGCAAGATGCGTGCGGAAGGGAAAGATTACATCGTTAAAGATGGCGACGTGATGAACTTCTTGTTTAACGTTTGAGTTGTTTTGAATGAAAAAAATCCACGCTTTGGCGTGGATTTTTTTATTGCGGGGTCAAAACACATTGTCTAAGAGATCTGCCTGCATACTGGGTTCAAGGGAATAATTTCGGCAGTCGCAAGTTTTAACGCCTGAAAGGATCCTCGCGTAATCGCTCTTCAAGAGAGGCAAGACTCTCAGAGTTAGCGAGAATGGCTCCACCGCGTTTCATGGGATCCGTCTTCCGGATGCCAGAAATATCCCCACTGAATACCCCTTTTTTAGCAACTCCACATGAGCAGGTATCACTGCGTCAACCTCTTCAAGGGTTTTATATAGGTCAAAATGACAATGTAAACCGTGCTCATCTTTTGCCTCTCAGCTCTGTTTTTTAAACCGCTTGATGTAACTGCTGATACAGCCCCTCTTTTGCCACCGGTTATTGTTATCATTTTTTGGCGCTTTGGAAGTTAATACGCAGGGCCAGATAGAGACAACGCGTTACGCTTCATATCCCAAGAATAAAACCAATCATGCCAGCCATTTTGTTTTTCTGGATAGCTACAGACAACGACCACTTCCTTTGACAGGTTGAATGTTAAGTAATAGAAAGTTGCGCCTTCAGGAGGCGCAGTCCAAAATAATTTTTCGCCCTGAGCATTGAAGATGGTCAAAATAGTTGGAAATGGCTTTGGCTCGCTTAACGCAAAGGCTAACTGGCGTGTTAAGTCGACCAATGCATAGTTTAAAAATGGCACATTAACCAGTATGTTACTTTCACCACACGCCCATTGAAGCAGGTCTTTTTCTTTAATACAAATGAGATTTTCAATCATTGGTAAACCTCAACGTTTAAAGTTTGATCTGCTTCAAATTACCTTCAAAAAGCCCCACAAGATATACCCGGTATCGGGCTGGCTGCACTTCTTTATACGTTAATACAATAGAAAATTCTTTTAAACAATTTGAACATGCTTTTTTCGAAACATGTAATTGGCTTTCATTATAGCTAAATTCATTATGATCGCTAACAAGCTTCACTCCTCTCATTTTCTTAACCAAAAAATATTTTACCTCTTCAGAGAGCGAGTCAAACTCATATGAGTTTTCGATGGAATAGACTATTACACCCTCGCATTCAGGGCATGCTATTTTTGCGCCATAATCTATAAAGTCATTATCAATGCCATCCAGGACTAATATCTTCTTTTTCAGTCGATTAGTTATTTTCATTTTTTTATATTTTAACTTTATTAATAAAAAAGTAAGGCGAGAAGAAAATGAGGGGTTTATTAATTAATAACATTATTTAGTCAAACATTCCATTCGATATAAATACCAAAATCGAAGCTTTTTTTCATATTTGGCATGATTTTCTTAACGGCTTTGTGCTTTACTAATTCGCGGTATAAATCACACTTACAAAAGCCTTCTTTAGTATCAATTTCCAAAGGCAGATCATCAAGATTTAGTTTACCTGTAATCGGTTTAAATTTTAATTCAATCATTTTGCCCTGATTTACTTTTTATTGTCTGACAAGATCTTAATAAGATAATCGACTCAACATGAGAACATCCATATGAGGAGCATTTTCCGCGTGCAAATTATATTTGTTATAACCATTTACAATGACACCCGCATAACAATAAAGTCTTATTGCCAATGGTGCAATAAGTCAATCCACATTTCTTTTTCCTCAGCGTTAATTTTTATGCCATCTCTATTTTGTTTTACATACTGCATGTACGTTTCATAAATTGCTCTTATTATCACCGTTTTTTCGGTGCGAGATCCTTCAATCAAAGTCATTAGTTTTTCTAAATAAATTGATGAATCCACTCTTTCGTTGAAAAAAAACCTGAGATAATCGAGTACTTCATCATATGAATCGTAATTCATGATAGGCATTCCTGATTTCATACACTGGTTTGTTTGGCACATCCAATTCTGGAGATACCCGGATATCTGCGTCTCGCTTTCCAGCAGTAGCTTACGCAGGCTCCGTTCGCCCCTTCCCAGCGCATCTGCCCTTCGATATCCATTATCCGCTCTGGCGTGCCGTTGGGCTGGCAGTGGAACCAGAAGATCTCTGGGGCATTAACGTCGTCAGCATGTGCCAACGGGTCATCACTGTCTGGTCGCAGTATACTAAGGTCATCGGCACGTCCCCTGCACCTCCTGCAGCAGGCGGTTATGGGTAATTTTCTCAATCGCCCTTCTAACGGATTATCATCAGCGGCGAACAGGTTTTGAATAAAGTTAAAAGAAGGAAATCAGCATAATGCGTGATATATAAAATAAAATCTGTAATTAATATATTTCTAATATCCCTCATAGAGGAGGGCAAGGATTGGGACGAGTCAAGAGTCATTTACCCTTCCCCATGCATCAACCTACTCACCTCCCATAAAAAAACAAACATAATAAACAACCTGAAAAAATCAATTCCCCTTATAACTATTAGTTAGCAAAAATAAAAGTAAATATCACGTATCAAATCTCCATCCGCTTCATCAACGGTTCTTGTTTTGACTTTATTAAAGTCAGCTAAAATACCTTTCACTGGCACATCAGGCTTTGATATGCCATCATAAAATGCTTCCTGTTGACTTTCCCGAACATATTTTTTTATTAAAAAAACAAGATTCTTTCGTAACTCTTCCCCTGTCATTCATTTTACTCCTGAATTTTAATAACACATTCGAAAAAAAAACAGATTACATCCTGACACCGATGGTAATAGCATAACCTTAGCAAAATAATACGGGATATTAAGTAAAAACCCATCAAGCCATTTTTATTTAATATTTTACTGCCATATATTGAACAACTGTTTCCATATCTCCTGTTCCTCATGAGTAGGGACTCTATAATCTTGATTCTTTCGACTATATTCCATAAAACATGAGTCTATAGCTCAAATAGCCACCATTTTTTCTTTTCGACAATCATCTAAAATAGATTGCATATCCTGCAAACAATTAGAATCAAGAATATATTTTTGAAAAAACAGCTCCAGGAAATCTAACACTTCATTATAAGATTGTAAATTTATCATGATTCCTCTGGCAGAATATCAATCTTGTCGAAATTAATAACTCTGTTTTCAGCATGCCGCTATTGAACATTATCTTGGCCGTATTCAGGGTATGCTATTTCTGCGCCATAATCTATAAAGTCATTATCAATGCCATCCAGAACTAATATTTTCTTTTTCAGTTGATTAGTTATTTTAATTTTTCATCTAAACCCTTAATTAAAACGCAACAAATCAGAATCAATTATAGATATAATGAATAGATGTGCTTTTTTTTATTGGATAGATAACTCAAAGATGAATGCGATCACAAATGCACGCCAGAATGCTATGCATAGAGACGCTGGGGAAATCGTATGCAATAAAAAGTAAAACTGACTATTCATCTTCTATATCAGGGGGCGGCGTCGTAATACCAAGTATTTCTCGGCCAAATCTAATTTCCTCAGCAGTTTTCTTTTTAAGTCTAAGGATAATAACACCCAGTAAAGTATCATTATTTTCATCTGAGTAAATCTTGAACGAGTATGACTTGTTTCGGATATTAATTACGAATACATTTTCCTTTTCAAAATTTTCAAGGGCAATAATCAACTCATCAAGACCATTAACTTTCAACCCTGTAAATTTAGTATTTTCCTTATGCGCTTTCATTATTCTCAATTCATCTTTAGTACTACTTATAAATGATGCACATTGAAGATTATTCTTTTCATTTAGATAAGAACGAAACTCACCCGGTATTTTTTCTCGTGCGTATTCAATAAGTTTATCATTTATCATGGTAGGAATACCTCCACATCGCCACTTCGAATTCCCTTAAGTAAGATTTCGCGTTCCATCCATTCATCAAAAGAATACTCCCACGACCAAGAATCACCAGGCTTAGGAGCACCAACTTTGACTCTTAATATGACCCCGTCAGGTCCTGCGAAGCCTCTAGCTACATCTGGACTATCTATCCACGAAGTATAGGGACTGATACTGGATACCCCTCCGAAGTTATGTTGCTCAGGAGTTATTGATGAATGAACATCCCCAGGATTTACCTTACCATTAAGTGCATTTTCCCATTCGGGATGGTCTTTATGTATATCCCGGTAATTATATTGCCCAGGTTCCGCATCCGGTAGATGTTTATCAGGCTTACAAGGCGACAACCCCCACGGATCCACCCACCCCAGCGCATTCGGCGCATACTGGTAAAGGTTAAACCCTCCCGCCAGCCCTATCGGATCCTGCTGCGTAAACCGTCCGCAGTCCGGGTCGTAATACCGGAACAGATTGTAGTGCAGCCCTGTCTCACGGTCCAGGTATTGCCCCTGCATGCGCAGGTTCTGAGAATATCCTGATAGCTGCGTCTCACTTTCCCGCAGCAGCTTGCCCCAGGCGCTGTTCACCCCTTCCCAGCGTACCTGCCCTTCGCTATCCGTCATCCGCTCCGGCGTGCCGTTGGGCTGGCAGTGGAACCAGAAGATCTCCGGGGCTTCCACGCCGTCAATACGCGCCAGCGGGTCGTAGCTGTCCTGATCGCTGTATACGTAGGTGAGCGGCACATCCCCGTGCACCTCCTGCAGCAGACGGAACCCTTCCCAGACAAACCGCGTGGTGACAGGCTTACCGGTTGGCTGGCCGCCCAGCATCTGGCGGCGCGTTTTGCTGATGCGTCGCCCGAGCGGATCTTAGCGGAAGCTGACCTGCGTCTGCGGCCTGTTGCGGTCCCGCGGCTGGCTGATGACCTCCGTCAGGCGGTGTTCGCCATCGTACCGGTAGTGCCAGCGGGTCTGGCCGTTATCCTTCTCCACGGTGCGGCCGTGGATGTCATAGCGCCAGCGAATACCGTTCAGTTGCGTGACCCGGTTATGGGCAATCTTCTCTCCAGCGCCCTCTAACGGGTTACCGGCTGCATCCCAGCGCCACTGCTCCTGGCCGGGCAGTGTGCCGTCCTTAACGAGCAGACGCCCGACGCTGTCGTACTGCCAGCGGTACCAGTTAAACGGGTTATCGTCTCGTACTTCCCGCACCAGGTTATTACGGAAGCCGTAATCCCAGCGGCGGGACCAGCGGAGCGGCGACGGACGTTGGGCATTGCCGGTAAAGATGTCCCGTCGATAAAGATTACATCGTTAAAGATGGCGACGTGATGAACTTATTTTTTAACGTTTGATTTGTTATGAATGAAAAAACCCACGCTTAGAGTGGATTTTTCATTGCGGGTAATCTAACAATAAATAACCAGTTTTCCCGCTGGCCAAGTACCTGAACATCCACAGGGCATATGCCCAGCTTCATGAACACTAATTAATCCGTCAAAAAAGAATGGCTCTTGTAGTAGAGAACTATACGCATCTTCAAGCAAGAAATTCACAAGGTCCCATTTTAAGTTCTCAGTCACTGTACCTTTCTCAGACTCAGGGAAGGTGATTTTTGGGATAATATCATTCTCCACAACTTTCTTAGCATCTTTGACCAAAGAGTTCCAGTATTGATATTTGTTAGTGTGTTTTTTTGCAAGATAACCCGTTATTTCATTTACAGCCTCCAGGGTGGCACTTTCCCATTTATCGCTTTTCAAGCCTTTTATAAATAAGCTAAGGGACTGAGCCTGGATAACCCCAGAGAGTGTCGTCGCCACACCTAGATTAACAAACCAATTAATTTTATTTAATCTGTCTATTGCTAACTGGGATAATTTCATTTTTTAACCTGATTTATTTTTCTTGGGAACTCTAGGTGTGTTCATACCGTCAAGCGCGCCATGCTGCTTTCAAATAAAACTCTATGATTTGCCATAGAGCTTTATTAAAATAATCTCAAAACAACAGCATTCGCATTAAATTAATCGCTTAAATTTTTAAAGCTTTCTTAAGAAAGATCTTCTTCTGTTACTAATCCGTTAACAAAATTGGAAAATGAATTTGTCAGATATCTTTGAAGTTTTGTGTAATTCTCTTGCAGAGTCAAATCCTCGTCAAAAGAATCTGTAGCAAAGTATACAATTGAGTTATTATTTAAATCCAGACAGAAGAAATTCCCTCCCCAATCATTTGCGAAGGGAAGCAGGTTTTTAGGAATCACTTCCCTATCCAACATATTGATATAGCAACCATCAATTAAAGATCTGGGGTCATCATTTGTCTGACAATTATAAACAAACGGTTTAAACCCTGCCACCTCTACTGGCTCAAAATCTTCATCATCGTCCCACCAACTTTTCTCAGGAGTGCCACCATTAAATTGCAGATAATGTGAAACGAAATCATCCGGAAGAGTAATAGATAATTCCTCTTCAATTTTAGTAATATCTGCACGTCCAATCTTTTTTTCACAGTTTATGATATTATTCATGAGTATGTGGCTTAAGATACAACACGCTTATTCTAGTTGACTAAGTAACGTATAACAGCGAGGCCTTCATGTTCTTTTGCATAAATAAAACTCAAAATATTTTTTAGGTCTATCCTGAAATGCACGCTCTTTGCCGTAGTTATAAGCATCGTTAAAATATTTATACGCTTCCTCGAATTGATTCAACTCATAACAGACCATGCCGAGATCGATTAAGGGTGCAGTGTCTATATCCGATCCACGTATCCGTAATGTCGTCTCTCCCCATTTCTTTGCCTCAGCGTAATCCGCGAGATCAAAATATGCGCTGTATATGCAGGCAGCGATCCAGTTGGCGAGCTCCCATTCGTGCTTTGGCTCAGGAAGAGCTTGCCAGGCCTTTTGGTATTGATCTAAAGCCTCGGCGTATTTTTGATTGTCGTGAAACTCTATTCCTTTTTCAACAAGAGATGTAACTCTTTTTTCATCGAATTTATAGCATACGCTTTTCATATGTTTATTCATTATCCTCCGAAAAGAGACCTCCTTTCCTATATAAAAGGTATATCAGCGATAAATACCTTAAGAAGCAAGGAGGTCTCTAAAAGAGTGAGTTTTGATTGTTAACTAACCCAAAAAGAAATATTTAAAACCTTCTGCCTCAACATCCTTAAGCTTGCTTTTTAGCATTAACTCGATATCTTCCAGAAAGTCCTCTCTGAAATTAAAATCATCATCTGTAGCATCACCATCATATTTACTTTGTTCTATCTCAATAGCAGAACAAAAAGCATCCAAAAAGTCGGCTAACGAATTGGAAATAATGAAATTTCTTTTTTGAATACTACCATAAACAGGAGATGTGATATTTTGGGTATCACAAAAAAGAACATCTCCATTTCGTTCAGCAAAGATTATATATTCATCGCGCCAGGTTGTATCATTTTGAACTCGCCAGCCTGATAACATTTCATTAAGCTCTTGGGGCTCAACAATCTGTATAAAGAAAGTACCATCAAATGTTGGGTGGTCATTTAAAATCAAATGGCTATAAAAAAAACGAATTTCACCATTTAAATTTACAGGAAAATAAGTTTCATTCTCATCGTCTGTATAGACTATCTCTCCCATATTTAAATCATTCATTTTGAATTTGTTAACAAAGTCTTGGATAGTATTTTTTATATGCATTATTCCTCTTTAAGAGTTAAGATTATTGGCTACTCTTAAAATTACTGTGATCCATAGTCGAATAATGTACCCATAATCCAAAGAGCTTCTCCGCGCCATTAGAAAAGAAAAACCAAGAATCAATAATGGCACGACACCATTCAATATTAAGGTAGTTTATTGCCCTTTCTTTTACGATTTGAGTCTATTTCGTAGAAATAATCTTCACAGAAAACGTCTAAAGCATTTTCCAGTGGAACAAGTTTCACCCCCCCGGAAGCCTTTACTTTCTATAACTTCCTTGACTTCTTGTTTAACAATGATAAAACCACCTAACAATGTGTCATTCAACGAAATTATATCATATTCCAGCGCATCATCCTTGAACTCAATTTTAAAAGGTATGATATCTCCGAACTTATCCTCTTCAAGAATAGATTTACCCTCATCTATTACATCGCCACCTGGAAAATATACATATTTAAAATCATCCCGAAGAACTTGACCATTCCCAATCGAAACTGGTGTTATATCTCGGCCAAAAAAAACAGTGTGCTTATAATTTTCAAAAATTGAAAATAAAGACTTATCCATCAAGTGTCCAAAGTCTTTTTTATAATAGTCAAATTTCAAAGCCCCAACATTTTTATTGCACAACAAATAAATACGGTTTGGACATGCATCGTCTGCTATTCGATACGGGAAGGGAAATGCAGAGCCTTCTATTTCCCAGTTTCCATTGATCTGTAATCTTTCATCAACCATGCCCTGTAAATTTCTTGGCATGAGTGATGACTCGAAGTCATTCATGATCAAATAATAGGACATTAACTCATTCTCCTGCATTTTGTTGTGGGAGCATGTCCCATCCAAATTATATTCTTCATATCAATCTGGATCCGCCTTATAGCTATCCTCGCCCCTTTAGCATCCAATCTTCCAGAATTATATCGTTGCTCAACACGAGCAATGCGCTGACGGACAATGTCACTATAGTTATGATGATTACTGCTATGGAAAACATCCATACCTTTCCCTGCATCTTGTTTCATCGCTGATGCGCTACCTAGAACATGAATACCATTAAACGCAGAATTCATGTCTTTTCCGATGCCAACAATATTGAAGAATGATTGGTCCTCTTTCCACACCTCAACGGGTATAACATGGTGAGCAGAATTCGCTCCGGCGTGCCGTTCGGCTGGCAGTGGAACCAGAAAATCTCCAGGGCATCAACGCCGTCAATACGCGCCAGCGGATCGTAGCTGTCCTGATCGCTGTAGACGTAGGTCAACGGCACATCTCCGTGCACTTCCTGCAGCAGGCGGAACCCTTCCCAGACAAACCGCGTGGTGACCGGTTTACCGGTTGGCTGGCCGCCCAGCATCTGCTGGTGCGTTTTGCTGATGCGCCGACCGAGCGGATCGTAGCGGAAGCTGACCTGCGTCTGCGGCTTGTTGCGATCCTGCAGCTGGCTGATGACTTCCGTCAGGCGATGTTCGCCGTCGTAGCGGTAGTGCCAGCGGGTCTGGCCGTTATCCTTCTCCACGGTACGGCCGTGTATGTCATACTGCCAGCGAATGCCGTTCAGCTGCGTCAGGCGGTTGTGCGTGACCTTCTCAGCAGAGCCTTCAAGCGGGTTACCGGCAGCATCCCAGCGCCACTGCTCCTGGCCGGGCAGCGTGCCGTCCTGAACGAGCAGACGCCCGGCGCTGTCGTACTGCCAGCGGCGCAGCGCTGGGGGCGGGAGGTAAAGATTACACCATTAAAAATTGCGATGTGTTGAACTTCTTTTTTATGTGTGATTTGTTTTGAAAGAAAAAATCCACGATTTGGCGTGGATTCTCCAACATACTGAACTAGAAATTTGATAAATATAAAAGTTATAGCATAAATATGCTATTACTTTCTTTATCCATGTCTAGGCTTCCTAACGCTCCAAGATCTAAAGAATAAATCTCATCAGTACCTTTTCGCAAATTCAAAAAATACCCTAGGTCACCATCTTGACCAACCAATAAAAAGTCAGGCACAACCTCTTGAATTGTGTATGTATTATTTCTCTCAAGTAAATCAAAACAATTGAAAACATAAAGCTGGTCACCATTCGCTCGTTGAATTTCATAAGAATCACTATCCTTGACGTTCTCAATCATAAAACGCTTATAATCAGAAGGTAAAGAAGTGTGCATGAGCTTTTCAATTTCATTTAACTGATCAATAAAATCCTGTTTTTTCATTTCGGCTTACCTATAAATGAACAAGTTATATATCAAAATAAACATTACTACTATTAGACTCTCTCAATTGGTCAAAATATTTATACGAGTCACTAATTGATTTCCTTGCCTGCTGCTTTGGAACACCTGCATCAATCATTTCTTTGTAACTGATATGAAACTCTTGTTTCAACGTTGTATCCCAACCTCCCGGCAAAGCTCTGCGAGTTCGTTGAGCAGAACTTATATTAGCATGTGGACTGCCTGATGCGGATTTAAGTAACGTAGCAGGTGCAGTATTTCTCTGGTAACCGTTTATTCTTTTCTTAGCCCAAGCATCTTGTATTGGGTGGTGACTTTGTACAAACCCATCATTTTTACTATTTGTGTGGCCCGACGCCCTGTTTACACCAGGTGAAAGATTACCATGTGGATCAACATCACCAGTTTTATATCCGTTCGGTGCTTTACATCTCGACAACCCCCACGGATCCACCCACCCCAGCGCATTCGGCGCATACTGGTAAAGGTTTATCCCCCCCGCCAGCCCTATCGGGTCCTGCTGCGTAAACCGTCCGCAGTCCGGGTCGTAATACCGGAACAGATTGTAGTGCAGCCCTGTCTCACGATCCAGGTATTGCCCCTGCATACGCAGGTTCTGGGAATATCCTGATACCTGCGTCTCGCTTTCCCGTAGCAGTTTGCCCCAGGCGCTGTTGACCCCTTCCCAGCGCACCTGCCCTTCGATATCCGTCATCCGCTCCGGCGTGCCGTTGGGCTGGCAGTGGAACCAGAAGATCTCCGGCGCTTCCACGCCATCAATACGCGCCAGCGGGTCGTAGCTGTCCTGATCGCTATAAACGTAGGTCAGCGGCACATCCCCGTGCACCTCCTGCAGCAGACGGAACCCTTCCCAGACAAACCGGGTTGTGACCGGCTTGCCGGCTGGCTGTCCGCCCAGCATCTGGCGTCGCGTTTTGCTAATGCGTCGCCCGAGCGGATCGTAGCGGAAGCTGACCTGCGTTTGCGGCCTGTTGCGGTCCCGCGGCTGGCTGATGACTTCCGTCAGGCGATGCTCGCCATCGTAGCGGTAGTACCAGCGAGTCTGGCCGTTATCCTTCTCCACGGTACGGCCGTGGATGTCATAGCGCCAGCGAATGCCGTTCAGCTGCGTCAGGCGGTTGTGCGTGACCTTCTCAGCAGTTCCTTCGATCGGATTTCCCGCCGCATCCCAGCGCCACTGCTCCTGGCCAGGCAGCGTGCCGTCCTGAACGAGCAGACGCCCGGCGCTGTCGTACTGCCAGCGGTACCAGCTGAACGGATTATCGTCCCGCTCTTCGCGAACCAGGTTATTACGGTAATCGTAATCCCAGCGGCGGGACCAGCGGCGCGGCGACGGGCGCTGGGCGTTGCCGGTAAAGACGTCCCGCCGATGCAGTCGGCCAAGACGATCGTATTCGCTGCGGGTGGTCAGCAGCCCCTGGGTGCGGCTGGTCTCCCGGTGGAGTTCGTCGCGGGTAAAGTCGGAGACCGACAGCTTATCGAGCACAATGCTGAGCAGATGCCCGCTGCCGTAGTAGAACTGCTTCAGCTCGCGGCCATCGGGCAGCGTGACGGAGGTGCGGTTGCCCAGCGCGTCATACTCCCACGCCAGCTCGCCGTGCTCGCCCGCTTCGCGCGTCACGCGACCAAGCGCGTCATACTCAAAGGCAAGTTCCTGCTCTGCCTCGGTGGTCCACGCGTCGGCTGAAAGCGCAGGATGCAGACCAATCCGGCTTAATAGCCCGGACGGCGTGTAATGGTAGCGGGTCTGCCCTTCCGGCGTGGTGCGGGCGACCAGCTGGCCGCTCGCGCTCCAGGCGAAGGCGTGGGTGATGGCCTCCGGATGTCCGGCGGCAAAGGTGCGCGCTATCGTACGCCCGCAGGCATCGTAGCGATACTGCGAGGCCACGCCATCGAGCCCCACCTCTTCCAGCAGCAGCGAATCTGGTCCCCAGCGGAACAGATACGCTTCGCCGTTTTCGTTTTCCAGGGCAATCAGACGCCCGCGGCTGTCCCAGCGCCGGCGCACCTCTTCACCCTGCGTATTACGGGTGGCGGTTAAGCGCCCCGCCTCGTCGTATCTGAACTCACTTTCTTTCCCGTCGGCGCCCGCATGCTTCACCGGCAGACCGCGTTCGTTCCATTTGAGAGACTCTGTCCACCCTTCCGCGCGGTCGAGCTGCACCGGACGCCCCGCGGCGTCGTAGCGGTAGCGAGTCTCTTCACCGTCGGCGGCTGTCTCAGCCACCAGCCAGCCCAGAGGATGATAGCGATAGCGGGTAATACGCCCGGAACAGTCCGTCGAACGCACAACCTGCCCGGCCTCGTTGTACTCCTGGTAGCGGCTGTTTCCGGCGGCATCGACCTCTTCAACGACCTGGCCGAACTCGTCCCGGCGCAGCAGCGTCGTCTGCCCCATCGGGTCTACCACGCGCTTGAGCCCGTGATGTTCGTCGTACCAGAACCGGGTGGCGCTGCCGTCGGCTTCGATAATGGCCGCGGGAAGCGCGCGGTGCTCCAGCCAGGTGGTGGTGCGGGTATTGCCGTCGGCATCGGTCTCCTGAACCCGGTTGCCCATTTCGTCGTAGACGAAGGTGACGGCATTGCCGAGCGGATCGATACGGCGCGTCAGAAGCTCGTTATCGTCCCACTCGTAGCGCCAGTTTTCACCGCGCTCGTCGACGTAGCGCACAATCAGATTCTGTGCGTTCCAGTAGTGGCGTCGCGTCTGGCCGTCGTAGTGCTCGACGGTCGTCAGCCCCGCGTCTAAATCGTAGCTAAAGCGGCAGCCATCGCCGGTGCTGGTGCGGTTTTCCACCACGCGCCAGTGGTCGAATTTTTGCCAGCGGTATTCGCTCTCCAGCCCCCCCGGCAAGCGGTGCCAGACCATCAGGCCGTGGTCGTTGTAACGGTATTCACGCGTCACCACGCCGGAGGCATCCGTCGCGCTCGCCAGCTGGCCGCGCGCATCGTAGCCCCACTGCATCAGCGGCCAGGTTTGGTTGCCGTCGAAATGGCTGGCTGCGGTAACGCGCTGCGGGAAACGTTCATCCTCATAGCGCAGGGTGACGTCTATCGCCCGCGGCTCGTCGTGAAGACCAACCAGCCTGCCGTGCTCGTCCCACGCCGTCAGCAGCGCGTTGCCGTATTCGTCGCTGAGGGAGGCCAGACGCAGGATAGAAGGATTCGCGCGGGTCGGTTTGTACAGACGCCACACCGCGCCGTCATCGTCAGCAATCGCCACGTCGCCGCTCTCATTGCGGCGGATAATGATGCCTTCGCTGATGCTGTAAAACGCCCGGTCGACCGGCGGCAGCTCGAAGCTCAGCTCGCGCCCGGTTTCATCGAACCAGGTCGCATTGTTATCTTCCAGCGTCAGATAGCTGTCAAAGGTTGTAGCCCAGCCCAGACCGAACAGCCCTTCGCGGGTGGTCAGGCTGTTATAGCTGCGCTGCCAGCGCAGCGGAAAGCGCCCCGGCAGCGAGAAATCGAGCTCGTCGTCGTCATTCAGCACCTTCACGCCGGTGGCGGCGTGAACCGGGTGCGAGGAGCCAAACACGGCATTCACCGCCATATCCGCCAGCATCCCACCGCCTGCCGCCGCCAGCGCGCAGGGCATGTTTTTCAGGATCTTGCCCGGACGCCCGCGCAGCAGGGAGAGCGCAATCATCCCCAGCGCCAGACCCGGCGTTTTACCGCTTTTGATATCGCGGACCGTGAGCGTGTCCCCGCCGATGATTACGTTAGGAGAGACATCGTCGGAAACGGTGCCTTCGCAGGTGGTGCGATCTTTCGCGCGCACCGCAGGCTGGCCGTTGATGAAAACGCTTTTGGAGCCTTCCGCCAGATACTGCGGCCCGGAGTGTTTTTCACACGCCACCTTGTCTTCTTCCAGCGGCGAAGTTCCCGCAGCGGCAGAGGCCACGCTCGGCTGCCACATTTCGCTGCCAAACTGTCCGGCGGCGGAAAGCAGCATGCCCGCGTAATCGGCAAAGCTGCCCGGCGACTGTGGCTCAGGGGGCGGGGTATCGGCGGGCGTGAGCGTGCCTGCCGCGCGCGCGGCAGGGATTGCGTTGGTCAGAACGTTATTCGAACCGGTGGTGATTTTGCCCGCAGGCGACGGCGGGAAAAGCGCATTGCCTAGCCCCTCAGCGGCGTTGCTAATATCGTCGGTGATCCCCGCCACGTTCGCCAGCACACCACCGATAATTCCGCTTAACAGACAGCTGGATCCAATCGCCGCCACGCCCGCGGCGGCGGCTCCGGCACCGAGGAGTGGCGCGGCCGCCGTAGCCGCCAGCCCTACCGCCGCGCCAATCACCGCATAGGCGGCACCTTCCGCCACAATGCTGGTGATGTCAGCAAAAATGCTGGAGTGAATAATCTCGTCGCCCTTACGGGCCGCGTTGTTATCGCTCATGCCTTACACATTCCGGTTGTCGTTTAGCGTCAGACTCAGCTTAAGCGCGCTCCAGCGCACCTCGTCCTCTTCGGTAAAGGCTCTGAGTGCCGAGAGGGTAAAAATCATCAATACCGGTTTGCCCGGCGTCTGCACAGCCAGCTGTTTTTGCCACAGACGCTGCCCGTTGCGGTCAAAAGTGGTCTCGACTTCCAGTCCGCTAATTTTTCCATCTGGCCCTGCTTTCACCTGCTGGAACTCACTCTGGGCAATCTCACCCATCTGAGGACGCAGCACATCCCACTGGCGGTGAAACTCTTGTTCGTAGTCGCTGCCATCGGGAATCACGCCGCGGCTGACCACCACGGACAGCCCGCTTTCGTCATCGCGAATGATGTTCATGCTGTTATCCTGCCAGGCAGCAGGAAAAAGGGAAAATGAACCTTCCTGGAGGGTGTATTTCATAAGTGAACTCGGGATGATTAATATTGAGAGAAACAAAAGAGGCCAATCCATGCTGGCCTTTTGGCTGGCTTTTTTATTTAAGCCACTGACCTGACTGTTCGACTAAAACATGGCTGCCTTTGCTGACAACCAATTTCACGGGTGCATACGTCACGGTATAAGCGATCTCGCCATTCTTATACGTTGAGCCGATTATTTTACCTGCGGAGTCGTGTAACGTTTTACCCCTTAAGGAGATCGTACTGTTATCGCTTTTGCGCACGCCGAGATAAACCATCTCGTCACATTTGCTCTCAAAATGGCCGCATTTGTTTATCAGCGAAATAGCGAATTTATCGGTGTCCAGTTTTCTGGTTTCCGCGTTTTGAACCGAAGCGGCTTTACGTAACGTATATCGCAGCGGGGCATAGTAATTTCCTTTTTGAGGAGGAGTAACTAAACGCCATTCCATTTCACGCCCCTTTATTTCCAGAACAGCCCGTCCACCTACGCCGCCAAACGATGAGTTGAACTCAACGTTGGCACGATTGCCAGCGATCGTACCGCTAAGATTTTGCTCATCATCTTCCGGGCAATCTATGCGGTTTCCTCTCTGGGAGATATAGCAATAAGAGCCGGTGATCCGGTTGTCTGATTCAGCTAACCGCAGGGTTAACGTCGAGTCGTTCTTGAATTCGCCAGCCCACTCCCCGTCAAATACGAGTTTTGATTGGCCGAACATTGCAAAATGCATCGCATTAAATCTGGCGGCCCACTGCTGAATATCGGCATGAATAACCGGGCTATTGTCAGATGACTGGTAATGAATAACGTCCGACGTCGGAACCACCCAGGCTGCAAAGATTTTGCCGTCAGGATTGATGACCAGCGCGGATGCATTCTCCTGATAGAGATCTTTTAACCAGCCTTCAACAAACAATCCACCACCTGTGGTGGTATGCGGTTCACCGAAGACATCAAAGTTATCAATAAAGGTCTGGTAATGATTTCCCAGCGTTTTCCTGAGATTGTCAGTCACTTCGCTGTCGTTAACGATGTGACTGACCGTATCGAGCTTGTTGTATTGAGATAATTCAAGCGCCGTTGTGGTTTCAATGGGGCCTGTCAATAAAGCGGTGGACAATACGACTGCCAGATATTTTTTGGCCATAATTCACTCTGAAGTACCATTTTCGTAATTCATTGTTATTTTTACAACCTTACTGTCTTTAAGCTCAAAAGAGAGCAATTTCTTTCCCAATTCATAGGAAACCCACTGCTCCCCGGAATCATTTTCGACCTGACCACTGCCGTAAGCTTTATTAAGTTCATTTATTGTTGAACCAATATGGATCCCGCGAACTGTTTTGCCATCCGGAGCAGTTAACGTAATCTGCGCCACAATATAATAGTCAACACTTCGCTCGGTTTTATCCCACCAGAGATTGGAACTGAATATTTTTAACCCAGTCTTCTGATGCTGGTAGAATTTATAGTTCGTTCCGTCAAAAGGAACTTCACCGACAAAACTACCTTCCACAGAAACTGCAATTTCACGCGCAACCTCAGGAGTCCATCTCTCACCCAGTGCCACAATCTGGTCGTTTAACTGCAGAGAAAAATCATCTTTAGCCAGAATGCGCGACATAGTCTGAGCCACTACTTCATAACTGCTCAGAAAGGTAGACATGAGTGTAAAAAAAAGAGAGACAGAAAGGCGTTTTTTCACGTTAATCGTCATTTGCTGGATAAGTATTGTGCTACTCACTACTTTAAAAAGCAGTGAGTAATGAAATAAACATTTTTAGTCAGCGCTAATAGCGACCCCACCCAAGCAGTCAGGTTTTTTTACCGTGAAACTGAAGCTTATTTTTTGTCCATTCATATCCTTTGGCGCTGTATAACTGGTCACTTCGTTCTCCGAACGGCCTCGTGGATAATCAGTTAACGTCAGTTGCGGATAATGTTTTTTAACAGTGTCGAGAGTGATGCACTGGCCGGACGGTGAAAAATTCAGTAACGGTGCCATCCCGTCACTTTCTTTACTTAAACGTAAATCAATTGCAGTAATGTTCGTTCCATCCGCCAGTTTGATATCGTCGGCATTGTAGAAATTGATATATTCATTTTGTTTCGTTAGCTTGAATGACAACGGAGCGTTATCCAGACTGTTAACGGACAATGTTTTGAGTGATGCGCTCATTTCTGCAATGAACTGCCAAAGATCCTGTTTCTGCATGTTACCTCCTGCCATTCCCGTCGTTAATAAAGCCGCAAGCACCGCACCCGTTTTTAGACTATGGATAATTTTTATCATACCAACCGCCATAATAATCTTCGTAATATTGCCCTGTGGTAGACGTTTGTTCGCCTTTGCCAAAGATACGGCCTATCTGCGTACGCGCTTCACTTTCCTTTATAGCCCCACGTTCGAGAGAATCATAGATACGATTATATTGTGTCTGATTTGCCGGATTGCCTGCAATACCTATATCCCCACCCTTGTTGGCTATGATTTCGCGTTGGACCCGGATATTGTTCAACGTTGCAGCGCCTTCATCACTGAGTGTGCTGTTGAGATAGGCGTCGCGCGAAGAAAAATCAATGTTGGGTTCATATAAAGCGTGACCACTTTCATGTGACAGAGACTGAACGACTGCATTCGGGTTACCGAGCTCATTTTTATCAACGGTAATAACGCGCTTTTGACGATTGGCAAACGTCCCCTTGCCTGCTTCACCTTCTTCAAATGTCCAGCCTCGTTTCTTTAACGTCGCTATGTCATTTTTCATCGTCGGTGATTTATCGACAAGACTATCTACATCCTTTCCATATCCGCTTGAAGGAACATTGGATGCTGGAGGCGTAGCGTTTTTAGAGGTTTCGGCAGGTGCGCTGGCAGCCACACCAGCCTTACTCTCCTTTCCCGGCGTAAATTTCGCCTGCACCGCCGCATCAATATCCCCTTTATGCCCTGATCCCGGCGCCGTTGTGCCCGGCTTGGTGCCAGAGGTATTCAGATGCAACTTACCGCCCGTGGTGATATACCCATCCCCTTCGACAAAGAAGTTAAACTCTTTGCCGATGAGGTTAATCTTGCCGTTCGCGTTGAGTTCAATGGCGCTTTCACCTGAGACCAACCGCAGCTTCGTCCCGGAAGCAATGACGTATTGCTCCACCGCCGCATCCAGCTTGCCTTTCCCCGTCAGGATCTCGGTGCCACCTTTCACAGCCTGTGTCTGGTTCGCTTCCACGCGATGCAGTTCATTTTTCTTCACATAATGGCTGCGCTCGCCACCGACGCTGTGCGTTTCATCATTTTTAATACTGGTGTCCATGTTGCGCTCGGCCTGGATCCACACCTGCTCTGCACCCGCTTTATCCTCAAACCGCAGGGCGTTGGCGTTGTCCACGGAACCGTCTTTCGTGCGGCTCATAAAGCCCATCTGCGTCGCCGCCGCCGGCAGCGCCCACGGCGGCATGCTCGCGTCGTTGTACACGCGCCCGGTAATGATCGGACGGTCCGGGTCGCCGTTGATAAAGTCCACCACCACCTCATCGCCGACGCGCGGGATCTGCACCCCGCCGTAGCCCTGGCCCGCCCACGCGCTCGACACGCGCACCCAGCAGGAGCTGGTGTCATCGCCCTTCGCCAGACGGTCCCAGTGGAACTTCACCTTCACGCGGCCGTATTTGTCCGTCCAGATACTCTCGCCCTGCGGCCCCACCACTTTCGCCGTCTGCGGGCCGTAGGTGCGCGGCCACGCCGTGGTCTGCGCCGGACGGTAGGCCACCGACGCAGGAATGACCGTGAAATCGGTCCGGTGAATGGTCTCCCCCTCGCCGCTGGCGTAGCGGTTCTCTTCGAGGTGGTAACCCGCCGCCGTGACCAGATACTCACCGTTGTCGCTGAAGAACGGCGCGTTGGTTAACGTGAAGGTGTGCCCTGGCGCTATCCCCGCCGCCGTGGCGGTGGCCTGAATCTGCTGATGCTCCACCTGCCAGCGCTCCTGACGGATACGGGCATAGAACTCCCCGTGACCTTTGTCCACAAAGCGCCCCGGCCAGTCGTACACGTCGATGCTGCCCGGCTTCGGCGACGCCGGGTTCTGCTGGGCCTGGAACAGCCACGCGTTCGGCTTGCGGAAGTCATAGTCGTCGAGGCTGTAAATCCCCGGCGTCACGCTGTCCTCCAGCGCCCACTGGCTGATACCCTCTTCATCCGTACTGCCGCCGGACGGCGTCTGGTGGTAAGGAATGACCTCATAGCCGCTGAACGGCTGATGCTGCGTGGCGGCGTCAGTCAGCACCAGGGTGTGCTTGTCCGCCTCATGGCGGAAGTGATAGGCAATCCCCTCCAGCTCCATCAGGCGGCTGATGAAGTCCAGGCTCGACTCCTGATACTGCACGCAGTAGTCCCACACCCGGTAGCTGCCGGTGAGTTTATCCTCAACGTTGACCTGATGCTCACCCAGCAGGGTTTTCACAATCTGCGGCACCGTCTGCCCCTGGAAAATACGCAGGTTGCGGTCGCGCTTCATCGGCCACAGGTCCGGCTCCACCGTCAGCTGGTACACCGCATAGCGCGTGCCCGTCAGCTCAACGGCGCTGACCGCCACCCGGGTAATCTTGCCGTTAATATAGCGGGAGGTCAGCAGGCTCTGCGTCGGGATGGTCACGGTGACCGGCTGGCCCAGCAGCTTACTGCGGTCAATGCGCGCGTCCGTGCCGAGCACGGTCAGCGTCAGCGCGAACGACTCGGACATCGCCTCGCGGCCCGTCAGTTTCCAGAACAGAAGCCCCTCCACCGGGAGCTGAACGGTAATTCGGTTGAGCATAATCTTTATTCCACTATGGACTAATCTCGGTGTTCATTGAGATATTTTTTCAATCGTGCTTATTTAAGCCATAAACCTGAAAACATAAGGACGCTACCCAGGGAAACTACGCTTTTAGCAACGATAAGTAAGCCAGGCGCAACGACGCGTATTATAGACGATATTGCTTCATAATTTTCAGCATTGTATTTTTTGTGCCCTCCTGTAATCCCGGAAAAGATCGTGCAGAGCAGCACAACGGTAACTTTTAGTCCCCATACGCACAGGAAAGACATGGAAAAGATAATCGAATAGTGTTTCGCCGTTGCGACGGAGAATAATGACATTGACTGAGCGAGCCATTTCAACGTAAAACCAATAACAACCGTAGCCACTAACACCAGAACGAACATCAACCCAGCAAGGAACCATTGTTTTTTACTGAATAAGTCTTTTCCATTCCAGATAAGCGCTAGTGTCCAAATCATAAAGAGAATAAAGAAAAGCCATTGAATCATAACGTACCACATTTATACATGTTGTTCTCCAGGCATTGTCGTGTCGTCATCTCACTTCGCATCACACTCCTTTTCCAAACCAAATACCATAAAACAACAAGATACAGCTTAACGCGGCGATAGATTTTGCTACCAGGCGTAATATTGGCCCGAACCGCTGATTGACTATATCAGTGACGCCATTAATTCAACCCAACTCAATATAATTTTCTTTATCCACAAACCATGGTCACCACATCTTCTCTTTTCGAAGAATGTGTATTGTCCAATTTTTGACACGCCGGGACGCTTTTAACTAACAAACCATTAGGGACAGACAAAGAAAGAGGCACGGTACAATACCCGTGCCATATGACTAATATAATTATAAGAAATTATCCTCTGGAGCTCTATCGAACAGTTCACCTGCCATTTTGGCGATACGTTCGCGCTGTACGAGTTTGTTTTTCCACTCCTGCGGAATAGCGGAATAACCATACAATGCCCCCGCTATTTGTCCCGCCGTCGCTGCAACGCTGTCAGCATCATCGGCAAGGTTAGCTGCCAGTAGAATGGCATCACGGAAATTATTCGTATTCCATACGGACCACATCGCGGCCTCAAGCGTATCAATAACGTAACCACTTGAACGAATCTGGTCGCGAGTTTTTTGCTTATACTCACCCGCGTTTATGATCATTACACGCGCGCACAGTGGGAAAACATGAGGCGAAAAAGCTTCTTCTTTTTGATAACCGTTGATTAAATAGTGCAATACCAATCCGAGAAATTGGCATGCGTTAATTGATTCTACCGCGCCATGCGTTGCTCGACTCTGAGCCTGTGATTCGAAGTAAATCGCACGCAGCGATTTTCGACGAAAGATAGACACAGGTGCTTGACGAATAACCCCAGCATTACCAGCAGTGTGTTTCTCTGTATTACCATACCAGGAAGGTCCGACACGCATATACTGTTCAAGCGCGAATCGCGTCGTATTCCCGATATCGAAGCACCGACCATTACTGCTATTATCTCCGTCAAGATACCATTTCAGGAGATATTTTCTAAGCACATCGGTGTGCATTCTGTTTTCTGAAAGATAAGTCTCTGCCAGACATAATGCCATGGACGTATCATCTGTCCATTCACCAGGTTTTAATTGAAAAGGCCCGCCACCAATCATATCTGCTACATGTTCACTGTCTCTTTTCTTAAACTCAAGAGTGGTGCCGACGGCGTCCCCAACAGCCAATCCCACAAACGCCCCAAGCGCTTTATCACGTGAAACATCTTCAGTCGTAATTAAAGGTAAAGTTGCATCCCAGGCTTGTGAAGAACTCAAATCATCAATACTGTTGCTCCTTATTGCCTTACGAACATTAACTGGCATGTATGTATGATAGCGATCAGCATAATGATTGATTACTGAGTCTTCGGAATGAAGGTCGATCATGGTATTTCCTTTAATTCTATATTCGTTATCCCAAGTTCATCTGACCTGCTGATAACCTCAAACGATGTATTCGGCTTAAACAGCACTTCAGTCTCTGTTGCATTGAACTCTGAAAGGAAGTCAATTTTCCTACCGGAAAAACCTTCAATACGCATTTGGATAGGACCGCTGAAGCCTCGATTAACATCAGTACTAAGAAAGGCGGGATCGATAACTGTTTTGCCCGGAGTATATCCTTCCAATATGTGCGAAGGTAGGCTGTTCATCCCGCGGTATGTCTCGCCACTAAAAGTAGGAAGCTGGTCTAAGCCATCATTTATATGTTGAGTAAATGCTTCCATTTCTTTAGTCATTGGTTTCATACCTCGTAACGCTGGGTTTACCATTTGGTAGCCTGGATCGGTAGTATAACCATACAATGCACCTACTTGCTCATCACTGAGTAAAGCAGACAGAGCAGGATCTCGATTATCCGCCAATTCTCTGCCACGAGTAATCCATTTTTCGGCTCGTTGTTTCCCCACGGCTTCGCTTAAGCTCATCCTTGGCGAAGCTGAAGCTGTAACAGGTTCCGCACTAACGCGCGGCATTGATTTACCAGCCCGCCACGCATCAAACCGTGCCCCGCCTTTCATGCCAGCCCCGCCGCCGATAACGGAGCCGATCAGCATCCCCCATTTCTGACCGTCGCTACCTTCGCCACACAGCATTCCACCCGCGTAGCCACCAATAGTCCCACCGCCCATCGCACCGAGGGTACTCAGAAGTGCGATTGCCGGACTGGCCAGCACCGCCATGGCTCCGGCACCAACGGCGAGCATCGTCCAGTTCACCCATTCCGGGATTTCAGGACTTATTTCATCGGTCTGAACCTTGCTTCCACCGATAATAACATTTCGCGATCCCTGGCTAATCTCAGCGCTGCATGTCAGCTTATCGCCAGTGCGAGAGGCGGGAAAGTTGTTGATGTAAACTTTTATCGAACCTTCGGCAACCCGTTGCAGACTACCGCTGTGTTCGTCACACTCTCCGGCTGACAGATGAGCGCGGATAGCCTTTCGGCTGTTGATAAAGACATTGGGTGAACCTTCTTTTAGCGTACCGGTAGTATGGCGTGGAGCCCATGACATACTGCCGAGGAGCTCACCCAACCCACCCGCAGCGCATGCCCCAGCCGCAACGGCAGAAACAGCAACCAACGCGGTTCCTCCAGTGACGACAACGGCAGCTGCGCCCAGAATGGCCCCGCCCACCAATCCTGCAATCATCCAGCCTTTTGAGGCTGTATGTGCAATCTCATCATCTACGCGAGCAGCCTGACATTCGGACATGGCTATTCGGCTCGCTGTGCCATCAGATACTTACGGATCCGGTCGGCTGTATCAAGCGGGTCAGAACCAGACACCTGGCGGCATACGGAAAGCTGTGAAAGTAGGTGATGTGATTTGTCTGCGAAAGTCGTCCACAGTGCGTAACGAAGGGGTTGGCTCCCCGGAACGGGTGCAATACTGAGTGGTTTGCCACGCTTTTCAAAAAGCAAATACTGCCCCTCTTTCGCCCGCTGAAGCGAAAGGTGTCCATACAGTTCCTGAATGTTTTCAAAGACACTCAATTCCTTACTCTCACTATCAAGCGCAAAAAATGGCCCCTGGCTGTCGGCAGCGAGCATTTCTTGGGTTTCAGTCTGAGCCGGTTTGTGGAACTTAATACTGCGGATAATTTCCTGATATTGATTATGATAATAATCGCTAAACTCGCCCGGGCAAGTACCGATATAACACACCATCTTTTGGCCGCCAGGATGGTCACCGAGCAAAATAACGGTCTGCCTCTGGAAAATGATCGCATTATCATTTTTGAACTGATAAAAAAGCTCAACCGCCGGGAGACCATCAACAGAGGTCATCTGCGAGGATTCGAGACGAAAGTCGGGCACCGTAATTTCCAGTTCACGTACCAAACGGGTTGCCGCATCATGGACTTTATCTTCGTTTTTAGCACTCGCACGAGAAACAACAAAAGTAAACTCGCTGGCTCCGTTATCACTCAGGGTAAATAAATTCATGGTTCTGTCTTTAAACACATCAGGTAAGGCGAGGGATGCTTCCTGAAGAATATATTCAGCCATTCGGGTTACTCTTATTTATTGCCATTAATAACAAAAAAACTATCCACTTCCTGCTGGATTTCCCCCTGAAGGGATGCGCCAGGCGGATCAATGACGTTTTGTCCATCATCAGGGTTCAGGTGCAATTCGCCGGAAAGCGTATTAATTTGCGCATTCTGTTTCGCAGTAAAGTTAAAATTATTACCAATGATATGAACACTACCGTCTTTTGAAAGCTCGATGGCGCTTTCACCACATTCCAGTCTCAGCGAATTTCCTGCGGAAAGGATATAATTATTAACGACTTTATCGTTCCGACTGTTCCCCGTCAGACATACCACATCGCCTTTAATCCCTGATTTCTGGTTTTTCGCTACCCGTAAGGTTTCATCTTCGCCAACAAACTGTGTACGATTTTTTTCAGTAGAATGTGACTCGTCGTTTTTGACGTTAATATCCAGATTCCGCTCGGCCTGGATCCACACCTGCTCCGCGCCCGCCTTGTCCTCAAAGCGCAGGGCGTTGGCATTGTCCACGGAACCGTCTTTGGTGCGGCTCATAAAGCCCATCTGCGTCGCCGCAGCCGGCAGCGCCCACGGCGGCATGCTCGCGTCGTTGTACACGCGCCCGGTAATAATCGGACGGTCCGGGTCGCCGTTGATAAAGTCCACCACTACCTCATCGCCCACGCGCGGGATCTGCACCCCGCCGTAGCCCTGGCCCGCCCACGCGCTCGACACGCGCACCCAGCAGGAGCTGGTGTCATCGCCTTTCGCCAGACGGTCCCAGTGGAACTTCACCTTCACGCGGCCGTATTTGTCCGTCCAGATACTTTCCCCCTTCGGCCCCACCACTTTCGCCGTCTGCGGGCCGTAGGTGCGCGGCCACGCCGTGGCCTGCGCCGGACGGTACACCACCGCCGACGGGATGACCGTGAAATCGGTGCGGTGAATGGTCTCCCCCTCGCCGCTGGCATAGCGGTTCTCTTCGAGGTGGTAACCCGCGGCAGTGACCAGATACTCGCCGTTGTCGCTGAAGAACGGCGCGTTGGTTAAGGTGAAGGTGTGCCCGGGCGCAATCCCCGCCGCCGTCGCGGTGGCCTGAATCTGCTGATGCTCCACCTGCCAGCGCTCCTGACGGATACGGGCATAAAACTCCCCGTGCCCCTTGTCCACAAAGCGCCCCGGCCAGTCGTACACGTCAATGCTGCCCGGCGTCGGCGACGCCGGGTTCTGCTGGGCCTGGAACAGCCACGCGTTCGGCTTGCGGAAATCATAGTCGTCGAGGCTGTAAATACCCGGCGTCACGCTGTCCTCCAGCGCCCACTGGCTGATACCCTCTTCATCCGTACTGCCGCCGGACGGCGTCTGGTGGTAAGGAATGACCTCATAGCCGCTGAACGGCTGATGCTGCGTGGCGGCGTCAGTCAGCACCAGGGTGTGCTTGTCCGCCTCATGGCGGAAGTGATAGGCAATCCCCTCCAGCTCCATCAGGCGGCTGATAAAGTCCAGGCTCGACTCCTGATACTGCACGCAGTAGTCCCACACCCGGTAGCTGCCGGTGAGCTTATCCTCAACGTTGACCTGATGCTCACCCAGCAGGGTTTTCACAATCTGCGGCACCGTCTGCCCCTGGAAGATACGCAGGTTACGGTCGCGCTTCATCGGCCACAGGTCCGGCTCCACCGTCAGCTGGTACACCGCATAGCGGGTGCCCGTCAGCTCAACGGCGCTCACCGCCACGCGGGTAATCTTGCCGTTAATATAGCGGGAGGTCAGCAGGCTCTGCGTCGGGATGGTCACCGTGACCGGCTGGCCCAGCAGCTTACTGCGGTCAATGCGCGCGTCCGTGCCGAGCACGGTCAGCGTCAGCGCGAACGACTCGGACATGGCCTCGCGGCCCGTCAGTTTCCAGAACAGAAGCCCCTCCACCGGGAGCTGAACGGTAATTCGGTTGAGCATAATCTTTATTCCATTTAGCTTATGCGATGCAAAAAAGCGGGTCGCATCTCTGATAAAGCATCATTCAAGAAAGGGGCTTTTCCCGCTCGTTCATCCAAAAAACAAGAGAGTAGATTTTCAGTGACTCTGATGTGACAAATAACCCTACATTCAACCAGACGTTTGAAATTCCAAACACGCTTACTAAAAGAGGGACAAATGAGACTGAACATCTGAATGAAATCAAACGAAATAATTCCTGAGCAAGAGCAAATTTGACTGCACCGTTCTTTCGTTTGAAGAATAACCAGGCCGAAGTAAACAAAGAGAGTAGTAAAAGTAAGTCAAGCACAAAAAAAAGCATGACCAAAATGCTGAAACCATCACCTGCAAAATAATTCAACGAAGCACTAAATGCTTTTGCGTCAGAAAGAAATGGGATTCTGTTGTGGCGTACTGAATTCGCGCAATAAAGTAAAATTGCGAGAAGATCCATACTTCCCCAGAAATACCCTGATTTACTCTTTAAATAAGCAACATTTTGTTTATGCACGTAATTAACACTGACAAAAATGGAATTCCGCATCTTCGCTTCAGCTAACTCCCCGGGGTCGGAGATTAATGGGCCTGTCGTTTTTCACTGACGGTGGTCAATTAAGACCACCGCTACTGAGCCAACTGAGCTTTCAATCCTAAAGCGATTTTGTACATAAAGAGAAGAGACGATCTTCGAACACCTTTGGAATAAGTCTCTGGCCTTGAAGATCGTGCATTACTAAGGATTCACCAGCCAGGTGCCCGGCTTGCTGATATCCAGCGTCTGGCTGCGCGTTCTCCCGTTGCCCTGCAGTTCAATCTTCGTCTCACCCGCTGGCAGCTTGAGCGAGGCATAGCCGTTGGTCGCCGGACGCAGCGCTTTTGGTTCACCGTTCACTTTAAGCGTTTCACCGTCCTGGATACGGATATAAACCAGCGCGACCGGGCTGGCATCGGCAGGTGGTGGCGTCTGTTGCGCCGTCGCTGGCTCGCTCACCGTCGCCGTTTCTGGCTTCACCTCTGGCGCGTTCGCGGCAGTTTCTGTCGGACGCGTCTCTGACGGAGCCTGGGCAGTCTGCTCAGGCGCATCATTCCCACCGCTGAACAGCATCGCCCCGGCGACAACGCCCACCAGCACGCCCGCGGCAACCATGCCCGGGATCTTATAGCGACGCCAGTCGAGCACCGAAGCTGGCTTCTCTTCCTCAACAGGAACCAGCATGGTGCCGGTCTTTTTGGCGGTGAGCACGTCGTTGATCCCGGCGACCGGCATCTCAATCAGCGCCGCGAATTCGTCGATAGACTGCGGACGGTCCTCCATGTGCAGCGCCAGCGCGCGGTCGATGGCCTGCAGCAGCGGGATGGAGTAGCCCTGCGGCATGATTTCCACCAGCGGCTTACAGGTGTCCTGGATGGAGCGCACCACGCTGACCGGCGGCGGAGAACCCACAATCAGGGTACGCAGCACCGCGCCGAGGGCGTAAATATCCGTCCACGGCCCCTGCTCGCTCTCGTTGTCGTCGGTGTACTGCTCAATCGGCGCAAAGCCGGGGCGCAGCATGGTTTCCGTTTCGTCGGAAAGGTTACCGATGGTGCGGCGCGCGGAGCCGAAATCGAGCAGCACCGGCAGGCCGTTATCCTGGATCTGAATATTATCCAGAGAGATATCACGGTGCAGATAGCCTTCGTCGTGGATGGTCTTGATCGCCCCGAACAGCATCGGCAGCGTGCGGCGGATCCAGGCCTCGTTGATCAGCTCCGGCTTTTCTTCGCGCAGACGTGAAAGCGTGGTGCCGCTGTAAAACAGCGTCCCCATGTAGGCCGTGTCGTTTTGCACCCAGAAACGCAGGACGTGCAGCAGGTTTGGGTGGTTAAAACGCGCCAGCAGACGCGCTTCCTGAATAAAGCTGTTCAGGCCCGCGGAAAATGCTTTGCCAAAGCGCTCGCTGCGCAGCACCAGGGTCATGTCGTCGCCGCGCACGGCGAGCGAGGAAGGCATAAATTCTTTGATAGCGATAGTGCGTTCGAGCTGGTGATCCCACGCGCGATAGACAATGCCAAAACCGCCGCCGCCGATCACCTCTTTGATTTCAAACTCGTTGAAGCGGTACCCGACCGGGAGCGCGTTTGGGACAGTCCGATTGTTATCATTATCCGTCATCTTTTACAGTTCTCTTGATGATTATTACGCGGCAAACTGACAGTGAAACTCGCCCTGCTCGCAGGTGACATGCAGGCGTCGGTACTGCTCGTCGCTGCGGCTGGCGGTAAGTAAGATCTGGCTCATCTGAGGCAGCAGGGTGTTAGTCAGGATAGCATCTACCATGCGGCCGCCGGACTCCACCTCGGTGCAGCGCTGAACAATCTGTTCCACCACGCTGTCGTCAAACTCAGAAATAATGCTGTGATTCTCTTCCAGACGACGCTTAATGCGCTTGAGCTGCAGGCGCACAATCTGCCCGAGCATCTCGTCGCTGAGCGGGTAGTACGGCACCACCAGCAGGCGGCCCAGCAGCGCCGGCGGGAATACTTCCAGCAGCGGCTGGCGCAGCGCGCTGCTTAACGCGTCAGGCTCCGGCATCAGC
Organism: Enterobacter cloacae complex sp. P47BA; assembly: GCF_014930485.1. Lineage (NCBI taxonomy): Bacteria > Pseudomonadati > Pseudomonadota > Gammaproteobacteria > Enterobacterales > Enterobacteriaceae > Enterobacter > Enterobacter cloacae complex sp. P47BA. Next base: position 107,949 of record NZ_JADBRF010000006.1, on the reverse strand, counting down.
TCCGGATCGGCGCACATGGCGCTTATCAGCTCGGTACCCACGTTGGACGTCAGAATGATAATGGTGTTACGGAAATCAATGTGGCGCCCCTCGCCGTCCTCCATCCAGCCTTTGTCGAAGACCTGGAAGAAGATCTCATGGACGTCCGGGTGCGCTTTTTCAATTTCGTCCAGCAGCACCACGCTGTAGGGGCGACGGCGCACGGCCTCGGTTAACACGCCGCCTTCACCATACCCTACGTATCCCGGAGGCGCACCTTTTAAGGTGGAAACGGTGTGCGCTTCCTGGAACTCGCTCATGTTGATGGTGATGACGTTCTGCTCGCCGCCGTACAGGGATTCCGCCAGCGCCAGCGCGGTTTCGGTTTTCCCGACGCCGGACGGGCCGCACAGCATAAAGACGCCCACCGGTTTGTTCGGATCGTCGAGCTTCGCCCGCGAGGTTTTCACGCGGCGGGCAATGAGATCCAGCCCGTGACGCTGGCCGATAACGCGCTGGTTCAGCGTATCGGCAAGGTTCAGCACCGCGTCGATCTCGTTTTTCACCATCCGGCCCAGCGGGATCCCGGTCCAGTCAGAGACGACTGCGGCGACCACGTTTTCATCTACCGCCGCAAACAGCAGCGGCTCGTCACCCTGTAAGGCGTTCAGCGCCTGCTGCTGCTCCGCCAGCTGGCTGCGCAGCTCGGCGGTCTCTTCCTCGCCCGCCGCAAACAGCGCGGCGCGCAGGCGGATAATCTCCTGCACCAGGCCGCGCTCGTCTTCCCAGCGCCGGGCCAGGGCTTCGCGTTTTGTTTCATACGCGTCGCGCTCTGTGATTAATGCCGTTACGCGCTCTGCGTCACCGGCGCCGACGCGCGCTTCGCGTTCAGCAATTTCAATTTCCACGTCCAGCGCGGCAAGATGGCGCAGGCAGTCTTCCAGCTGCGCCGGCGGCGCGCTCTGGCTGACCGCCACGCGGGCACAGGCGGTATCGAGCAGGGCTACGGCTTTGTCCGGCAGCTGACGCGCCGGAATGTAGCGATGGGACAGCTTCACCGCCGCGCTGACCGCTTCGTCGAGCAGCAGGACCTGGTGGTGCGTCTCCAGCGGCGACACGGTACTGCGCAGCATCAGAATGGCTTTCGCTTCATCCGGCTCGTGAACCTGCACCGTCTGGAAACGACGGGTCAGCGCCGGGTCTTTTTCAATGTACTTTTTGTATTCCGCCCAGGTGGTGGCGCCGATGGTGCGCAGCTGACCGCGCGCCAGGGCCGGCTTCAGCAGGTTCGCCGCATCGCCGGTTCCCTGCTGGCCGCCTGCACCAATCAGAGTGTGGATCTCATCGATAAACAGAATAATCGGCGTGGCGCTGGACTGGACTTCGTTAATGAGCGCCTGCAGACGGGCTTCAAACTCACCTTTCATGCCCGCGCCTGCCTGCAGCATGCCGATATCCAGCAGCCACAGCTGAATGTTCTGCAGCGGCTCCGGCACGTCGCCGTCGGCGATACGCAGCGCCAGCCCTTCAACGACTGCTGTTTTGCCGACCCCGGCCTCCCCGGTCAGCAGCGGGTTGTTCTGGCGGCGGCGCATCAGGATATCCACCATCTGGCGGATCTCCTCGTCGCGCCCGACAACCGGATCAATCTTCCCGTCGCGGGCCCGGGCGGTCAGGTCCTGGCCGTACTGGGCCAGCGTTCCCTGAGCCGCCGGGACCGCACCCGCCGGTGCATCGACGGCGGCAGCAGCCTGCTGCGTCTCTTTGCTGTCGGCGCAAATAGCGTCGAACTGCTCGATCAGCACTTCGACGTTAAGACGGGTGAACTGCGACGAGATGCTTTTCAGCACGTTGGCCAGATTCCAGGTCTTGAGGATGCCGATCAGCAAATGGCCACCGCGAATGCGGCTGACGCCAAACTTCAGCGAGCCGAAGACCCAGGCGCGCTCCACGGCGCTGTCGATATGTTCGGAGAGATCGGAAACGGAACTTGCGCCGCGCGGCAGAGCGTCCAGCGCCGCCACGATATCGCGCGTTAGCTGCTGTTCGTCGAGGGCAAAGTGGCGGATGACCTGCTGCAGATCGCCATCCTGCTGCTGCATCAGCTGATGCAGCCAGTGCACCAGCTCAACGTAGGGGTTGCCGCGCAGCTTGCAGAAGGCAGTCGCGCTTTCCAGAGAGGTAAATAACAGCGTATCCAGTTTGCCGAAAAGCACGGCACGGCTAATTTCTGACATGTTCGGTTCCGTTGATAACAATGCGTTAGAAAAATTTATCGCTCTGCGCGATACACCAGATCGCCACGGGGGACAGGCTGCGGCTGATGCCCCAGCCAGGTGTTAAAGCCTAATCGCCCGGCGCTGCCGAGCGTGGTACCCTGCACAGCGTCTTCACGCAGGATCACCCGTGTTTCCCATTCAAACTCAATTCCCGCGTACTGGCGCACCCAGTCGCGCAGCTCGGTGACCCACGCTTCGCCCGGCAGAAAGCGGTTGTACTCCTCCGCACTCAGCGGGCCAATCTCGATACGAAACTTATGCTGCACGTCGCGGACGGCGACGCCGAGAAAAGCGGATTCCCCCATGCGCGGCATGCGGCGTCCTGCTCCCAGCTGCGCCTGCTCGCGGGTGGAGAGCGGCATCCACTGCGGCACGTTGCTCACCAGCTTAACCGGCGCTTTAAAATAGCTGCGCAGGATCTTCTCCAGCCCTTCCGGATCCCGCCCGTGGCGGGTCAGGTGCCCGGCGTGGGTAAAGCGGGCATGGGCGCTCAGGCTGCCCTTGTTCATCTGACCCGGCTGCCCCATGCCGATCAGCGACGCCAGGTAGCCCTCAAAGCGCTTATTGTCGGCGCGATCGAGGGAAACGGCAGGCTGCGCATCCGCCCAGGCGCGGTAAAACAGCAGCGCCAGACGATGATGGAACAGATCGGCAAACGCGCTGAGGCTGGTGTCCTGGTGATGATGAATCCGCTCGCGGGCGTACTCGGTCATATGCACCGGCAGCGGGCCATTCGGGCCAAACAGGCCGAAGCTGAGGATAGATACCTCATGCAGCCCGCTTTCCTCCCGCTGACGCACCTGGGCCAGCGTCGACGGCGCAAAACTCATCGACGGCTGCTGGCCGATACGCAGCGGCTCAAATTTCGGCAGCGGCGCGCGTCCCAGCGGGTAGCGCTCGCCACCCTGGGCATCAATGCGCCTTAACAGCTGAAACAGATCGTAGCGCCAGGGTGTCTCGCGGACCCCGTGCCAGAACGTATCCGGCAGCTTCGTCAGGCGATGCACGCGCAGCGGTGCGGTGGCAGCGTCACTCATACCAGCGCCCTTTTACCCATGCGCGGCGCCCAGTAGCCTATCTCGCCGCGCTGCTGACTCTTCAGGGTGAACTCGGTGAAGCTGTTGATGGAGACCAGACGGGCAAAAAGGCGCTCCATCACGCTGCCGAAAAGCCACGGGCTGGCGCCGGAAAACGCCCGCTCGTCCACCGTCAGGGTGATGCCAATTCCGCGGGCGAAAACGACCGGGCCGGGTTCAGGCACGCGGCGGTGTACCGGCTCCAGCACGCAGTGGCGTACCCCCTCCACCTGACGTGCAACCGGCGTTTCGGCCAGGTTGGCGTACAGACCTAACAGCTGGCGCAGCGCCGCTGCCCCCTCTTCATTTTCGCTGTCCATCAGGCTGAGGTAGTTCATCTGCAGCTGGCTGATGAGCCGCCAGGTGCTGAACCCTTCCGCCAGCGCCGGACGCGGCGGCGTCGGGCCTTTGCGCAGGGTTAACCCCTTCACCGGCATGGAGTCGGCCATAATGAACTGCCCGAGCTCCTGCTGGAGCATCAGCGGCAGGTCGCGGCTGGTACAGAGCACCTCGGCAGAGATGTAGCGCAGGTTTTCCTGCCACGGGGCATGCTGTTCATCCACCAGCGAGACAAAGACCTCCGAGCCGATATAGCCGGTACGGGTGCCGTAGCGCAGGGCGTGCTCGGAGAGCACGCGCTGTTCCCGGCGCAGGGAAAAATAGGCCCCGTAGTTGCCCGCGTCGCCGCTCCAGGTGCTCCAGAACGGACGAAACGTCTGGTCGTCGCGCTGGCCGTCGGCGCTGCCAAAAATTTTATTTACCGCATAAATTTCGTAGTCCAGCGGGCGGATGTTATCGACCACCAGATGGTATTCATGCTGGCCTTCATTCAGCTTCTGCCGGGCCGCCACTTTCGGGAACAGGTTGATGACCGGCGTGCAGTGCAGCGCCAGATGGCTGGCGTCGACCACGCGCTCCAGCTGTTCATCTGACTTATCCAGCAGAATGAAGATATCGAAGGCTTTTTCGTTTTCGCAGCGCTGGATAAGCGTGTTCAGACCGCTCAGGCTGATAAAGCGGAAGCGGGCCGGAAACGCAAAATACTCCTGCAGCAGACGGTAGCCGTCAAAGTTGCGCAGATCGTCCGGGAGGAGCGCCTGGTCCGGCGCAAAGCCCTCCTGACGCAGCGCATCCGTTGCCAGCAGCTGTCGCTGCGGCTGCGGGCTGACCGTCTGGCAGACGATCCCGGCGTGGTGCTCCATCACCAGCTCCAGCAGCTTCAGCGCCTCAATGTCCGGGCCGCTGAGGAAAAACTCCAGCCGGTCAAAATTCAGGTGCCCGAGGTTTTGTGGGCCGTCACAGGCAATGCGGATCCGCAAGGCGCTGTTGATCCCCCGCTGGCTTAAGCCGAGCTGCGCCAGCGGCAGGTCAGCGGGCACGCCGCCGAGCTCCACTTTGTCGATTTTCAGCGGCAGCAGATTAACCTCGTGCGCGGTGGTATAGCTGCAGGTTACGCCGGTCTTTTTCAGCGCCAGGCTGTCCATCATGGTGCCGCGCGGCACAATAAAGCCGTTGCTCAGATCGCCGCGGCTGCTGTCGGGCTCAATTTCCGCAATCGCCATGGAAGGGGTTGGCGCGAGGTAGTTCGGCGCGATCATCTCCAGCAGACGCTGGGAGAAACGCGGAAACTCCGCGTCCATTTTCATCTGCACGCGGGAGGTCAGAAACGCGAAACCTTCCATCAGGCGTTCGGTGTACGGGTCCGCCACTTCGATGCCGCGCATGCCCAACCGCCCGGCGACCTTCGGATAGCGTTCGGCAAACTCGGCCCCCATTTCGCGCAGGTAGGCCAGCTCACGGTTGTAATATTCGAGTAGTTTACTTTCCATGATTACCCCGCATCTTTCAGTTCAAAATGGCCGTTTTCCAGATCGACATCGGTGCGAAACAGAAACTCCAGCGGGTACGGCACACACCATAAGCGCCCTTTAATCTCGATGGAGAGCACGTTGTGCAGATCCAGCGAGGAGGTATCCGACACGCAGCGGACCTGCAGCCCCTGCGGCAAAATGCGCGGTTCAAAATTGATGATGGCCTCGGTGAGCTTGCGCTGAATATCGTGCCATTCGATATCCGACATTCTCTTCCCGGCGAGCGGCGCGACGCCGAAGTTAACCACCGAGCGGCTCACGTGCGGTAGCGCACTTAAATCGCCGGAGGCATCGTGGTTAATGGTGTTAAACAGCCACTGCAGATCCCGCAGCACGTTACGACGCAGCGCGGCGTGGGTGATCAGGTTGCTGTTGGCCGGCTCGCGTTTTTTTTCCGGGTCGTTATCGGTGAGGCGATCGAGCAGCGAAGGCTGCATTTTGTCGCGCGCCCCCACCTTCTCCTGCCTGCTGCGGGCTTGCCAGCCGCTGCGCAGCAGATCGCCTTCGCCAGCGGGATTACTCATCGGCTCCATCCGTCGCAAACGACACGAGGCTTAACGACAGCAACGGGCTTTCGCTTTGCTCGCTGAGCCAGGCTTTCTGGCCCATCCCTTCGTACAGGGTGCCGTCCTCATCGAGCGGCTGCCACTCGGTAGTGCGGCCCAGTTTGATCGCATCTGACGCATCGGCAGCAAACGGGTAACGCGCCGGGATCTGACATACCTGCTCCGTACCGTCAGTCAGGCGCACCAGCGCGTGACGCCAGACCAGATCGGTTACGCTGGAAGGCGCCTGGAAACGGATCTCGGCGATAGCGTTAAACGGCAGCCAGAAATAGCGGCCGTTCACGATGGTTTCGCACACCGGGCCGAGACGGGCATCGCCGTCCATCAGCCAGTCAAACGCCTGAGCCTCATCGTTTTCGAGGGTGATGTGGCCGGGAGTGGCCTGCGCCTGGTCAAGCGCTTCCAGGCGCAGCGACCGGGCACGCTCGCCCTCCTCGCGGAGCGCCGCGGCCAGGGTGGTCAGCCACGGCCACTGAGTTTCAGGCATGGCCGGACGCGCCTGCCCCGCCATCACCTGTGCGCGCTGCAGCTCGCCCTGAATGGACTGCTCCAGCAGCGTGACGGTGGGTTTCGCCTGCGGCTTCAGCGCCAGCCAGCTTTTCAGCTGGGTCAGCGCGCGCGTCCCGTTGCCGCTGAGGATTAAAAACTGCACGAACGCGGCGCGGAGGTCTGCATCTGCCGGACGGGCTTTGATCTCCGCTTCAAGACGCGCCAGCGCGTCGTTGAGCGGTTCACCCGCCAGGTGTTGATAGAGGGTATTCATAGCCATTCCTTAATTCGCCGCGCGCCAGGCGCCCACTGCCGGATCGCGCAGCTGAGGACGCAGGGTATCAATCAGAACGATATTCAGCGGGGTGCCTGGGGCAACCCAGGCGCTCCAGGTTTTCTTCACCGCTGCAATACGCGCCTGCAGTTTTGCATCGTCGCTGGCAGTTTCGCGGGAAATTTCTACCGCTACCGTGCCGTTGCTCTTCCAGCTGTTCAGGGCGCTGTCGTAAGGCAGGATCATCCAGCTCTGATCGCTGTCTGGCGTGCTGAATACCATGCGCTCTTTATTGACGGAGGTGATCAGCGCGTTTTCCGGATCGGCGCTCTGATTCAGCCCCATCACCGGGAAGCCGTGAATGTACGTCACCGCCATCTCTTTCTGCCCGCCGTTGCGGGACTGAGAGATAACGGTGTGACCGCTCAGCCAGCTGCCGTTACCGCAGCGGGTGGTGTCAGAATCCGGAATGAAGAGCGCCGGTGCAGAGGCGCCCCCTTCCCAGAATGTACGCAGGTGGCAGCCGTCCTGCAGGGTAAACTCCTGCCACGGCGTACGGTCGGCGGCAACGGTGCGGGAAGCCACGTTCTGATCGGGCGGCAGTAACGCGCCGCTGGCTGGGGTTGCGGTGACGGTCTCAGCAGGCGCGGCCTGCTGCTGTTTCACCACCAGTGCCCAGTCCTGCGCTTTAGCTGCCGTGCCCTGCGCCAGCGTCGTCCCCTCGGGATCGTTGAGCGTCCAGCTGAGTTTATTCACTTTGCTGCACTGGTGTTCCAGCAGCGAGCCAAGACGCGGCACAAAGTTTTCCAGCACGGAGACCTCTTTCTTGCCGTTCGCCACAATGCGCAGCGCCACTTCTGGCTTACACCAGCTTTGCGGGGTGTTGTCTTTGATGTTGTCGATCCAGATATCCAGCTTCTGCGCAGGAGACTGCACGATGCGGAAATTTTCAGCCTGCGCGGTGGAGGTCGCCGCCAGAAGTGCCAAACCCGATAGCCAAAGTTTCATATCGTTCCTTGTGTGTCTAATCAGTTCCGCAGGGAAGAAATTGTGCTGCGTCAGAGAGGGTGTGCAGCAAAGTGGTGTCCTGAGGGTTGCCCATCCATACCGCCAGGGCGGTATAGTTATCCTGCGCATTCCCCTCCTGCTCGCCATTCTTTTGAATGATTTGGTTCATTAAGGTCAGCCACTCCTGCGGCGTATTGACCATGTGCAGCGACTGCTTCATTTGCTCTTCGCTGACGCCGTGCCAGAACCCGTCGGTGCAGAGTAAAAAGGCATCGCCATCTTCTACCTGCACCACGTCGCTGTAGCTCGCTTCCGGTCCGCCGTTTTCAATTCCCAGCGCCAGATAAAGCAGGTTGCTGTTGAGATCGTCCGTCTGATGCCCGGCATCCTTCATCTGCTGCACCAGACTGTGGTCCGTGGTGACGTGCCACAGCCACCCCCGGCGAAACAGGTACAGGCGGCTGTCGCCGGCATGCGCCCAGTACGCCAGCCCGTAGTCCCGGTCAATGAACAGGCTGACCAGCGTCGTACCCATCCGGCGATAGTCCTGAACGGCCTGCTGTTCGCTCAGAATGGTGCGATTCGCCGTCTGCACGTAGTCGCGGATATGCTGCGCGTTGAGGTGCTTGTCGCCATCGAAGCGGGAGATAATGCTGTTACGGGCCAGTTCCGCGGCGACTTCACCACCGGGCAGACCCGCGATGCCGTCGCAGACGACAAAGCAGGCCGAGCGTTCCCCTATGGTTTCTCCCGTCTGATCCTGGTTGCTGGCGCGCGTCCCCTGGCGGGAGAGAGAAGCGGTTGCGATATTCATTTGTCTTCCGATCCGCTCTGTGAGTCTTTGTACTGATTCACCTCCATGTCATACGCATGAAGGAAGGCTTCGCCGAACAGGGTGTGGAAGTCATCCTCAATCTCGCCCGCCGTCTCGCCATAGCTACGAACAAAATAGTCCCACAGGGCGGCTTTGCGGCTGCCCGGCAGCGCCAGACGCGAGGTCATGCCGTTCTGCTTCGCCTGCTCCTCCAGCTGTTCCGGGTTAAAGGACTGCAGCATCGCGGCGATGATGGCGCGGATACCGGAGATCATCCCCAGCTGGTGCGCCTGCAGGTCGATCAGCGCGTCGCGCACCGATTTGGTCGGCGGCATAAAGCCCGGCATCGGGGTGCCGAACATCTGAATTAAGACGGTTTTCCCGGTCGGCAACAGCTTGAACGGGTTGTTGGCATCGTCCAGCACCATGGTCATATCGGCTTTTACGCCGCGTTTCAGGATGGAGCGCGACGAGAGCAGCGCCACTGTGCCCTGCGAGAACATGCCGAGAATCTGCCCCAACTGACGCATATTTTCCCGGTCAAACTGCGGAACAGGCTGCATTTCGCTCAGGCCCATACCTTCAAGCAGCGCCTGCAGCAGCTCGCCCTGCAGCACTTCACCCTTCTCGCCATTATTCGGGCTGGCGGTTGGGGATGCCGCGTTATTGACCGGGTCGATGCGCAGGCGCCCCTTCGGTGCCTGAGCGCTGCTGCGCGCAACGGCCTGCGGCGTAGGCATGGTGAAGCCTGCGTAATCCGGCCGTGCCGGCTCTTCTTCACGTGGCGTTTCCTGCGACTCTGGGGCGAACAACGGAGAATCGGCAAGCACGTCCTCTTCCTGCTCCGGTTCAGGCGTTGGTGCTGGCTTTTCGTCTGCAATATCATCCGGGTGGGTTAACGGTGCTCCGCCCATCAGCCCGAGCGGGTCATCATTGCGCGCGGCTGGCGCGCTGGCCTTTCCACCGAACAGCGCCAGCGGGTCAAGCTCGTCCGCCGCGTCTTCTTTAGGGGCGGGTTGCCCCTCAACCGGCGGCACCAGCGTGGAAGGCGTCACGTCGTCAAAAATGCTCTCTTTTTTGAACAGCGCTTCGTCGCTGAACAGCGTGTCCGGGTCGACGTTCTTGCGCTCAAGCGCTGGATCGCTGTCGTTGAACATCGCCAACGGATCTTCGGCATTACGCTCCGGCGCGGCGGGCTGGGAGAAGGGATCCTGTGAGGCCGCAGGCTGCGGTTTTGCTCGGTTGCTGGAGATGCTGTCGGAGATGGAGAACTCCTGCATCAGGCTGTCCCAGATTTCGGAAGGCACGGCGGTCGGTTCCGCCTTCCCGCGTGGCGCGGGGTTAGCAGGCTTCGCTTGCGCTGCGGGCGCAGCGGGTGCGGCTGTCGGACGCGCCTGCTGCTGCATGCTGGCCGCCATGCGGCTCACCGGCTGTGTGTCGTGGATCAGTTCTGTCACTTCGATACGGTAGTCATCAATACCGAGAATGTCGCCATCCTGCAGTTCAACCTGACGCCCACGCTCCAGCGGAATATCATTCAATACCACGCGGGTGACGCTGCCACGGTTGGTGACGCGGCATTCGCCCTGAGCGTCAACGTGGACAATGGCCTGCAGACGCGAGATGGTGCGGTCATTGTCCGGTAATACCAGATTGTTATCCGTACCGCGCCCAATGGTGCCGCCCGGGGCGTAAAAATCACAGCTGCTTTGCGGCGGCTGATGACCGGGTTTCGTAGAAATAATCGTGAATCGCATGGCGTATTCCTGCTGGTATGATTAGCGCTCAAACGCTGCCGCTCTCGGGGGTGAGAACGGCGGCGTTTGAGAAATTGAATATCAAAAACTATTTAATGAAGATGATAAAATATAATCCAACAATGAGCCATAGAGTGAATATTAACGCCTGTAACTTATAACGGCGATGTAACTTTAGTATCCAGCCAATTTTTTCTTCAGGTAACGACTGTACATATTTATAAGCATCTTCCTGAACAAGCCGTTCACGCGTAAATTTCATTTTAACGCCTTTATAAAGGCGAACAAACCAGATTATTTTTTGATAATTTGCCAACGAACCAAAAAAAGAAGCGTAGTCGGTAACAAGATCCAGGTCATATCCTTTTCGCCGGTACTCAGAAAGTAACTGATTATAATCAGCCTCGTGCTCTTTAAAAAAACGAGAGTTGAACAGGTCCATAATTCCAATGGCCAGGAACAAGACCACAATAAGAAACAATAGTAAATAGTCTATAGATACCATCATTTACCACTACGGCTGGTGAATCTTCACTCATCTTGAGCACCGTCACGGGCTGTGACTTGAAGACGCGAGATGGTGCGGTCAAATCTCCTGGCAATATCGGTGAAACGCTATTTTTGGACGTTGAGCAGACGAATTGCGTCACTATTGGTGATTAAACTGCACTTCAATACCTGATAATCACCCTGTTCAGTACCGCCTACTTTCTCTTTTAGTAGGGTATCAATGATCTTGTCAGCTTTTTCAAAATTCTCCGGAGGGAGATCGCTTGCTTCAAGCCATGCGGCGGCACTGGCTTCTGCATCATTTTTAAGGCTTTTACTGTCCGCAATCTTACTGATGCAACGGTTTTGCACCCAGTTTTCAAAGATTTGTTGCTGAGTAAAAGCGCTGACGGCAGGCAGATTTTGGGCATAAACAGCAGAGGCATTGATAGCCAATACCAGCAGTAATAAACGTTTCATTTCAGGCTCCAGAATGTTGCATTGGTAGGGATAAACGAACCATTACCAGGAGAGCCAAGGAAATGGCAATCATCAGAGCAAATATTTCCATTCCAGAGGGTGACATGCCCGGTAGCGTCGCTCCAGCCGTGCCCGGTGAAGATGATAATGCCCTGTTTGCCTGCAAATTGCGCAGGAGTGGGAGAAGAGACAGACATATCGGCATTGCCCAGTACCGTGGGTAGAAATGCAATCATATCTTTAACGCGGAACATATAGCGTTTTTTGTCGTTTCCGGTCACTGTCGCATATTTACTGTTAGAAGGAATCGGAATGCCACAGTAATTTAAAACGTAGCTCATGCGAATTGGGCAGGCATTTTTAAAAATACCGGCCTCAATATTATGCTGAACTTTTCCACCCAAAAATTTGCCAACCTGTTCTACGCTTACGTTTACTTCTCTGAATCTGTTCCACGCGGCACCAAAAGCAGGACGCATTTGAGACATCTTGTTTCTCCTTGATAAGAAGCTCAGGATGGGGCTGTCGCTCTCGGGGCGAGAACGGCGACGTTTGGGGTTAACACATTCTATTCAGTCTGCGTAAGCTTAAACTGGCCTGAAGGACCTTCTTGTAAGGTGAAACGAGCCGCATAGCGAATAGAATCGTTTTTTCCTGACACTTTCAAGGCAACATCATATTCTCCGGCTTGCCACGCAATCCCTTTCCACTGGTGACACTGTTGTGTCGTTAACGTCACCTCAGGGCTAAACGTTGCCGGCGGCGATATTGCTTTCCATTCATTTCCCGCGCGTTTCATTATGGTGGGCGAATGGCTGGTGACAGGCGCGTCTAACCCGGAATTAGCAGGGATAGCAAAGCAGGGTTCGTTGTTCTTCAGCGTAACCGAAAGCGACTGATACTGTGCAGGATGAGACACGCAGGCAGTTACCGTAAATGCGATTGCAACAACACTGAGTAACTGTTTCATAACCATACCCGCCGATCTTTAGGATTTTGAATAAACAACGATAACACCTGCAGGTATTTATCCTTCAGGTCTGGTCCGATAATCCCTTCAAACCCTGCAATGTTTCGGAAATCACCCAGGCCGTAATTTATCAGATAATAAAAATCTGAAATGATAGAAGCCTGCTGCTCCATACCAAAGTCCGAGAGTTTTTTATCCGGAGGTAAAGAGTACTTATAACTTGCTGCCCAACTGAATGCGCCTCGGGTTCGCACATTCATTCCAATCTGATGCTGTAACACATGCACCATCTCGTGAATAAACCAGTGCTTGTATCGCGGAACCTCTATTGAGAAGTCATCCCGATAATGCGGCTCGCGGAAATAGAGCTCACCATTGGGGGTCATCGCAACATCTGTCGACTGCATATTAAATGGCAAATAACTTTTATTATGGACTTTAACTTCTGAATACTTTATTGCATCACCAAAAACCGAGCGCGCCAGTGCTATTTCGCCAATGGTGAGAGGACGGGCGCCTCCTTCCTGCAAACTTGCCATGCTATCTTCCTTCCCGGTTGATAATGGCCGGGGAAAATTCCCCGGCCACATGCGCAATTACGCTTCTTTGTTCTCTTTGATGTTCCAGCCAGCGCTGCTTTCAGCACCTTTACCACCAGAAGTGGTCTGCTCCCAGTACTGCTGTTTCACTTTCGCAGCCTGGAACGCGTAGGTCACACCAACGGTATCGCCGTTGTCTGCACCGGTGTACTGAACAGAGGTCACCAGCACATCTTCCAGCGTAATGCGGGAGTATTCCACCTGCTGACCGCCCGCTTTACAGACGGACAGCTCAACCTTAGTCAGGTGTTTACCGCTGGCGCAGTGTTTCAGGATAGCGGTGGTGGATTTGTCGATCAGTGCGTTAACGTGCAGGTCGTTAAAGTTAACTTTACCGGCACCGCCGCCACCGCCAACGCTCATATTACCTGGCTGGGAAGCGCCCCAGGAGAAGGAGGTAATATCAGTCCAGCCGGTGTGGTTAGAATCTTTAGATTCGCCCGTAACACCCTCGACCTTCAGAAACATATCAATAGCCATAATATCTACTCTTCGTGGATGAACAATATTGCTTTCGAAAAAGCACTTATATGGCAAACAGGAAAGCATGGGGCTGAATAAAACCGTCCATATTTTACCTCTGCCTCATATCAAATGACCCGTGTCATTTGACAGTCTTACATTCCTCCGAAATAACGGAATGAATGTGAAGTCATTATTACCGTTCCAGCCGTCTTTCTTGCCGGCCCGTGCAAGATGTTGCTCTTACGCGTCTTTCGTCTTCAGCGACGGCAACTTAGATACCAGACGCAGAGAAACGGTCAGACCTTCCAGCTGGTAGTGCGGACGCAGGAAGAACTTCGCGGCATAGTAGCCCGGGTTGTCCTCAATCTCCTGCACCTGCACTTCCGCAGCCGCCAGCGGTTTGCGGGACTTGGTCTCCTGAGAGGAGTTCGCCGGGTCACCGTCGACGTAGTTCATCACCCAGTCGTTCAGCCAGCGCTCCATCTCTTCGCGCTCGCGGAAGGAGCCGATTTTGTCGCGCACGATGCACTTCAGGTAGTGGGCAAAGCGGCAGCAGGCGAACAGGTACGGCAGACGAGACGCCAGGCGCGCGTTGGCGGTGGCATCCGGGTCGTGGTACTCGGCCGGTTTTTGCAGAGACTGTGCGCCGATGAAGGCAGCAAAGTCGGAGTTTTTACGGTGAACCAGCGGCATAAAGCCGTTTTTCGCCAGCTCGGCTTCACGACGATCGCTGATGGCGATCTCGGTCGGGCACTTCATGTCCACGCCGCCGTCATCGCTCGGGAAGGTGTGGCACGGCAGGTTTTCCACCGCCCCGCCGGACTCCACGCCGCGAATAGAGGTGCACCAGCCGTACTCTTTAAAGGAACGGTTGATGTTGGCGGCCATCGCATAGGCCGCGTTCGCCCACGAGTAGCTGTTGTGGTTTGCGCCGTCGGTCTGCTCTTCAAAATCGAAGCTGTCCACCGGGTTGGTGCGAATGCCGTACGGCAGGCGCGACAGGAAGCGCGGCATCACCAGCCCCAGATAGCGGGCGTCTTCGGATTCACGCAGGGAACGCCAGGCGGCGTATTCGGTGTTCTGGAAGATCTTGGTCAGATCGCGCGGGTTGGCCAGCTCCTGCCAGGACTCCATCTGCATCACGCCCGGCGCGGTGCCGGTGATGAACGGACAGTGCGCCGCAGAGCCAATGCGCGCCATTTCCCCCAGCAGCTCAACGTCCTGCGGGCTGTGGTCGAAGTAATAGTCGCCGACGATGCAGCCAAACGGCTCGCCGCCGAACTGACCGTACTCCTGCTCGTAGATTTTCTTGAAGATCGGGCTCTGGTCCCAGCCCACGCCCTTGTAGCGCTTCAGGGTGCGGCCCAGCTCCTGCTTGGAGATACTCATAAAGCGGATCTTCAGCATCTCGTCAGTTTCGGTATTGTTGACCAGGTAGCTCAGGCCGCGCCAGGCGCTCTCCAGCTTCTGAAACTCTTCGTGGTGAATGATCTGGTTCACCTGCTGCGAGAGCTGCTCGTCGATACCGGCAATCAGGTTCTGAATGGTGCGGTAGGTGTCGTTCGAGAAGGTAACGGTATTTTCCAGCGCCTGCTGCGCCAGAGTCTTGACCGCACTCTCCACGGCGGAACGCGCCTGATCGGTTTTCGGGCGGAACTCTTTGTTCAGCAGCGCGCTGAACTCATCCTGGCTGAACGCCTGACCCGCCTGCTGATCGTGTTGTTGAGTCTGGTTGCTCATCGATTATTCCTCGCTACCTTTCGCGCTTTCGTCATTTTTTGGCATCTGGCTCAGGGATTTGAGCAGCGTCGGATCCTGAAGGATTTTTGCGATCAGCTCTTCCGCACCGTTTTTGCCGTCCATGTAGGTCAGCAGGTTAGAGAGCTGCGTGCGCGCCTCCAGCAGCTTGTTCAGCGGCTCAACCTTGCGGGCCACCGCGTCCGGCAGGAAGTCGTCCATGCTGTCGAAGGTCAGATCGACGTTGAGCTTACCTTCGCCGGTCAGGGTGTTATCTACCTGGAACGCCACGCGCGGCTTCAGCGCCTTCATGCGTTCATCGAAGTTATCGATGTCGATTTCCAGGAATTTACGCTCGTCGACGGCTGGCAGGTTTTCCACCGGCTTGCCAACCAGATCGGCCATAACGCCCATCACAAACGGCAGCTGAATTTTGCGTTCTGCACCGTAGATCTCTACGTCGTATTCGATCTGCACGCGGGGAGCACGGTTGCGTGCGATGAATTTCTGTCCACTGTTACTCATTGCCATGATGTTCTCCATCAAAGATGCGCGGTGAAGGTGAAACGGCAGACTCCATGCCTGTCGTCATAATGCCAGGACGCGTCATTCGCGGCGTCCAAAGATGTTTTCCAGTTGGTTAACGCCGTCTGGCGCCAGATCGCGAATAATGTCCATAAAGTTAAGTTCTGACAGCCGCTGCACCCGTTCAATCATCAGCGGTGCGGGGTGGCTCGGTTCGTACTGCGCAAAATACTGTTTCGCTTTCTCCAGCATTAGCTGCGCGTCGGCGCGACTGGTAACCTGCACGCTGCGCCAGTCGGTGACCGGCTGAACGGGCTGCGCTGCCGCAGACTGCGGCTCAGCGTGCTGTTCAGCCTGCGCTTCACGGTTCGGCAGCAGCTTACTGATGTCGGTCACCTGACACGCGCTGGCGACCAGCCCCACGGTTTTCAGCAGCTGTTCCATTTCCGGTACGCCGCTTTCACCGAGATGCCCGGTGAGCAGCTCGCGGATGGCCAGCAGCCGTTCGTTAATGACGATAACCGCTGCGGTTCCCGGCTGGTCGCCGCGGGCCAGCTCGTCAATCAGCCGCGGACGGCCGCCGGGATAGTCCGGACATTCCGTCTTGCTGCCGTCCAGCAGCGCCTGGGCGTCACGCAGCGAAATTTCATCGCCGTTAGAACGCAGCAGCGAGGCGTTACGTACCGCGACGGTGAGCTCGGATTTATCGCTCAGCCCTGCCAGAGCGTTAATGCGATAGAACGGGTCGATTTCGCCATACTCTTCCAGCAGCGGATAGAGCGGCTCCCAGTAGCGCGCGATCGCCTCCTGTACCAGCAACAGTCCGTCGGCGTAGCCCGCAAGACCGCGACGGCGGGTCCAGGCGTGGGTTAACGCCAGCATCACGCGAAGATCTTTGGTGCGGCTCAGCAGGCTGGTAGCGAATTTTTCTACCGTGTTCCAGTCCGCAGGCTCTGCCGGGATGATGGTGTCGCCAAACTGCTGTTCCGCTTTGCCCTGACTGGCCTGGTTCATCGCCTGGAAATCAGCGTCATATTCCAGATTGTCGCCACAGGGCCTGTCGGGACTTATTGGCGCGAGAAATTCTTCGATATTCATGAGATCCCTGCTTATTCAAACATAGGCGGATAGAGACCGTGACGCCCCGGGCGGGCGCCCCCTGCCGGGTCGAACAGCAGGGTAAAAAGCTGCCCGGTGAAGTTGCCGCTGTGAACGTGGGTGTACAGCGGGTAACCGTCGCAGCGGTTGGTCCACCAGTAGCTGGTCTGACGCAGCGGGTCAAAACACTCTGCCGCCTGCGGCCAGCCCAGCGTGCTTTGCCCGTCCTCGTCGTAGCCAATGACGTCGAGGATGTCAGAGCGCTTCTGCGGCTCGACGGGCTGCGGCGCCGGAATGGACATCAGCATCTCATCCAGCTGCGAGGCGGAAAAGCTGTTACGCACCGCGTGCAGCCCCAGACGACCAATTTGCTGATACCAGCTCTCCGCCTGGCTGAGCAGGCTGGTCGACCACTCTGACGGGGCGAAGCTCAGCTGAATGCAGACCGGGTACTGTCGGCCAACGCTGTCGCGGCCGGGCAGCAGGCAGCCCATCTGGATCATCTGGCTGCCCAGCATCGGCGGGACGACGAAATTCCAGACCGGAGCTTTGGTGAACTGGCGCTCGCCGCTGCGTTGCTCTTCCTGCTGCCAGGCCAGCAGGCCAACCTGAAACCAGTGCGACCACTGGCGCTGTAAGGTGTCAGGAAAGCGACGCTGCAGGAAATCTCCGGCGCTGGGTAATTTGCCATACCAGCTGTAGCGGTTCATCGCAGGGGTATTCGTCATACGGCTGTCCTTGCGGTTATGGGCATGAAAAACGGGGAAGCTGGAACGGGTTGCGGATGCTGTTCGGCGCAAACTCCAGCGTGACCTGATGTCCGTCGACGTTGAAGGTGGCCTGACGGCTCAGGCTTCCCGCGCCCGGGCTAGTGCTCGCTTTGTCAAAAAAGCGGTTGAGCGCCCAGGAGCCGTTGGTCACCAGCGTCGCGGTGCTGCCGTTAGCCAGACCCAGCTGCATACGGACCTGGTTGGTGCCGCCCGGCCCCGGCCAGTTCATGATCTGCACCGCCTGCGGACCGTGGCTGTAACGCAGCAGCTGGCCGTCGACATCCAGCGTCAGGTTCAGAATGGTGTTATCCATTCGCACGGTGCGAACCGTCACCTTGAAAGACGGCGTGGTTGCGCCGTTAGCAAAGAAGGCGTCGCGAATCGACTGGGCCTGCTGGAACGGTCTCAGCAGCCCTTCGCTGCCCGGCAGGGTTTTACCGTCGATACCCGGCATAAAGCGCCAGTTTGCCTGCGTCGTATCCACCTTGCTGGTCAGGTTGTCGCGAAAGAAGGTATCCATCAGCCCGGTGCCCGGCGCGAACATGCGGGCGAGATCGTCCGGAGTGACCTCAGTGCTGGCGCTGCGCACCAGCGGGTAGCGACCGGCTATCGCCTGACGGCAGAAACCGCCGACTTCAACGTTGATCCGCTTACGCACGTTTTCCAGATCGCGGCGCTGGGTATCGCTGCTGGCCCCCACCGCCATGTTGCTGAACATGGTTTGCAATCCGCCCGGCAGTCGACCGGCGCTGGCCTGCAGACGGCTGATCGCCTCGCCGCCCGGTGCCGGCATACCGCTGTTGGCGGCGTCCTGCACGGCGGTCAGGTAACGATAAAGCTCGTCCACCTGCTTAAGAAAATCATCAAAGACGATGGTCTTGCCACCCTTTTCCAGCGGCTGGGCCAGCTCAATCATCGGCGCGTAGTGGTCCGTCACCAGCTGCTCCGGCGCCTGAGTAATCGCGGCGGCCTGCGTCGGGGCATTGTCATTATTGCTGAACAGCGCTTCCAGCGTGCGGGTGGCGCGGTTGCTCTGCGCCTGCGCTTTATCGGCATCTTCCGGTGCCGGGGTATCCCGGGAGAGCGTCAGCACCTGGCTCAGGTTCTGCACCAGACGGCGCAGGGGCGAGTTTGCGCCAGAGAGCAGGCGCGCAGTGTTGATGCGCTGGGAGAGATCGGCGCTGTTGTTAAGCTGGATGTCGGCGAGAAAGCGATCCCAGTTCGCGATAAAGTCGCGCATGTAGAGCTGGCGTACGGCGTTATCGATCTGCTGTTTATCTTCCTGCGCGGTCGCGGCGCCCAGCACCCAGGCGTCGTCTTCATGCAGAGCGGTCGTTACGCTGTCAATCTGGCTGTTAAAGCTTTTCCAGTAACCGTCCGGCGTATAAAGACCCGGCACCCCTTCGCTCACCGGCTTACCGCTTTTGCGGGAAAACACCAGTTCGCTCTGTGGCCCGCCCAGGTCGGAAAGGGAGACCGGTTTGAGATTGTCGTCATGTTCCAGCAGGCGCTTCAGGCGACCGTAGACGCGGGTTGAAAGCGGCTGCTGGCCGATCAGCGCTCTTTCACGCGCCACCAGGGATTCGTCCTGCGCGTACGGCGAGGCCTGAATTTTCGGCTCCAGCAGCTGGGTGAGATGCCATTCGAGCTGCTGCAGCTGCGCCTTCGTGACGTTTTGCGGCAGGTTGCGATGCAGGTTGAGCATCACCCAGGAGTGCAGGAATTTGCCGTCGTAGTGCTTCGGCTGATAGAGCATCTGATAGGCTTTCAGCGCCTCATAGCTGTACTCCACGTCGCTGCCGTTGTCGTTGCGCAGCCAGGTGGTGATGTGCATAGCAACGGCGGGCAACAGCAGTTGATCCAGCGCCTTCTGGTACAGGGACTGCGAAGCATCGCTGACGTCATCCCCACGGTAAAGCCCCATGCGGCGGGAGACTGGCGGATCGTTGACATCAAACGCGTCGCTTTTCGGCAGGTCCACCAGGCCATTCAGCAACGGCAGCAGATCGAACAGGTCACGCTGCGGCTGGTTCTGCAACGCTTTGCTCTGCTGGTCCAGCAGCGGCACCTTCGCATCCACCTCTTCCAGATAGGCCTTGTTTTTAGCATAGCTGGTCAGCCACAGCCCGCCGAGGATCGCCAGCAGGGCCAGCAGCGCCGCGTAGCCGGACCAGATCACCGCCCGGTTGCGCAGTTCCCACCAGCGGTTTTCCCCGGCGATCCCGGCTTCCTGGAAAATAACGTTTTGCAGCAGGTTCTTGATGAAGAAACTCTGGCCCTTCGCGCCCGGGATTGGGGCTTCTTTACTGACCGAATCCCAGTTATCGCGCTCTGCCCCTTCCGGCAGGGAGAGCGCGCGGTTCAGTTCGCCCATTACGCGGTCAAACGGCATGCCTTCCTGCGTCCCGCTGGCGAAGTAGATCCCGCGCGGGGAGAACTCAGTTTCGAAGTTGGAGCGCGCAAAGACCGTGCTCAGGTAGTCCGCCAGCAGCGGACGCAGTGCAGCGAACTCCTGCGGGAAGAGATACGCTTCGGCGCGGGTTTTCGCGTCATGCTCCTTGAGCATGGTTTCCGGCAGCCCGGCATCAAGACGCTGCTGTAACAGAGAAAATTCCTGCTGGAAGTTGCCCATCAGGTCGTAATCGGCGTGTTTGGTCTGCTCCCACGGCAGCGTGAAGCCCCAGATCTGGTCGCGCTGCGCTTTATCGTAGTCGGCAAACCAGGCGCGGAAGCCTTTGAGAAGGTCGGCCTTGGTCACCATCACGTACACCGGGAAGCGGATACCCAACTGTTCATGCAGCTCGGACAGGCGCTGGCGCAGGTTCACCGCCTGCTGGCGGGACGCCTCGGCAGACTGGGTCAGCAGGTCCGAAATGCTGATCGTGACAATGACGCCGTTGATCGGCTGGCGGCGACGGTACTTGCGCAGTAGCCCCATGAACTGCAGCCACTCACCGGCATCCTGCGCCTGCTCGCTCTCCTGGGTGGTATAGCGACCCGCGGTGTCCAGCAGCACGGCCTCGTTGGTAAACCACCAGTCGCAGTTGCGCGTGCCGCCAATACCGCGCAGCGCGGTCTTACCGAAACGGTCGGCCAGCGGGAACTGCAGCCCGGAGTTCACCAGCGCCGTGGTTTTACCGGAGCCCGGCGCGCCGATAATGACGTACCATGGCAGCTGATAGAGATATTGCGTGCTGAAGCGCTGGGTCCACTGAGCGCCCTGGCCCGCTTTGCTGAAGTGCGCTTTTTTAAGCATCTGCGCGGCTTCATCAAAACGGCTGGCGAGGATCTGCTCCTCACTGTTCAGGCGCTGCTGCGGATCCGCCGCCTCCGGGCTGGTGGTGTTCTCGTTGAGCTTGTCCATCAGCTTGCGGTTCAGCCAGGCGTTATAAAGGCGCGGCAGAATATGGCCCTGCGCCCACAGCAGGTAGACCACGGCGATACTGATGATGCGGTTCTGTTCGGATTCGAGCGGTCGGGTGTCCACGATGGACAACAGCGGGCCAATCATCCAGATCACCGCCGCCAGCGCCGTGACGCCGAGGAAGCTCCACAGAATGCGGTTGGTCAGAATGGAAAGAAGTGTAGTCAGCATCCTTAGTTTCCTTGCGGCAATCCGTTCAGCTCGGCCTGGGTGTTTTCAGGCGACACCAGCAGAGTAATTTCCACACGGCGGTTACGGGCGCGGTTTTCCGGCGTCGTGTTCGGCGCCACCGGGTTAATCTCGCCCCGCCCTTCCGCCTTCACGCGGCCAGGCTGAGAGAGGCTTCCCTGCAGCATTTTCTGTACGGAGCGCGCGCGTTCCAGTGAGAGCTCGTAGTTAGAGGCAAAGCGCGCGCTGCGGATCGGCACGTTATCGCTGTAGCCCACCACCAGAATTTTGCCGCTGACGTTATTCATCGCCTGCGCAATGCGGTTGATGACCGGTTCATAGCGGTCGCGCACGACGGTAGAGGCGGAGGCAAACAGCCCGTCGCCCTTCAGGATCACGACGCTGCGATCCGCTTCGTCTTTCACCGCCACCAGGCCCGCCTCAATTTCAGGCTTCAGGAAGCCGCGCAGGTTAAGCACCGCGGGCAGCTGACGCGCCGGCTGCTGGATGGTGGTTTCCGGCAGCTGGGACTGATAAATCTTCGCCAGCACCGGGTTGGTGTTGTCGCCAAGGCGCCAGTTAAGCACGATGTAAAACAGGCAGGCGATAAACCCGGCCAGCGCCACGCAGGCCCACAGGGGAACCATCGGCCGCCAGAGCTTGCGCAGCACCGGACGATCTTCCGGATGAGGAGAAAGCGGCGGCGGATAGCTGCCGCGCACGCCGCGGATCATTTGCCACAGCCGCTGCTTGATGGTTTCAAGCTGGGTGCGGCCATTGTCCAGCACCCGATAGCGCCCCTCGAAGCCGAGCAGCAGGCAGTAGTTGATCATCTCCAGCAGCAGGATATGCTCGCGCGGGTTCTGCGACAGGCGCGCCAGCAGCTGGAAGAACTTCTCCCCGCCCCAGGTTTCGTTATGGAACGTCACCAGCAGGCCATTGCTGGACCAGACGCCGCTGCTGCCCCAGGGAGTAAGCGCGGCGGCCTCGTCCAGCGCCGTGCACAGGCAGTAGCGCGCCCCGACGATCACTTCGTAGGGCAGCCCCGCCTGCTGACAGCGGACTTCAAAACGGCGAATCTCATCGATCAGGCGCTGGCGTAACGCCACCTGATCGTCATGTGATACCGAATGACGGATCTGCGGAATCGCGTTGAGCAGCGGATTGGCGGCCGCCACCAGCTGATTGTTGCTACTGGCTCCGGTAAACGCGGCATCACTGCCGCTATCCTGTCGTTCCTGCATATTAAGCGCTCGCTTTATTATTCTGTCGGGCTACGGATGGCCCAAAACTCCATATCCAGCCCCGGGAACTCCCCTGCAAGGTGCAGGGCGAATGCGCCGGACTTATCCATCTCGTGCCACAGCTCGCTGCCCTTCTCCAGCTCGAAGTAGCTGTAGCCGGCATGCCACGGGATCTGCGGCGGCGCGACCGGCATGGCGCGCAGCATAATGCCCGGCAGCTGCAGCTGAACCAGATCGCGAATTTTCGAGACCGGGGCAATTTTCATCTGCGCCGGGAAATGGGTTTGCAGGTGTTCGCCCGGCACGTTGGCTTTCACCGCCAGCACGAAGCCAAATTCGCGCACCATGCTGGTTTCAGGAACGGTGGCGATGTTCAGGCCATGCGAGCGCTCGTTAAGCGGCAGCTGAATGGCGTGGTCTTCCATCACCAGCGATAGCCCCTGGCGCAGCATCAGCATCAGCTTGCTGAAGCAGTTCGCCAGATCGTCGTGATCGTAGATCGGCAGCACGCTCTCAGTGGTGCGCTGCGACGTCCAGGTCGTGAGCTCGGTGGCAAACGGCAGCCAGCTGCGCCAGAGCGTTTCCGGGTGCAGCAGCGGCAGCGTTTTTAAATGTGAAACCTCGCCCAGATGACGGTTCACGAGCGAAAGCAGCGTAAATTCAATCAGTTCAGAGGTGTTAAAGCGGCCAGGCTGACGCAGGCGGCCGCCAATCTGCTGGCTGCGCTGCACCAGCAAACCGTGCAGATCGTTGATCATGCTGTAGATCTGCGGGCTGTTATTGGCGTTCAGCATCGGCGGGATGTAGTTGTTATCCAGCCGCACGTGGTTGTCGTTGCGTTTTTCAGTCACAAACGCCACGCCGATGGATGTCCATTCTGCCGTGAGGTCTTTTTCCAGCATCAGCGTCAGGCGCAGGCGGCCAAACTGGACGGTGGCATCCCCCACCGACATGGCGTTATCGTCCTCCACCTCCTGCTCAAACGCGACGAAGCGGGCCAGTGAGGCGGGCTCTTCGCTGAAAATCACCTCTTCCCGCTCGCCACGACGAACCGGCAGCGCGAGCACCACCTTTTCGTTGGTGAGATTGTCAGGAATTTTTAGCGGCGCGGGACCATTGCGTCCGTTGCGGACCTGGAAAAAGGTGCCGTCCGGCAGTAACCCGCTGCAGTAGCTCAGGGCAATGCAGCCCTGGCGAAGCATCGCTTCGTCCAGTTCTACGTCGAGAAAGCCCCAGAGATAGGAACGCTGCAGCGCACCCCACTCACGAACATGGTTGAGCAGATAACTTTCAGTCCGCTGAAAATGGTGTGGACGCAGGAACATGCCTTCGGTCCAGACGACCTTTTCTGCTTTGGTCATGATGATGTGTTTCCTGTTGTGAAGCGCGTTACTGGCTGATGACCCGAATGCCGTTTACGTCGAGAAAAACGTTGGCCTGGAGTTCATCCGCGGACCATTTCCAGAACTGGTAGATATGATTTTCGCCTGGCACAGGCAGCGGGAGTGAAACGCGCCATTTTTTACCGTCCAGCTTCTGATATTCCGCCATCACGCCGATATAACGCGCCTCAGGATCGCTCTGACCGCTGAGGGTTTTGGACAGCTGTCCCGGCATCAGGAAGAAAACGTCGCTGTTCAGCAGATTCGCGCCAAGCGTTGCTGACGCGTTGTTCTGCAGGGAATAGAAGTCGCTGGACATGAAATCCGCATCGGATTTCAACAACAGCACCCGGACTTTAAGTGGCGCAGAATCATTGATTTGTGGATGAGCCTGAAACTGCAGATTGTAGCGGGAAGGGTCGCTGTGTGAAGACGACGTACAACCACTGACAAAGGCGAAAATCGCCGCGTAAAAGACTAACCACAGCCGATGAAACTTTTTATTATTCATAAAAATACGCCCACGAAAGCCGTTTAGTTCAGGATCCAGGTACCGTTAGCGCTGTCTTTGCAGGCTTTGCTGTTGCCATCCACATCGACACAGGTCGCTTTTTTACGCACCTTAGGACGAATGGCCTGTTTGCGGACGGTGGCTTCGTACTGGTCGGCTTTGATAACGGCACGCATCGGGACGTAGCCAATCAGCTGCTCGTTCCCCTCATCGGCGAGCGCCATCCAGTAGTGTTCAACCTGCCCCAGCACTACATAGGTTTTTCCGGTTTCCAGCGTACGGATAACCTTTCCGCCAAAATCAGGACGGCTCATCAGGGAGGCCGGGTACATGGCACGATAAGGCTCGTTGAGCTGGGTGAATTCCGTTGGTGGCACCACGGCATGACGGTGGGTCAGGGTGACACCGTTGACCTGGCTGGTCACGATCGTGTCGTCAGTGATTGCCGGTTTCTGTGGCGCTTTACAGCCCGCCACCGCCATTACAAACAGAAGTGAAAACAGTACGCGCATTTTCATATGCTTTTCCGTAGCGATATTTTGATGATGGAGATAAGGGGATGAAATTTGACTTAGGTGCTATTGTTAAAATAGTCAGGATAATTTCGGTGCGTTACTAATTTAAAGGCATAGCTACCGCACGAGCCCTTCAGAATAAGGCCCAGCGTCTTCCTGACATATTTTGACAAACGGTAAACAAGTTTACATGAGCTTTGCTTCAATTCAATATTTACCGCAGCGTAAGTGGTGGTAATTGAAGCAGCCAAAACATTATAGGATTAATCTGATAAAAAAACCCGACATGGCCTGGATCTACTTATTTCAACACCTGATAATGATATAACACACTGTTATTAAAGCATAAAATTCAAAAGAGAACGGATTTCATTAACGCAATAACGCTATTATCGCCACTACCATAATTAGTAGAAATGTCGTTTTGGTGATATCAGAAGAAGATATCGACGATGAATTATTTGTTGCACTAACAGGGTATGTTTAATATTGCCGCATCACCTGACCACACCATCGCCATTTAACTTATTGACTGCGCCTTTAATTTCACGACTCAAAATAACTTATATTTCATGTTGTGATAATAACCCTGTAAGTGATTATACATTTCCATTAATCATTAAGCCTGAGTAAACCTTCTCGTCACTATTTCGAATACCAACGTTGCTACAGCGCCTGTCAGCCGCCATGCATCCATTTTTGAGCGACCGTCTCTTTCATTCGAAATTTTACCTGCGCTACATGCTTTCTCTCTCGACGCTATCTATCCTGCCTACCGGATGATAGATACAATTTATTATTAAAATGATAAAATTTCGTTATAATTTCTTTAAATAGTTGCATGCCAACATTTTTAACTCATTGTTATAAAGATAATTACAGGCAAGAGCCGTAACTCGACCGCGTGGATTTCCATCTCCGCCAGTCATTGTTTTTGCTTATTACCCAGCCGTTGCGCGACCAAACACGTCAGGAGTCAGTATGAACACGAAAAGACGCTCAGTTCCCGGTATCAGACACTACGATGGTCCTGCCGGCGGCTGGGGCGCGTTGAAGGCGACGGCCATTGCGGTACGTACCCAAATGGATACCCTGGACGCTCCCGCGACGCTGCTGCGTACCAACCAGCCGGACGGTTTTGACTGCCCCGGCTGCGCGTGGCCCGATAAAGAGCACAAGTCGACATTCCAGTTCTGCGAGAACGGCGCGAAAGCGGTGACCTGGGAAGCGACCAGTAAGCGCGTGACGCTCGATTTTCTGGCGGAAAACAGCGTCTCCTCGCTACTGGCTAAATCAGACTTTGAGCTGGAAGGTTACGGTCGTCT
This sequence comes from Enterobacter cloacae complex sp. P47BA, assembly GCF_014930485.1. Lineage (NCBI taxonomy): Bacteria > Pseudomonadati > Pseudomonadota > Gammaproteobacteria > Enterobacterales > Enterobacteriaceae > Enterobacter > Enterobacter cloacae complex sp. P47BA. The sequence goes on along the minus strand of NZ_JADBRF010000006.1, from coordinate 82,134 downwards.
GACGCATCCTCTGCGCTATGACCGGGCCAGCGATACCTTCCGGCCCGTCGACTGGGACGAGGCGTTTCAACGCATCGGGGAAATATTGCGCGGGCTCGAACCGGACCAGGTCGAGTTCTATACTTCCGGGCGCGCCTCCAACGAAGCGGCGTATCTGTTCCAGCTGTTCGCCCGCGAGTACGGCACCAATAATTTCCCGGACTGCTCGAATATGTGTCACGAGGCCACCAGCGTCGGCTTGCCGCGCTCCATCGGAATTGGGAAAGGCACCGTCTCGCTGGACGATTTCGACAAGACTGAGCTTGTAATCTCCATCGGTCACAACCCCGGCACCAACCATCCGCGAATGATGGGTACCCTGCACGAGCTGGCGCGTCGCAATGTGCCGATTATCGTTTTCAACCCGCTGCGCGAGCGCGCCCTCGAACGTTTTGCCGACCCGCAAAGCGTGATTGAAATGGCAACCTATAGCTCTACGGACATCGCCTCAACCTACTTCCAGGTGAAGGCCGGGGGCGATGCCGCCGCGCTGAAAGGCATAGCTAAACACCTTCTGGAGATGGAGGCCGAACGCGGTGACGTGCTTGACCGCGCGTTTATTGCAGAACACACCCGGGGTATTGAAGATTTTGCCGCCGATATCGCGCAGACCCGCTGGGACGACATTGAGCGCGAGTCGGGGCTCAGCCAGGCGGCGCTCAAAAAGGTGGCCGAGGCCTATGCCAAATCAAACGCCACCATCATTACTTACGGAATGGGGATTACCCAGCACAATAAAGGCACGGCGAACGTCCGCCTGATTGCTGACCTGCTGCTTCTGCGCGGGAACATCGGCAAGCCCGGCGCGGGGATCTGCCCCCTGCGCGGCCACTCTAACGTTCAGGGGAACCGGACCGTCGGGATTAGCGAGAAGCCTGCCCCGGCCTTCCTGAACCGCCTGAAAGAGGTGTTTGGCTTTGAGCCCCCTTCCCGTCACGGACACGATGCGGTGCAGGCGACGCGGGCCATGATCGACGGTCGCGCAAAAGCGCTCATTTGCCTCGGCGGTAACTTTGCCGTCGCGATGCCCGACCACGAGAACGGTTTCCCGGCGATGGGTAACCTGGATCTGAGCGTGCACGTCGGGACCAAGCTGAACCGTACCCATCTGCTGGTGGGCAAAGAGACCTTTATTTTCCCGTGCCTCGGCCGCACGGAGCTGGATATGCAGGCCACCGGCCGCCAGTCCATCACCGTCGAAGACTCCATGTCGATGGTGCATGCTTCCTCCGGCAAGCTGAAACCCGCCTCGCCGTTGCTCCGTTCGGAGCCTGCCATCGTCGCTGGCCTCGCAAAGGCTACCCTGCCGGAAACACGCGTGGACTGGCTGACGCTGGTTGAGGATTACGACCGCATCCGCGATTTGATCGAGCAGACCATTCCGGGCTTTGAGAACTACAATGCGCGGATCCGTGTTCCCGGCGGCTTCCGCATGCCGCTGCCTCCAACACAGCGTATCTGGCCGACCGCAACGGGCAAAGCGATGTTCTCGGTATTTGACGGCGTACAGGAAAACGCCAGCGGTGAAGGCGAGCATGTGCTGCGCCTGATCACGCTGCGCAGCCACGACCAGTACAACACCACCATTTACGCCCTGGACGATCGCTACCGTGGCGTATTTGGCCGCCGCGACGTGCTGTTTATGAACGAAGAAGATATGGCGCAGTCAGGGCTGGAACACGGCGATCGCGTGGATATCGAAACCGCCCTCCCCGGCAGCGCGCAGCGGCTGGAAGATATTACGGTGGTGGCGTACAACATCGCCCCGGGCTCCGTCGGCGCGTATTACCCGGAGGCCAACGTGCTGGTGCCGCTCGATTATCTCGATAAGGACAGCGGTACGCCGTCGTATAAATCGGTTCCGGTTCGCATTACCCTGCGCTCGAAAGAGATCCGCATGCTGTAAGGCTTTACGCGCAGAGAAGAGTGATGGACATAAAACAGTTAAAATATTTACTCGCGCTCGACGAGACCCGCCACTTTGGTAAAGCGGCATTGCGGTGCAACATCACCCAGCCGACCCTCTCCATGCGCATCCGCAGCCTGGAAGAGGAGCTGGGGCTGGTGCTGATCGTGCGCGGGCAGCGCTTTGAAGGGTTTACCCCGGAGGGAGAGCGCATCCTCGCATGGGCGCGCGCTCTTCTTGCCGCACACGACGGATTGCAGGCGGAAGCCGCGCTGTGTAAAGGCCAGGTGGTGGGAGAATTACGTCTGGGGATGGTGCCGCTGGCGAGCGTGGATCCGATGATCTTTATCCGCCTGCTTACGCAAAAGTACCCGGAGCTGACCTACAGCCTCTATTCTATGTCTTCGGCGCAGATTGCCGACGGCGTCAGCCGCAATCAGCTTGAGCTGGGGATTTGCTACCTGAACAGCATCGACACCAGCCTGTTTGACATTATTCAGCTTCCTAAAACGAAGATGGGGCTGCTCCACGACACCCGTCATTTCCAGCTTACCCCGGAGACGCTGACCTGGCACGACCTGACAGATTTTCCGCTGGGGTTCCTGACCAAAGGGATGCACTACCGGGCACATATGGAGGCCAGCTTTAAAGCTGCTGGCATCGAACCGACGGCCGTTTTTGAGAGCGACTCCACGTTCCAGATCATTCAGGCGGTTCAGAGCGGTGTATGCTGCGCGGTGATGCCGCTGAATAACGGGCTGGAAGCCCTGAACAGCACTTTCAGGATTGTCCCCATCGCCGACGCGAACATTGAGGCTCCCATCGGCCTGATTATGCGCAGGCAGAAACCCGTCTCTTCGCTGGCGCTGCGCTGCTTTACCGACGCGCAGGCGATTTATCACGCGGGCAAGGAGGCGTAGGCCTGCCGCGTCACCACGCTGAAACCGCCGATCAGCACCGCGGCGCAGACCTCCCGGTATTCCGGCGCACTCACCAGCTCGCGCAGCGCATCGCGAATGGCGCTGAGCGTTTCGGGGGACGTGCGTCGCGACGTGATTAATGGCAGCCCTGGCGTCAGCGGCGTTCGATCGAACGCCGCCAGCCCCGCAAGCCGTTCCGGCTCATGACGCTCCAGCAGCGCCCAGGTCACGCAGTCGATGGCGGCGATATCGCTCTTCCCGCGCTGCACGTCAATCAGCGACTGACGGTGGCTGCCGCTGAAGGACGTTTGTGAAAAAAATGGTCCGTCAACAATCAGGGGAGCCACCTTTTTTCGCAGCGCGTTATAGCCGGACTGCGAGTCTTCCGAATTACAAACCGCCCGACGTCCGCGGAAATCCGCCAGCGTGAGATGCCTTTCCTCCTCGCGCGCTACCAGAAAACTGCGGTACAGGCTCCCTTCGCAGCCCGCGGCGGTGTAGTGAAAACAGCCCACCACCTGTACCTCCGGGAGCTGCGTCACCAGCGGGTAGCCGCATGTCTGGCTGAGGATAAGCTCAGGCTGCTGCCAGTGGGCCAGCAGGTCAGACTCCGGCCAGCCGGGAGCACCACCGACGGGCACGCCACGCGCGGCCAGCAGATGCTGCACCGCCAGCCAGAGCGCGCGGGTATCGCCGCGATCCACGGCGTACATGGGAAACGCCAGCAGGTTACTCATACCTCTCCTCCTGTTGTTTTCCGGGATGGACGGTGACCTCCACTGGCCGGGTCCAGAACTGGCGTAGCCATTCACCGTAGCCCCGGACCACAAAGCCGTGGTTACGCTGCCGGTACGCCTCCCGGTTTTGCCGGTAGATCGTCGGCAACCCGTACCAGGGAACGCCCGGTAAATCGTGGTGAATAGAATGGTAGTTGAGATTCAAAAACAGCACCCGCCAGACTAGCCCGGCCTCGTTAATGACCGAGCGCGCGAGCGGATCGTCCGCCGCCCGATGTTCGTAGAACGAGCGGACCTTGGTCAGCGCCAGCGCCGGATAGCTCACCGTCAGCACAAACCAGACGGGTGAAAAGCCGTGATGCACCATCCACGCGAAAAGTGCCGCCAGCAGCAGAGCGTGAACCAGCCACATCGCCATCGCCCGCAGGTGAAAATCACGAAACGCCGCCACGGCGCCGCCCAGCGCCTGAAGGATATCCAGCAGCGGTGCCAGCACCAGCCGCCCGACGAAAGTATTCCGGGCCCGGATCGCGCGCTTCTGCCACGGGGAAAAGCGCGCCCAGCTCGCCTCGGTAAAATAATACGACTCTGGGTCATCCGCCGGAAAGGTCAGGCTATCGTGACGGTGATGGGCCAGATGGGAATCCCGGTACAGGCCATACGGATACCAGACCGCCAGCGGGAGCGTGCCGAACAGCTGGTTAAGCCAGGCAAAACGGGTGGGATGCCCGTGGATCAGCTCGTGCTGCAGGGACATGTACCAGGCGGTAAACCAGATAAGCAGCAGCGTGGCGGGAAGCAGGCCGAGCGTTTGCCAGAACGCCAGCGTGGCAAACCAGCCCGCATAAATCGTGAACATTAACAGCCAGGTGGGCAGTTCGCTTCGCCAAAAGAAACCCGACGCGAGGCGGTGAATTTGATTGCGTTGTTGCGGATGTAAATAGAGGGAGCTTCGTTTACCCATTCCTTAAGACGCCGTTTCGCCAGAGACAGAGCCCTGACGATCGGGGATTACGCCTGAAATCACAAACAACTTAAATCGCTTTGCTTTGCCAGAAACGTGAAGTGTGGGCACTCTTGACTTATTCTGTATTAAAGGTACTTTTCAGGACATGAAGAAGATCCTGATTATCGTTCCCGACGGCGGCATGCTGTTTGAAGCCGCCGGTATCGCCGACATTCTGATGCAGGCCAACCGGCTGCATCCGGAAGGGCTTGCCCAGCCCCGCTACCGTATCATTATTGCCACCACGCAGCCCCACCAGGTGATCCACGGCCAGTCTGGCCTGAACCTGCTGGCGGACTATCGCCTGCCGGAGCTGGATCCGCGCGAACCGCTGGACACCATTATCATCACCGGACGCGGGATCAACGAGCAGGAGAGCACGGCGGTGGTGGACTGGCTGCACCTCGCTGCCCCGCACGCCCGGCGGGTCGCCTCCATTTGCGGGGGCGCGATGCTGCTTGCCCAGACCGGCTTGCTGGACGGCCGCCGCGCAACCACCCACTGGCGGCTGCTGGAGACGATGCAAGCCCAGTACCCGGCTATCCACGTCGAAGGCGGCCCGCTGTATATTCAGGATGGCCCCATCTGGACCTCCGGCGGCGTGAGTTCCGGGTTCGATCTAACCCTGGCGCTGGTGGAAGACGACTACGGATTTACCCTCGCCCGCGACGTGGCGCAGGATATGGTGATGTATCTGCGTCGCCCCGGCGGACAGCTGCAGTTCAGCCGCTATAGCCTGCAGCAGCCTGGCGCATCGGGGCCTATCAGCGAACTGCAAACCTGGATCCTGCAGAACCTCACCGCCGACCTGTGCGTGGAAAATTTGGCCGAAAAGGTGGCGATGAGCCCGCGCAATTTCACCCGGGTTTTTACCCGCGACGCGGGCGTCTCGCCTGCCCGTTACGTGATGGAAGCGCGCCTGGCCGCCGCCCGACAGCTGCTTGAGCAGACCCATGATCCCCTTGAGCGGGTTGCCGAGCAAAGCGGGTTTGGCACCAGCATTAACCTGCGCCGCGTGTTTGAGAAACAGCTCCACCTCACGCCGGGCGAGTACCGCCAGCGATTCCACTGCCGCAAGATGGCGTAATCTGATCCTTTTTTGTCGTTTACGCCAACCGGCCCCGCGCCTACAGTGACTCCAGACAACAGAGATAAGGAGTGCACCATGGTTAAGGTCGGTATTAACGGTTTCGGCCGTATCGGACGTAATTTCCTGCGCGCGGCGCTGGGTAACCCGGATCTTCAGATTGTGGCCATTAACGATCTGACGGACAGCAAAACCCTCGCCCACCTGCTGAAACATGATTCCCTTCTGGGCAAACTGCCCACGCCCGTTGAAGCTGCTGACGGCGCGCTGCAGGTGGACGGTCAGCGGATTGTGGTGTTTAGCGAACGCGACCCGGCAAATATTCCGTGGCGCGATGTTGGTGTTGACGTGGTAATTGAGGCCACCGGCTTCTTTACCGATCGGGAAAAAGCGGCGGTGCACGTCACGCAGGGTGGCGCAAAGCGCGTCATCATCTCCGCGCCCGGCAAAAATGACGATCTGACGGTTGTGATGGGAGTGAACCACGATCGCTACGACCCGGCTCAGCACGTGGTCGTCAGTAACGGGAGCTGTACCACTAACGGTCTGGCGCCGGCGGCTCAGGTGCTGCATCAGCAGTTCGGGATCGAGCATGGTCTGATGAACACGACGCACGCCTACACCAACAGCCAGGCGCTGCACGACCAGCCGGAAAAAGATCTGCGCGGCGCGCGCGCGGCGGCGCTGTCGATTGTGCCTTACTCCAGCGGCGCGGCGAAAGCGCTGGGCAAAGTGATCCCCTCCCTGGACGGCAAGCTGACCGGGTACTCCCTGCGCGTGCCGGTGCCGGTGGTGTCGATTGTGGATTTAACGGTAACGCTCAGCCGTAGCGTAACCGCCGAAGAGGTGAATGAGGCGTTCCGCAACGCGGCCGCCAGCGGGCCTTTGAAAGGGATCCTGGGCTATAGCGATGAACCGCTGGTCTCCAGCGACTACCAGGGCGACCCGCGCTCCTCCATTATCGACGGGCTTTCCACGCTGGTAATTGGCGGGAACATGGTGAAGATCCTGGCGTGGTATGACAACGAGTGGGGCTTCTCTAACCGCCTGGTGGATCTGGCGGTGCTCATGGATAAGAAAGGGCTGTAAGCCTGGAGCCGGGTGGCGCGAACGCTCACCCGGCAAAAAATCATTCCGCTTTCACTTTCACGCCCATCAACACAATCACCATCGCCGTCACCAGCAGGAACCCGCTTCCGGCGAATACGCCGCTGGCACCGTTAAGGTCAAATACCGCCCCGCCCCCGGCCGCACCGGCGCTTATCGCCAGCTGGATTGAGGCCACCAGCAGCCCCCCTGCACTTTCGGCTTCATCCGGAACGGTGGTGGCAAGCCAGGTTGACCAGCCCACCGGAACCAGACCAAACGCAAAGCCCCACAGCGCCACCAGGAAACCGTCCAGCATTGCCAGATGGCCAAACGCCACCATCGTCAGCGCCAGTATGCCCATGGCGAACGGCACCAGCGCCAGCGTCAGGCGCAGATTACGTGCCAGCAGATGTCCGGCAACGGAAGTACCGGCAAAGTTCGCCAGCCCAAAGCCCAGCAGGATCAGTGAAATGGTCTCAACGTTCGCCTGCCCCACCGTTTCCAGGAACGGGCGCAGGTAGGTAAAGAAGGCGAAATGGCCGCTGAAGATCAGAATAGTGGCCAGCATGCCGCCGATCATGCCCGGTCGCCGCAGCACGCGGAACAGCGTGCTGAGGCTACCGCTGCTCTCGGGCTTCATGGACGGCAGCACCCAGATCTGCCACAGCAACGCCAGTACGCTCGGCAGTATGCAGAGCACAAAGACGTTGCGCCAGCCGATCAGGCTACCCAGATAGCTCCCCAGCGGGGCAGCAACCACGGTGGCAATCGACACGCTGGAGAAGATCACCGCCAGCGCCTTCGGCACTTTATCCGTCGGAACCAGGCGCATCGTGGTGGCCGTCGACATCGCCCAGAAGCCACCGATGGCGACCCCTAACAGCAGGCGCCCCATCAGCAGGACGTGCAGCGTAGGCGCAAAGGCCACCAGCAGGCTGGAGATGATTTGCAGCACGGAGAAAAACATCAGTACCCAGCGACGGTCGATACTTTTGGTCGCCGGCGTAATCAGAAGCCCGGTGACCAGCGCCACCAGCGCGGTGGCGGTGACGGCCTGCCCGGCCATGCCCTCGCTGACGCCCAGGCTCGCGGCCATCGGCGTCAGCAAACTGGCTGGCAGGAACTCAGCCGTTATCAACCCAAACACGCCCAGCCCCAGTGAATAGACGGCCCGCCAGGCGGGTCTGGCAGGCGCCACGGCCTCTCTCGCCACGACACATGAATTCATCTGTTGTTCTCCCGTTATAAAAATGTGACAACTGTCGCAAAAGCATAGAGGGTTCACCGTGGACGATCTATGACATATAATCTCCACTTATTGATTATTCGTCCGGAGTTGCGCCATGACCGTTCAGTCCCCCGATTTGATCAGCGAACTCTTACGCGGCATGCGCCTGTCGGGTGTGAAATACCGACGGATTGAAGCCAGCGCGCCGTTTGGCGTGGCGTTCCACCAGGCGCCCGGTAAGGCGCAGTTCCATTTTGTGAGCCACGGTAGCGCCCTGCTGCGTATGGAGAGCGGTGCGACCTTCGAACTGAGCGGCGGCGACGCGCTGTTTATTCCTGGCGGGAATGCCCACGCCCTGCTCTCTGACGCGCAGGCAGCCATTACCCCGGTGAACGCTTTTCCGAGCGAACCTATCTGCGGCTCGGTGTGCGCCATTACCTGCGAGCCCTGTCCGGAGAGCGAGAACACCATCATCTTTAGCGGGTGTATGGATTTTGAGCTCGGCGGGATGCAGCCGCTGATCAAAGCAATGCCGGAAGTGATGATGGTCAGCCGGCTGATGTCCACCTGGCCGGAAATTCATCCGCTACTGGCGGCGATGGAGCGAGAATCCATGACCCGTCAGGCCGGGTTCGCCGGGATCCTTGCCCGGCTGGCTGATGTGGTGGCGGCGTTAATTGTGCGCGGCTGGGTTGAGGGCGGCTGCGGTAAAGCTACCGGCTGGGTGCAGGTTTTACGCGACCCGCGCCTGAGCCGGGCCATTTACGCCATGCACCAGCAGCCTGGCCTGAACTGGAGCGTGGCGGATCTGGCGAAAGAAGCGGGCACCTCACGCTCCGTGTTTGCCGAACGGTTTCTGGCCGCGACGGGGACGACCCCGGCAAAGTATCTCAGCGAACTGAGAATGCGGCTGGCGATTCAGTACATTCGTCACGAAAATCAGCCGATTGAAACGGTCGCACTTAGGCTGGGTTACGGATCGCTGGCGGCGTTTAGCCGGGCCTTTAAGCGCATCATTGGCCATGCGCCGGGCACGCTGCGGGAAGCCGGTCAGACGCCGGAAGAGGTCTGATAGCGCGGCAATATTTAACGCGAAGCGGGCAATATTCGTCTAAGGTTTTCAGGTGATTGACAACAGCGGTCACGCTGTTTAGTGAAGACAGGAGACGAACTCATGATAAGACCTCGTACACTACGCCCCGCCTTTTTGCCCCTTGCGTTAGGTGGCGCGCTGCTCGGCGTAACGACATTGGGATATGCCGACGATAGCCCCACCGCCCAGACAACTTCACCCGATATTTTACTGGGCCCTCTGTTTAACGACGTGCAGAGTGCCAAACTGTTTCCCGATCAGAAAACCTTTGCCGATGCCGTTCCCAAAAGCGACCCGCTGATGATTCTGGCGGATTACCGGATGCAGCACACCCAGACAAGCTTTGACCTGCGCCACTTTGTGGAGATGAACTTCACGCTGCCTGCGGAAGGTGAAAAATATGTGCCACCAGCGGGACAAAGCTTACGTGAGCACATTGACGACCTCTGGCCTGTGCTGACGCGCACCACGGATAAAGCCAGTAACAAATGGGATTCCCTGCTGCCGTTACCGAAACCTTACGTTGTGCCCGGCGGGCGCTTCCGTGAGGTCTACTACTGGGATAGCTATTTCACCATGCTGGGCCTGGCGGAGAGCGATCACTGGGACAAAATCAGCGATATGGTGGATAACTTTGCGTATGAGATTGATACCTTCGGCCATATCCCCAACGGTAACCGCAGCTACTACCTGAGCCGCTCCCAGCCGCCGTTCTTCTCACTGATGGTTGAGCTGCTGGCGACGCATGACAAAGACGCGCTGAAAAAATACCGTCCACAAATGGAGAAAGAGTACACCTACTGGATGGAGGGTGTAGAAAGCCTTCAGCCTGGGCAAGCTAACCAGCGCGTGGTGAAGCTCGATGACGGTTCCGTACTCAACCGCTACTGGGACGATCGCGATACCCCGCGCCCGGAGTCCTGGCTTGACGATATCACCACGGCGAAGAGCAACCCTAACCGGCCTGCGACGGAGATCTACCGCGATTTGCGCTCCGCGGCGGCCTCGGGCTGGGACTTTAGCTCCCGCTGGATGGACGACCCGCAAAAGCTCGGCACCATCCGCACCACCAGCATTGTGCCCGTCGATCTGAACGCCCTGATGTTTAAAATGGAAAAACTGCTCGCGCTAGCAGGCCAGGAGGCGGGCGACAGCGCGGCGGCGAGTAAATACGAGGCATTAGCAACCGCGCGTCAAAAAGCCATTGAGCGCCACCTGTGGAACGATAAAGAGGGCTGGTACGCCGATTACGATCTTAAGAGTAAGAAGGTGCGTAACCAGCTCACGGCGGCAGCCCTCTTCCCGCTCTACGTGAAGGCGGCGGCACAGGATCGCGCCGATAAAGTGGCCGCGGCCACCTCCGCGCGCCTGTTGAAGCCGGGTGGTATTACCACCACCACCATCAACAGCGGTCAGCAGTGGGATGCGCCAAACGGCTGGGCACCGCTGCAGTGGGTGGCAACGGAAGGGTTGCAGAACTATGGGCAGGATAAGGTTGCAATGGACGTGACCTGGCGCTTCCTGAAGAACGTTCAGCACACTTACGACCGCGAGAAGAAGCTGGTGGAGAAGTATGATGTCTCTTCTACCGGAACCGGCGGTGGCGGCGGTGAATATCCGCTCCAGGATGGGTTCGGCTGGAGTAACGGCGTGACGCTGAAAATGCTGGATCTGGTTTGTCCGAAAGAGAAACCGTGCGACAGCGTGCCGGAAAATCAGCCTGCGGCGAATGATGAGGCTGCGCCGGTGAAAGCTTCGGCGCAGTAAGGGAGTATTGCCGGGTGATGGCTACGCCTTACCCGGCCTTCATTTTGAACTCACAGGGATTTAGAAGCTGTAACTCGCTCCCAGCTGATACGTCCTGTCACGCCCAATCCAGCAGTTAGTCGCATCGTAGCAGGTCAGCGTCTCTTTATTGGTGATGTTCTGCATACTCGCCTTAAGCGTCAGCCCCGCCAGCGAAGGCAGAATTTCGCCCATCCGGTACGACGCCGCCAGATCGTACTGCGTAGTGCCCCCCAGCTTACCCGCATCGTTAGACGGTGAAATCTCCATCGGCCCGGTATAGCGCGCCCCGGCGCCCAGCATCAGCCCCTTCAGCGGCGTGCTCTCGAAGGTGTAGTCCCCCCACAGGTTGAACGCATTTTCCGGCACCTGAGTAGGACGCTTGCCCTGGTATTTATCATCTTCGGTATTCATTACGTGGGTGTAGGCATAGTTGGCAATCAGCGTCAGGTTGTCCGTCGGGCGGCTGATGGCGGAGAGCTCCGCGCCTTTGGATTCCACTTCACCAGTCTGACGGTAGTTCAGGAAGCCCGGGTCGGAGGTGACGACGTTTTTCTGCCGGATGCTAAACACCGAGGCGGTAAACGTCGTGGCGTACTCGGCCAGCAGATATTTTACCCCGCCTTCCACCTGCTTGCTGGTGGTTGGCTTGACGTCTTTCGCCGTGAGCGTCCCCTGCGGCGAGACCGGTGCAAAACCTTCTGAATAGCTGATAAACGGCGAAATACCGTTATCGAAGGCGTAAAGCGCCCCCAGGCGTTTGGTAACGCGATCCTGCGATACCCAGGCCTTATCGCCGTTTTGCAGGTAATCGGTGGTGACGGAGCGGTAATCGTCGTAGCGCAGGCTGCCCAACAGATTTAAGCCGCCAAATTCCACCTGATCCTGCAGGTAATACCCGTTCTGCTGATAGCTGAGGCGGTTTTTCTGGGCGGTGTAGAGCCCCAGCGCGCTTTCGTGGATTTGCGAATAATCCGGATTACGCATATCCATGCCCGGCGTAGTCGACGCGTAGCGGTAGTGGAAATGGGAGTTCAGCCTCTGATAGTCAAACCCGGCCAGCAGATGGTGTTTCCATTCGCCCAGCGCAACGGTTTTAGTCACCTGGTTGTCGATGTTGAAGCTCTTAAGATCTTCATCGGTGGTATAGGCTAAGCGGTTAAGCTGATAGACCTCACTTCCCGTTCCCGTCGCGTAGACGCTGTTCTGGTGGGTATCGACGTCGAAATAGCGCGCTTTCTGATTAAAGCCCCAGCCGCTGTCAAACTCGTGTTCGAAGCTGTAGCCCAGCATCCACTGCCGCTGCTTAAACCCGCTCCACTCATCTCCGGCGTAATCCCGGCGATCGGCATATTTGGACCGCAGATAAGCGAGCGGCAGCGGGTTAGACGGCGTCAGGCTCGGGGAGTTTTGCGCCAGCGCATCCAGGGTGAGGCGGGTTTTACTGTCGGGTTGCCATGTAACGGACGGGGCGACCAGATAATTTTCATAGCGGCTGGTGTGCGGCTGATCGTCATTCTCCGTCGCCTTACCCAGCAGGCGGTAATTCCAGTCGCTGTCGGCAATTTGTCCGGTCGAATCGAGGTAGCCTTCTTTCAGATTACGGTTCCCGGTGTTAAAACCGACCTCGGTTCGGGCTTCCCGCTGCGGCTTTTTGCTTTGAATATTTACCAGCCCGCCCGGCGAACCGCCGCCGTAAAGCACCGATGAAGGCCCTTTCAGGATATCGACGCTCTCTATTAACAGCGGATCGATGCGCGCCTTGGTGTTGCCGGTGACGTTATAGGGTAGCTGCAGTCCGTTGTAAAACTCCTGATCAACGGTAAAGCCACGAATTTTGTATTCGCTCATATAGGAGGTATTCCCCCGCACCTCGGTTGAGACGCCTGGGGCATAGCGCAGGATTTCATTCACGGAGTTCGCGTGACGCTTTTCGATCTCCGGCGCAGAGAGCGTGTTGATAACCTGCGGCGTTTTACTTTCGGCAACGGCCGATTTGGTGGCGCTGTTGGTCCAGGCCGGCAGCGCGCTGCCCTGCTCTGAGCCCGTGACGACAATGGTTGATTCTTCGGCGAAAGCCTGGACCTGCAATGCCAGCGTGACGGCACCCGCCAGGGTGCATAACGTAAAACGTGAGGAGTTCATAATGTCGTCTTGTGATTACATGCAATACGGAACGACAATTATTATCATTTAGATTAGCAAATCAATATAGCGGCAAAAAAAACGGCCCTCCGCAGAGAGCCGTTCTGTCATTTTATGCTCGTCGCAGTAATCTGAATATGCCCAGCACGACAATGGCTCCCACGACAGCGACCAGGAAACTGTGCATGTCGAAACCACTGATGTCACCACCAAAACCAAACATCGTCGCCAGCCAGCCGCCTACAACCGCACCAACGACCCCGAGTACGCAGGTCAGAATAAAGCCGCCGCCATCGTTTCCCGGCATGATCAGTTTTGCGATAGCGCCGGCAATAAGGCCAAAGATAATCCAGGCGATGATACCCATAGCAATGCCCTCTTGCAGATTAAACGCATGTGCAGAAAACCTTCTGCACAGCTAACTTAAGTATAGGTCATCACCGGAAAACCAGTTTCGTCTCACCGACTTATCCTGCGGACAACGGTAAAAAAATCTCACCGGTTTGTATTAAGTTTGAGGGTGAATTGCCGATAACGCTAAGACAGTCTGTCATCAATCAAGGAGCCATCCGGCGTGAGTCATTACAGTGAGCAGTTCCTCAAGCAAAATCCGCTGGCTGTATTAGGGGTATTACGCGACCTGCAAAAAGGCGAAGTGCCGCTGCGCATCAGCTGGTCGAATAATCAGTTCATCAGCAAGATCCTTGACGTCTCGCAGGAGCGACTGGTTATCGATCTGGGTAGCCAGGAGTATGAAAACCGCGCGGCGCTGAAAGCAGAGAATATCGTGGTCATGGCCGAAACCCATGGGGCCAAAGTGGAATTTGTCCTGCCGCGACTGGAATTGAGCGAGTACCAGGGCCTTCCTGCTTTTGTTACCCCCCTTCCTGGCAACCTCTGGTTTGTCCAGCGTCGTGAATATTTTCGCATCAGCGCCCCGCTTCATCCTGCCTATTTTTGTAAGGCTAAAATGCCGGACAAAAAAGAGATCCGCTTCCGTCTCTTTGACCTGTCGCTGGGTGGAATGGGCGCGCTGATGGATACCCCGAAGCCGGAGGGTCTGGTAGAAGGCATGCGGTTCACGCAAATTGAACTGGATATGGCGGGCTGGGGCCGCTTTTATTTCGATGCACAGCTGATTGCCATCAGCGAGCGCACGGTGGTGGACAGCAAAAATGAAACGATTACCACGCCGCGTCTGAGCTTCCGTTTTCTGAACGTCGGGCCCGGCGCGGAGCGCGAGCTGCAGCGCATTATCTATTCGCTGGAACGGGAAGCACGGGAACGTGCGAATAAGGTTCTGTAGGAAAAGTCGGGCAGCGAGCGCCGCCCGTTTGCGGCATTACATGGCATCCATCGCTTTCTGTACTTTCCAGATATAGCGAGGCGCCTGCGGTGCCGGATGATTTTTCGCCACATGCTCGACGAACTCATCTTTGTCCATGTCGTTGATCTCCTCAATCGCCTCTTTGCGGTCAGAGGAGAAGGTTCTGAGCAACGCCCCGGCGCCATTCACGTACGAGACCACCAGCGCGTATTGCATCACTTCCGGATCCTCAATGCCCTTCAGCACGCCGTGTTCCAGAATGCTCAGGTAAGCGGTCCCCATAGAAATGTTGCGTTCCGGGTTCTTCAGCTCGCTGGTCGACGGCTGGCCGCTCCAGCCCATATAGCGGTAGACCTCTCTCCCCGCCGTAGAGGCTTTCAGCTGCATCAGCCCCACCGCGTTGGATTTGCTGACAAGCGTAGGATTGCCACCGGACTCCACCGCAATAATGGCGGTGATCAACCGCGGGCTGACGCCCCATGCCTTCCCGGCTTTTTCACTGATCGGCATCCACTGCATGGCCCGTTTCACCGGCACTTCCGGATTCCAGGGCGGGTTTTGATAATCATGTTTTGAACTACAGCCAGCCAGCAAAACAATCAAAAAAGCAAACCATCTCAATTTCACGTCATCTATCCTTATAGCCGGTCATCGCGGTGCGCCGCCCTTGAAGCAGGCGGCGTATACGCGGCATGATATAGACAATTAGTTTCTCATTCAGCAAGGAATTGCCATGTCTCAGTTTCATCTCATCGCGCCGTCGGGCTACTGTATTAACCAGGACGCGGCGCAGCGGGGCGTTCAGCGCTTACTGGAATCCGGCCATCAGGTAGAAAATCAGACAATGATCCCCCGCCGCCAGCAGCGTTTTGCCGGAACAGAAGCGCAGAGGTTAAATGATATCAATAGCCTGGTGAACCTGAAGGGCGAAAACCGAATAGTCCTTGCGGTGCGCGGCGGCTATGGTGCGAGCAGGCTGCTTGAGAGCATTGACTGGCAGGGCCTGGCGCAGCGCCAGCAGCAGGATCCGCTGCTGATATGCGGCCACAGCGATTTCACCGCCATCCAGCTTGGTCTTCTGGCGCTGCATAACGTCATCACGTTTAGCGGCCCGATGCTGGCCGGTAACTTCGGCGCGCCGGAACTGGACGCGTTCACCATGGAGCATTTCTGGCGCGCGCTGCGCAATCCCACCTACAGCGTGGAATGGCAAGGCACTGGACCGCACTGGGAATGTGAGGGCCAGCTCTGGGGCGGTAACCTGGCGATGCTGGTCTCGCTCATCGGCACGCCGTGGATGCCGCAAATCAAGGACGGCATTCTGGTGCTGGAGGATATTAACGAACATCCGTTCCGCGTCGAGCGTATGTTATTGCAGCTTTATCATGCCGGTATTCTCGATCGCCAGTCCGCGATCGTGCTGGGCAGCTTCAGCGGCTCTGCCCCGAATGACTATGATGCAGGCTACTCCCTGGAAACGATGGTCGATTTCATCCGCTCGCGGCTGGATATTCCGGTTATCACCGGTCTGGATTTTGGCCATGAACAGCAGACCGTTACCCTTGCGCTGGGCGCGCAGGCGACGCTTACACATGATGTTTCGGGTAGTCGGTTAACGATCGGCGGTCATCCGGTCATAAAAGCATAAAAAACCCCCTTAATAAAACGCTGTTGCCGTTGTTAATATGTTAGGGTTTTAGTAACAGCGTTAACATTGAGGTGGGAGTAAGAGAACATTGGATGCCGCAGCGATAATCAGCCTTTTCATTTTGGGTTCTGTACTTGTAACCAGCAGTATTTTATTAAGTTCATTTTCATCGCGTCTTGGCATACCCATTCTTGTTATTTTCCTTGCCATCGGCATGCTGGCCGGCGTTGACGGCATCGGCGGTATCCCCTTCGATAACTATCCCTTCGCCTACATGGTGAGTAACCTCGCGCTGGCGGTGATCCTGCTCGACGGCGGGATGCGCACTCAGGCGAGCTCCTTCCGCGTGGCCTTAGGGCCTGCGCTGTCGCTGGCGACCGTCGGCGTGTTGATCACCTCTGGCCTCACCGGGATGATGGCCGCATGGCTTTTCAATCTCAATCTGATGGAAGGCTTGCTGATTGGCGCAATCGTTGGCTCTACCGATGCGGCGGCGGTCTTTTCCCTGCTTGGGGGTAAAGGGCTTAACGAACGCGTTGGCTCAACGCTTGAGATTGAATCCGGCAGTAACGATCCGATGGCTGTGTTCCTGACCATCACGCTGATAGAGATGATCCAGCAGCACGAGACGGGCCTGAGCTGGATGTTTGCCCTGCATATTCTGCAGCAGTTTGGGCTGGGGATTGTCATCGGCCTGGCGGGGGGATACCTGTTACAGCAGACGATCAACCGCATTTCTCTGCCCTCGGGGCTTTACCCTCTGCTGGCGCTGAGCGGCGGCATTCTCATTTTTGCCGTTACCACCGCGCTGGACGGCAGCGGTATTCTCGCCGTCTACCTCTGCGGGTTCCTGATGGGCAACCGCCCTATTCGCAACCGTCATGCTATTTTGCAGAACTTTGACGGCCTGGCGTGGCTGGCGCAAATCGGCATGTTCCTGGTGCTGGGCCTGCTGGTGACCCCGTCGGACCTGCTGCCGATCGCCGTTCCGGCGCTGCTGCTGTCGGCGTGGATGATCTTCTTCGCCCGTCCGCTGTCCGTGTTTGCGGGTCTGCTGCCGTTTCGCGGCTTTAACCTGCGCGAGCGCGTCTTTATCAGCTGGGTCGGCCTGCGCGGCGCGGTGCCGATTATCCTTGCGGTGTTCCCGATGATGGCCGGCCTCGACAACGCGCGGCTGTTCTTCAACGTGGCGTTCTTCGTAGTGCTGATTTCCCTGCTGTTCCAGGGCACGTCGCTCGGGTGGGCGGCGAAAAAGGCCAAAGTGGTGGTGCCGCCCGTAGGCTGGCCGGTCTCCCGCGTAGGGCTGGACATTCACCCGGAAAACCCGTGGGAGCAGTTCGTCTATCAGCTAAGCGCCGATAAATGGTGCGTGGGGGCCTCGCTGCGCGATTTGCACATGCCGACTGAAACGCGTATTGCCGCCCTGTTCCGCGATAATGTCCTGCTGCACCCGACCGGCAGCACCCGCCTGCGCGAAGGGGATATTCTTTGCGTCATTGGCCGCGAGCGCGACCTGCCCGCGCTGGGCAAGCTGTTCAGCCAGTCGCCTCCCGTGGCGCTGGACCAGCGTTTCTTCGGCGATTTTATTCTGGAAGCCAGCGCCAAATTTGCGGATGTGGCGCTCATTTATGGCCTGGATGAAGGTGCAGAAGACGGTGATAACCCGCAAACGCTGGGCGAAATCATTCAGCAGCGGCTTGGCGCTGCGCCGGTTGTGGGTGACCAGGTGGAGTTTGCCGGGATGATCTGGACGGTGGCAGAAAAAGAAGATAACGCGGTGCGGAAGGTCGGTTTGAGGCCGATGGAAGAGGACGCGGAGTAGTTTTTTTGCCGGGTGGCGGCTTCGCGTCACCCGGCAAAGATACAAGTTACACCGTCACAACCGGCACTCTTGGTGCCAGGGCACACATCAGTTCATACCCTACCGTTCCCGCCGCGGCCGCCACGTCATCAATTTTGATTTCGTTGCCCCACAGCTCGACCGGTGAACCGATGCCCGCCTGCGGGCATGGCGTCAGGTCAACGGCCAGCATATCCATTGAGACGGTCCCCACCGTGCCCGTGCGCACCCCATCCACCCAAACCGGCGTGCCGGTCGGCGCGATACGCGGATAGCCGTCGGCATAACCGCCCGCGACGATGCCAATCCGCTGCTCGCCCTTCGCCCGGAAGCGGCTGCCGTAGCCTACCGTGTCGCCCGCCTTCAGCGTCTGCACGCCGATGATCTCGCTGCGCAGGGTCATGACCGGCCTCAGGCCGCTGTTGGCGATATCCTGCCACTGGCCTGAGGGTGATGCACCGTACAGAACGATCCCCGGACGCACCCAGTTATAGTGGGCTTCAGGATGCCAAAGCGTCGCCGCCGAGTTCGACAGGGAGCGCGGACAATCGAGCCCTTCAGCCGCCTGCTCAATGCGGATCATCGCATCAGCAATGCCGTCCGGTTTTTCCGCATCGGCAAAGTGCGCCATCAGCGTCATTTCGCCGACGTTTTTCAGGCCGCGCAGCTGCTGCCAGACCGTATGCACCCGCTCGGGCTGGAAGCCCAGGCGGTTCATGCCGCTGTTCACCTTGAGATAAATATCCAGCGGAGCGTGGATCTTCGCATCCTGAATGGCTTTAATCTGCCAGTTGCTGTGAACGCTGGTGGTCAGGCGATACTTATCCAGCAGCGGCAGATCGTCCGCGTGGAAGAACCCCTCCAGCAGCAGAATAGGCCCTTTCCAGCCGCGCTCGCGCAGCAGGATGGCCTCTTCCAGATTCAGTAAGGCAAAACCGTCGGTCGCGCCGAGCGCGCTCCATATACGGTCAATACCGTGGCCGTAGGCGTTTGCCTTGACGACTGACCAGACGCGCGAACCAGGTGCTGCCCGGCGAACAATTTGCAGGTTTTCCTTCAGGGCCTGCAGATCCAGCTGAGCCAGAACAGGACGGGACATGACAACTCCTTAATTATGCGCGCCGTGCAGGTGCTGAGGACGCGATGGCGTAAATCCTGATTGATAGCGCGCAGCACTTAAATCGTCAAACGGAATTGCCGGCGTGCGCCCGGAAATCAGGTCGCTCAGCAGCTGGCCCGAGCCGCAGGCCATCGTCCAGCCGAGCGTGCCGTGTCCGGTATTGGTCCACAGGTTTTTGTATGGCGTGCGGCCCACGATTGGCGTGCCGTCCGGGGTCATCGGACGCAGGCCGGTCCAGAACGTCGCCTGTTCCACAAACCCGCCGCGCGGGAAGAGATCGCCCACCACCATCTCCAGCGTTTCACGACGCGGCTGCAGCAGCTCGGTGTTGAAGCCGACAATCTCCGCCATGCCGCCGACGCGAATACGGTTATCGAAGCGGGTAATGGCGATTTTGTAGGTTTCATCCAGGATGGTTGACACGGGCGCCCCGCTCTCCTCTTTCACCGGGATAGTCAATGAGTAGCCCTTGAGCGGGTAGACCGGAATATCGAGGATGCCTTTCAGCATGGCGGTGGAGTAGGAACCAAACGCCATCACGTAGGCATCCGCCTTTATCACCTCGTCGCCGCACTTCACGCCATAAATTTTTTCGCCTTCCGACAGCAGCTTGTCGACGGAGGTATTAAAGCGGAATTTCACCCCAGCCTGCTCGCACATCTGTGCCAGACGCTGAGTAAAGAGCTGACAGTCGCCGGTTTCGTCATTCGGCAGACGCAGACCGCCGGTCAGCTTGTGGGCCACTTCGGCCAGCGCGGGTTCCACCTGCCCCAGCTGGCTGGCTTCCAGCAGCTGATACGGTACACCGGCATCTTCCAGCACGGCGATATCGCGGGTGGCGTTTTCATACTGTTGCTCGGTGCGGAACAGCTGCAGCGTGCCGCCCTGACGGCCTTCGTACTCAATCCCCGTCGACGCGCGCAGGGCTTTGAGGCAGTCACGGCTGTATTCCGCCAGACGCACCATGCGCCCTTTGTTTTCCATGTAGTGCCGGGTGTCGCAATTGCGCAGCATCTGCCACATCCACTTCAGCTGGAACTGCGTGCCGTCAAGGCTGATGGCCAGCGGCGCGTGGCGCTGGAACATCCATTTGATCGCCTTCAGCGGCACGCCGGGCGCCGCCCACGGGGCCGCATAGCCAGGAGAGATTTGACCGGCATTTGCCGCACTGGTTTCAAGCGCCGGGCCGGATTCACGATCGATAACGGTAACCTCATGTCCCGCCTGACTTAAATACCAGGCGCTGGTTACGCCAACGACACCACTTCCCAGTATGACAACACGCATAGCCACTCCATTATGAGCAAAAGAACAATCATCTAATTACAGATTGATAACCTAGTTGAAAATATTATTCAACATACGACTTTTTTATGGTGACTTACCTCACACATCCCCCAGCATCAGGGGACAGGGATAATTTGGGATCTCCTGCTGAGCTTTATTTTTAACCAGCATAAAATTCTGATGGGTGCGCTTTTTTTGCCGTATCAAAAACGGGAAATCGCAAAGAAAAAATTTCTGCGCCAGCACGCTTTTTAACACGTTGATCTATGCTTGAAAGGAGGCTCTCCAGACAGAGAGAGCACCCACAACGAGGGCGCGCTAATGGCTACTATTGATTCCCTGAACAAGGACAACACACGTCTGAGCGATGGACCCGACTGGACCTTCGAGCTGCTGGATGTCTACCTCGCCGAAATCGACCGGGTGGCAAAACTGTATCGCCTGGATACCTATCCCCATCAGATTGAGGTGATTACCTCCGAACAGATGATGGACGCTTACTCCAGCGTCGGGATGCCGATCAACTATCCGCACTGGTCGTTTGGTAAAAAATTCATTGAAACGGAGCGGCTGTACAAGCACGGCCAGCAGGGGCTGGCGTATGAGATCGTCATTAACTCCAACCCGTGTATCGCCTATCTGATGGAAGAGAACACCATTACCATGCAGGCGCTGGTGATGGCGCACGCCTGCTACGGCCATAACTCCTTCTTTAAAAATAACTATCTGTTCCGCAGCTGGACGGACGCCAGCTCCATCGTCGATTACCTGATCTTCGCCCGTAAATACATTACCGACTGCGAAGAGCGCTACGGCGTGGACGAGGTAGAGAAGCTGCTCGACTCCTGCCACGCGCTGATGAACTACGGCGTGGACCGCTATAAACGCCCGCAGAAAATCTCACTGCAGGAGGAGAAAGCCCGGCAGAAAAGCCGCGAGGAGTATCTGCAGAGCCAGGTGAACATGCTGTGGCGCACCTTGCCGAAGCGTGAGGAGGAAAAAACGATTGCCGAAGCGCGTCGTTATCCGTCCGAGCCGCAGGAAAACTTGCTCTATTTTATGGAGAAGAACGCCCCGCTGCTGGAGCCGTGGCAGCGCGAGATTTTGCGTATCGTGCGTAAGGTGAGCCAGTATTTCTATCCGCAGAAACAGACCCAGGTGATGAACGAAGGCTGGGCAACATTCTGGCACTACACCATCCTCAACCATCTGTATGACGAGGGGAAAGTCACCGAGCGGTTCATGATGGAATTCCTCCACAGCCATACTAACGTGGTGTTCCAGCCGCCCTACAACAGCCCGTGGTACAGTGGGATTAACCCGTATGCGCTGGGCTTTGCGATGTTCCAGGATATTAAGCGCATCTGCCAGTCACCAACGGAAGAGGACAAGTACTGGTTCCCGGATATCGCCGGTTCTGACTGGCTGGAAACGCTGCATTTTGCGATGCGCGACTTTAAGGATGAGAGCTTTATCAGCCAGTTCATGTCGCCGAAGATCATGCGCGATTTCCGGTTCTTCACCGTGCTGGACGATGACCGCAACAACTATCTGGAGATTTCCGCGATCCACAACGAGGAAGGGTACCGGGAGATCCGCTCGCGCCTCTCCTCCCAGTACAACCTGAGCAACCTTGAACCCAATATTCAGGTGTGGAACGTGGACCTGCGCGGCGACCGCTCCCTGACGCTGCGCTATATCCCGCACAACCGCGCGCCGCTGGATAAAGGACGTAAAGAGGTGCTCAAGCACGTGCACCGCCTGTGGGGCTTTGACGTGCAGCTGGAGCAGCAGAATGAGGACGGCAGCGTGGAGCTGCTGGAACGCTGCCCGGCGCGGTTGAATACGCTGTAGCGCCACCGGGCGAAAAAAAACCTCTCGATTGAGAGGTTTTTTATTTTAGCGACTCTGAATCGCTAAATCGCCCGGCAGCGTTTTCTGCATACGGTGCCAGATTTCACCGGAGTCGTGGCCGTAGCGGCGTACGGTTTCATAAACCTGATCGTGCAGGCCTTCGGTGCACAGCTTGCTCAGCTTATGGTAGAAGCCCAGCGCCAGACTGCGGGCTTCAGGGTTAGCGAAGTAGTGACGACCAATGCGGGTATAGAGCCCTTTCATACCGTTGAGGATCAGGCCGTAAACCGGGTTGCCGGAGGCAAACGCCAGACCGCGAAACACGTTGTAATCGAGGGTGGCAAAGGCGTCGGCGTGATCTTCAACTTCATTCGCGCTGGCCAGCACCGCAAGCGCATCTTCAGGATGCTGACGGAAAGCGGTACGAATAAAAATAGTCGCGATGTTGGTGCGCACGGAGAGCAGATTATCAATCAGCTGCGGCACGCTTTCATGGTCGAGGCGCGCCAGCGTTTCAAGAATGTTTAGCCCCGAGGTTTCCCAGAAGTTGTTTACCTTTGTTGGCTTGCCGTGCTGGATCGTCAACCATCCATCACGCGCCAGTCGCTGAAGCACTTCACGCAGCGTGGTGCGAGTGACGCCAATCAGTTCAGAGAGTTCGCGTTCAGCCGGAAGAATGGACCCCGCAGGGAAACGATTATTCCAGATGCTTTCAATGATGTACTCTTCCGCGAAACCCGCCGGGCTCTGCGCCTTAATGACCATAGTGAGATTTCCATTACACAGCTTTTTGCAAATTGGACTCATCATACCAGAGGCGTGCAACGGCAGGTAGCGCGGCAAAGTGAGAAAAGAGGGATCGCCGTTTCATTTTTGTGAAATTTACAATGCGGTCTTATCCGCCTCCGGGCCGCGATTTTTGCGTATACTGATGTTTTGTATTACTTAACGGGAAGGACGTCTGTTGTGGAAATTTCTTTTGGGCGCGCGCTGTGGCGCAATTTTTTAGGTCATTCTCCTGACTGGTACAAACTGATACTGCTGGTTTTCCTGGTCGTTAATCCCCTCATTTTTAGCGTGGATCCGTTTATCGCCGGGTGGCTGCTGGTGGCGGAATTTATTTTCACCCTGGCCATGGCGCTGAAGTGTTATCCCCTGCTGCCCGGCGGTTTGCTGGCGTTTGAAGCCGTTGTCATCGGCATGACGTCCGCAGAGCATGTAAAAGCAGAGCTGGCCTCCAATCTGGAAGTGCTCCTGCTGCTCATTTTTATGGTGGCCGGTATCTACTTTATGAAACAGCTGCTGCTGTTTATCTTTACCCGCCTGCTGCTGAGCATTACGTCAAAAACGATCCTCTCGCTGGCGTTTTGCCTTGCCGCCGCCTTTCTGTCGGCCTTCCTGGATGCGCTCACCGTTGTCGCGGTGGTGATCAGCGTCGCCGTCGGATTTTACGGCATTTATCACCGCGTGGCCTCCTCTCGCCCAAGTGAGGATTTACAGGACGATAGCCACGTCGAGGCGCATAACCGCGACGTGCTGGAACAGTTCCGCGCGTTTCTGCGCAGCCTGATGATGCACGCAGGGGTCGGTACGGCGCTGGGCGGCGTGATGACCATGGTGGGCGAGCCGCAAAACCTGATCATCGCGAAAGCGGCTGAATGGCATTTTGGCGAGTTTTTCCTGCGCATGGCCCCCGTCAGCGTGCCTGTGTTGGTCTGCGGGTTAGCGACCTGCATTCTGGTCGAAAAATTCAGGCTGTTCGGCTACGGCGCACAGCTGCCTGAACCGGTTCGCAATGAACTGCATAAATTTGACGAGCAGAGCCGCAAACAGCGTACGCGCCAGGAGACGCTGCGTCTGATTGCGCAGGGGATCATCGGCATCTGGCTTATCGCCGCGCTGGCGTTGCATCTTGCCGAAGTCGGGTTGATTGGCCTCTCCGTCATTATTCTTGCCACCACCTTTAGCGGGGTTACGGACGAACATGCTATTGGTAAAGCCTTTACCGAAGCCCTGCCGTTTACCGCGCTGCTGGCGGTCTTTTTTGCGGTCGTGGCGGTGATTATTGACCAACACCTTTTCGCACCGATTATCGCGTTTGTGCTTCAGGCCTCGCCGGACTCGCAGCTTACGCTGTTCTATCTCTTTAACGGTCTGTTGTCCTCTATTTCCGATAACGTCTTTGTCGGGACGGTGTATATCAATGAGGCCAAAGCGGCGATGGAGCAAGGGATCGTCAGCACCGGGCAGTTCGACCTGCTGGCGGTGGCCATCAACACCGGAACAAACCTGCCCTCCGTTGCAACACCGAACGGCCAGGCGGCATTTCTCTTCCTGCTGACCTCGGCGCTGGCGCCGCTCATACGGCTTTCTTATGGAAGAATGGTCTGGATGGCGCTGCCGTACACGCTGGTGCTCACCGTTGTTGGTTTGCTGTGCATCAAAATTACTCTCGTTCCCTGTACGCAATGGCTGCTACAAGCGGGTATACTTGCGGCGCATTAAAATTCGTTTACACTGCGCTTTCTAAGCATGTTCCAGGGAAATGATTATGTTGAGATTTTTAAACCAGTGCTCCCGCGGTCGCGGAGCGTGGTTGTTGATGGCCCTGACCGCCTTTGCGCTGGAAATGGTTGCGCTGTGGTTCCAGCACGTGATGGGACTCAAGCCCTGCGTGCTGTGCATCTACGAGCGCTGCGCGCTGTTCGGCATTATGGGTGCAGGCCTGGTGGGCGCAATTGCCCCAAAAACGCCGTTGCGCTATGTGGGTATTGCCATCTGGCTGTACAGCGCCTGGAAAGGGATTGAGCTTTCCTGGCAGCACACCATGATGCAGTTGCATCCGTCACCGTTTATGACCTGTGATTTCGCCGCCCGCTTCCCGAGCTGGCTGCCGCTGGATAAGTGGCTTCCGCAGGTGTTTGTCGCATCCGGTGACTGCTCCGTACGTCAGTGGGAATTCCTGACGCTGGAGATGCCGCAGTGGCTGGTGGGGATTTTTGTGGCCTACTTCGTCGTGGCGCTGCTGGTGCTGATCGCTCAGCCGTTCAAACCGAAGAAACGCGATTTGTTTGGAAGGTAAAAGCAAAAACCCGCCCCGGCGGGTTTTTTATT
The DNA here is from genome assembly GCF_014930485.1 of Enterobacter cloacae complex sp. P47BA. Lineage (NCBI taxonomy): Bacteria > Pseudomonadati > Pseudomonadota > Gammaproteobacteria > Enterobacterales > Enterobacteriaceae > Enterobacter > Enterobacter cloacae complex sp. P47BA. The sequence goes on along the minus strand of NZ_JADBRF010000006.1, from coordinate 56,909 downwards.
ATCACCGATTAGGGTGATTCATGATGTGATCTTCCCAGTCCCGTACCTCGGACTCCTTCACCGCAATGTGGCGTACCGAGATACGCTCGCCGTGCATCGCCGCCTTTGAGCCCGTCAGCAGCGGATGCCAGTTCGGCAGTTCTTTCCCTTCCGCCAGCAGGCGATACGCGCAGGTGTGCGGCAGCCACTCAAAAGTCGGCAGATTTTCACGGGTGAGCTTGATGCAGTCCGGTTCGAACTCGAAGCGGCGTTCGTAGTTGCGGCACTGGCAGGTTTTAATGTTCAGTTGCCTGCAGGCGACGTTGGTGAAATAGATCTCATCGGAGTCTTCATCCATCAGCTTGTGCAGGCAGCACTGCCCGCAGCCGTCGCACAACGATTCCCACTCCGCGTCGGTCATTTGGTCAAGAGTTTTGCTTTGCCAGAAAGGAATGTCGTTCATCAGGATGTCCACACGTCAAAAGAAAGCGCACCTTATAACGAGTCTGGCACGTGGTTGCAAGTTTTGCCGCCCTTTGCAGGCGGCAAGATGCGGTTACAGCACGCGGGTTTTTAGCGACAGGCCGTTAAAACCGACCTCAAGCTCATCGCCGCTGGCGAGCGGGCCCACGCCTTCCGGCGTGCCGGTGAGGATCACATCGCCCGGCTTCAGGGTGAAGAAACGGCTCATGTAGGCGATCAGCGGCACAATCTTGTGGATCATATCTGCCGTGGTGCCCTGCTGGCGGATCTCGCCGTTAACCTTCAGGCTGAGCGGAGTGTCCTGCGGATCGTTGGTAAATTCATTCACCGGAACAAACCCTGAAATCGGACATGCGTTATCAAAGCCTTTGGCTTTTTCCCACGGCTGCCCTGCCTTCTTCATTTTGCCCTGCACGTCGCGTAGGGTCAGATCCAGCGCCACGCCGTAGCCGGCAATCGCTTTCTCGACATGCTCTTCGGAAGCTTGGCGCAGCGTGGCGCCGATCAGCACGGCAAGCTCTACTTCGTGATGCACCGACCCCAGCCCCTGCGGCAGCGCCAGCGGCTGGCGGATGTCGCATAGCGCCGTCTCGGGCTTAATAAACAGGACCGGCTCTTCTGGGGTTGCGCTGCCCATCTCCTGAATATGCTTCGCATAGTTGCTGCCCACGCAGACCACTTTGCTGACGGGATAATCCAGTAATGCACCTTGCCAGTTATGATGTTGATACATGCTCGACCCCTAATCGGTTGATGTGTTATGCCCGAAAACAGCTGAGGCTATTTTTTCCCGGACGCCTCGAGGTGCTGTTTTAATAAATTCTCAGGCGGCGGTGGAAGCTGTAAATAATAGCCCTGCTCGGCTAATGCCGTTTTCACTTTTTCCAGATCGGCATTCACCAGTTTCTTACGGCCGTCCAGCGGCAGCAGCATCGCCAGCTGTGGTCGGCCAAAGTTCTTCATTAATTCTTCCGGCACGCGTGAAAAATCGTCTTTCTTTTCGACATAAAGATAGGTCTGGTCACGGCTTGTACTTCTGTAGATCACACAAAACATGTTTTTACTCTGAATTAATCGGTGGTTGCTTGCCTCAATATACTCCTGACTATAACATGCCTGATACTCTTCGGAATATCGCAGCGAATGGTTGCGGTTAATAGCAAATTGAGTAAGGCCAGGATGTCAAACACGCCCATCGAGCTTAAAGGCAGTAGCTTCACCTTATCAGTGGTTCATTTGCATGATGCAAAACCCGAGGTTATTCGTCAGGCGTTAGAAGACAAAATCGCCCAGGCTCCCGCCTTTCTGAAGCACGCCCCCGTCGTCATCAACGTCAGCGGTCTTGAGGCTCCGGTTAACTGGACACGTCTCCAGCAGGCGGTCTCCTCTACCGGGCTGCGTATTGTCGGCATCAGCGGCTGCAAAGATCCCGAGTTGAAAGCGGAAATCGACCGTGCGGGGCTGCCTCTTCTTAATGAAGGCAAAGAAAAAACCCCACGTGCAGCACCCGCTGCCGTACAAACGCCCCCTCCTGCGGCGCAAAACGTTACCGCTCTCACAAAAACGCGAATGATTGATGTGCCGGTTCGTTCCGGTCAGCGCATTTATGCGCCAAACTGTGATCTAATTGTTACAAGCCACGTCAGTGCTGGCGCAGAGCTTATTGCAGATGGCAATATTCACGTTTACGGTATGATGCGTGGACGTGCGCTCGCGGGCGCAAGTGGCGATCGGGACGCGCAAATATTTTGTACTCACCTGACGGCGGAACTGGTGTCCATCGCAGGTGAATATTGGCTGAGCGACAAGATCCCAGCCGAATTTTATGGCAAAGCGGCTCGCCTGCTTCTGGCAGACGACGCGTTGACCGTTCAACCGTTGAATTAATCCCTTTTTAACAAGGAATTTCTATGGCACGCATTATTGTTGTTACTTCGGGTAAAGGAGGCGTTGGCAAGACCACCTCCAGCGCGGCCATCGCTACTGGTTTGGCCCAGAAGGGAAAGAAAACCGTCGTTATCGACTTCGATATCGGTCTGCGTAACCTCGACCTCATCATGGGATGTGAGCGTCGCGTCGTATATGACTTCGTGAACGTCATTCAGGGTGATGCCACGCTGAACCAGGCGCTGATTAAAGACAAGCGCACCGAGAACCTCTTCATTCTTCCGGCTTCTCAGACGCGTGATAAAGATGCCCTGACCCGTGAAGGCGTGGAAAAGGTGCTCGACGAGCTGAAAAAAATGGAGTTCGACTTCATCGTCTGTGACTCCCCTGCCGGCATTGAAACCGGTGCCCTGATGGCGCTCTACTTTGCTGATGAAGCGATCATCACCACCAACCCGGAAGTCTCCTCCGTGCGTGACTCCGACCGTATTCTCGGTATTCTGGCCTCCAAATCCCGCCGTGCGGAAAATGGCCAGGATCCGATCAAAGAGCACCTGCTGCTGACCCGCTATAACCCGGGTCGCGTGAACAAAGGTGACATGCTAAGCATGGAAGACGTGCTGGAGATCCTGCGCATTAAACTGGTTGGCGTTATCCCGGAAGACCAGTCCGTGTTACGCGCCTCTAACCAGGGCGAGCCCGTGATCCTTGATACAACGGCAGATGCAGGTAAAGCTTACGCCGATACCGTTGACCGTCTGCTGGGAGAAGAACGTCCTTTCCGCTTCATTGAAGAAGAGAAGAAAGGTTTCCTCAAACGCCTGTTCGGAGGATAAGTTATGGCATTACTGGACTTTTTTCTCTCGCGGAAAAAAAGCACCGCCAACATCGCAAAAGAACGCCTGCAAATTATCGTTGCGGAGCGTCGTCGTAGCGACGCCGAGCCTCACTACCTGCCGCAGCTGCGCAAGGACATCCTGGAAGTGATCTGTAAGTATGTGCAGATTGACCCGGAGATGGTCACCGTACAGCTGGAGCAAAAAGACGGGGATATTTCGATTCTGGAGCTGAACGTAACGCTTCCGGAAGCGGAAGAGTCGCGTCCGTAGGTTCCTGGTGTCGTAGCCCCGGTAAGCACAGCGCCACCGGGGAGAATATGCCGGGTATATCGCCCGGCATATTTTTATCGCGGATAACCTTCCAGCAAGGTATTCAGGCGATCGGCCATCAATACCCCGCGCCAGCCAGCCATCAGTTCCGGCACGCCATTCTGCGGTTTCAGCTTCCAGTGCCAGTTCAGCAGCTGGTTAATTTGTCTGCGTGACGCCAGCAGTTCAGCGCTCAGCTTGCTTTCCGTTGCGACATCCTGCACCAGCGCTTTGATATCCTTAAATGCTTTACGATAGCCCGGCATATCCATGAGATTCAGCAGCGTCTCAGGCAGTGCATCCTCCGGCAGCGCCTGCGCTTTGGCGACCAGCGCCAGCAGGGTTTTACCATGGAAACGGATCTCGCTGCCGGAAAGGCCAATGCTGTCCAGCTCGCCCAGGCTGCCCGGCATATAGCGCGCGACCGCCCAGAGATGCTCTTCACGCACCACAAAATTCACGGCCAAATCGCGCTCACGCGCTTTACGCAAACGCCAGTCCGCTAACAGCTGCAGGCAGGCCAGCTGACGCGTGCGAAGCTGCCAGGCGTTGGTGATATCACGCCAGGCCTCTTTCGGGTCAACCACTTCCTGGCGACGCTGCTGCGTCATACGGCACTCATCCAGCGCGGCAGAGAGCCAGCCGGAGGCTTCCGCCTCTTTCATCAGCTGTCCGGCAATCGGCAGCAGGTAAAACACGTCTGCCGCCGCATATTCCAGCTGACGCTCGGTAAGCGGACGCGCCAGCCAGTCGGTACGGGATTCACTTTTATCCAGCGTCAGGCCCGTGTACTCCTCCACCATCGCGGCAAAGCCCCACGACAGCGGACGACCGCTGAACGCCGCGAGGATCTGCGTATCAATCAGCGGCTGAGGCATGATGCCAAAGGTGTTAAGAAAAACTTCCAGATCTTCACTGCCCGCATGCAGATATTTCGTTACCGCAGTATCCAGCAGCAGGTCACGCATCGGCGCCCAGTCGGTAATGCCGAGCGGGTCGATCAGCGAGACGTGCTTACCGTCGTACATCTGTATCAAACCCAGCTGTGGATAATAGGTGCGAGTACGGACAAACTCGGTATCCAGAGCGATGGCAGGAAAGTCGCGCGTCACTTCGCACAGCGAAGCCAGCTCGTCGTTGGTCGTGATCATCTGGTAATTCAAATCGGATTCTCTTTTGTTTGCGCCCATAAAAAACGCCGGCTTAACCGGCGTCTGGGCGATTAACGTGAAGCTCAGGCCTTATTGTCTACTTTGGCACGGGCTTCGTCACGTAATTCTCGTCGTAATATCTTCCCGACGTTGGATTTCGGCAGGTCATCGCGGAATTCCACCAGCTTCGGCACCTTATAGCCCGTCAGCTGACGGCGACAAAACGTTATCAGCGCTTCCTCGGTAAGAGAAGGATCTTTCTTGACCACAAATATCTTCACCGCTTCACCGCTGCTGCCGGAAGGAACGCCCACCGCCGCCACTTCCAGCACGCCGCTGTGCTGCATCACCACGTCTTCGATTTCGTTCGGATAGACGTTGAAGCCGGAGACCAGGATCATATCTTTTTTGCGATCGACGATGCGCAGGAAGCCTTCGTCATCCATCACCGCAATATCGCCGGTGTGAAGCCAGCCGTCTTTAATGATTTCGTCGGTCGCATCAGGACGCTGCCAGTAACCCAGCATCACCTGCGGCCCTCTGACGCACAGCTCGCCCGGCTCGCCGTGAGGCACTTCGTTATCCTCATCATCCACCAGCTTTGCTTCCGTCGACGGGACCGGCAGGCCGATGCTGCCGCTGTGGTAGTCGATATCGTGCGGGTTGACGCTCACCAGCGGGGCACATTCCGTCAGGCCATAGCCTTCCAGCAGATATTGCCCGGTTAGCTTCACCCAGCGCTCGGCCACCGCCTGCTGAACCGGCATGCCGCCGCCCGCGGAGAGATGCAGCGTGGAGAAATCAAGCTGCTGGAACTCTTTGTTGTTGAGCAGCGCGTTAAACAGGGTGTTCACCCCGGTCATGGCGGTAAACGGGTATTTTGCCAGCTCTTTCACCAGACCCGGGATATCGCGCGGGTTGGTGATCAATACGTTTTGCCCGCCCAGCTCGATAAACAGCAGGCAGTTCATGGTCAGCGCGAAGATGTGATACAGCGGCAGCGCGGTGATTACCAGCTCTTTACCCGGATGCAGCAGCGGCCCGTAGGTGGCATTGACCTGCTCAAGGTTCGCCAGCATGTTGCGGTGGGTCAGCATCGCCCCTTTGGCCACGCCGGTGGTGCCGCCCGTGTATTGCAGGAAGGCCAGGTCTTCGGAGACGACTTCAGGCTTGACGTACTGCATGCGATAGCCCGCATGCAGCGCCCGCCGGAAGGAGATAGCATCCGGCAGATGGTATTTTGGTACCAGACGTTTGACGTATTTAACGACAAAGTTCACCAGCGTCCCTTTGGCGGTGGAAAGCTGATCGCCCATGCGCGTCAGGATGACGTGCTTCACCTGGGTTTTGTCGACCACTTTTTCCAGGGTATGGGCAAAGTTAGAAACAATGACAATCGCCACCGCCCCGCTGTCATTCAGCTGATGTTCCAGCTCGCGCGGCGTGTAAAGCGGGTTAACGTTGACGACAATCATCCCGGCACGCAGGATGCCGAACAGCGCCACCGGGTATTGCAGCAGGTTCGGCATCATCAGCGCGACGCGATCCCCTTTTTGCAGCCCAAGTCCTTCCTGCAGATAAGCCGCAAACGCCCGGCTACGCTCCTCAAGCTTACGGAACGTCATCACCTCGCCCATATTTACAAACGCGGGCTGGTCTGCGTAACGTCTTACCGAGTGCTCAAATAATTCCACCAGGGATTGATAACGGTCAGGATTGATCTCCGCAGGCACATCTGCGGGATAACGGTTAAGCCAAACCTTTTGCAATGCATCACCTCTGAAATGAGTGTTCGTCGTCATCACAGCCCCGATAATAAACAGTTTGTTAACATTATATTAACTCAGCGTACCAGTTTATTAATTGTTCAGATTGCAGGTTGCGAAGCGCGTCACTCTTTTTTTTCGTTTTATCCGTAAAAAAACAGAGACAGCGGCTGAGCCGCTGTCTCTTTCTTAACAATAACAGTAAGTTACTCAGTTACGATCGTTTGCACCTGTGCAGGGCCCGGGTTATACCAGCCCCATCCCGGATAACCGTAACGATAAGGATGTGGACCCCACATCCACGGGTCGATTGGCTGAGGCGGCATCACCACCTGCTGGGCGATACGCCAGCGCTTATAGCCGTTCACCTGCATGGTCATAAATTTATACGGCGTGTTGCCGATTTTGCCCTGCACCGAACCGGTAATCGGCCCGACAACGGTTACCAGCTGTCCGCGAAAATCGACCGGGTCGAGGAAACCACTAACGTCGGCATAGATACGTCCGCGAGAGGCGTCACCGAGTACGGGACGCGCGCCGCTGTCGAGCGGTACCGTGGCAATTTCCAGACGGGTTTTCCCCTGCTGGTTCTGCACGTCGATCACTTTCCCACCGAAGCGGGCTTCCTGGCCGACGTAAAGCTCGGGCGCATTCATTACCCGAACCAGATCCTGCTGTGGCGTCGGGCTGCTGCCCTTGATCGCATCAGGTACGGTTACGCAACCGCTCAGTGCTATGGCAACCGCGCCTGCCATAAAAAGGCGTACTACTTTAGTCTGAACCGCCATGATGCGACTCCTTTTTCTCAGTTCCTGTTACTGAGATTCATTCGCGGCCCGGAAGTTTCTTCCACGCGACGGTGTTTCGCAAATAAACCGGCTCCGCATGCTCAACGGCAACGGTTTTTCCTGCTGCAAGCAGTTGACGGGCAATCGGGAGCATATCTTCTGCCGCAGGCAGGAGCATGTTGCCGTCCACCAGCGTCACGCCGGTGCCGCTCGCCATCTCTGGCCACGCCGGCCAGCCCGTGCCGACCGTCGCCCACTCGCCGGACAGCTGCTTCAGGCGCTCAGTAACGGCTTCAGGCTTAAGCACTGCTTCCGTCTCTTCGCCGTGCCAGACGCCGTTTTCATCGCGGGTATATTCCGCCCAGTAAACTTCACCCATGCGAGCGTCAATAGCGGCGAGCACGCGGGTCGCGCCCGTCATGCGCCAGGCTCCCTCGGCCATCGTCGCAAGCGTAGAGACGCCGATCATCGGCAGGTCAGCGCCCAGCGCCAGCCCCTGCGCGATGCCAATCCCAATGCGCACGCCCGTAAAGCTGCCGGGACCGCGGCCAAAGGCCAGCGCGTCGAGGTCGGTTAAGGTGGTGTTGCCCTGGGTTAAAATGGCTTTTACCAGGGGCAGAATACGCTGGGTGTGTTCCCGTGGGCACTCTTCGAAATGAGCAGAAACAGCTCCGTCGTTCAACAGAGCAACAGAGCAAGCCTCTGTCGCGGTATCAATAGCCAGAATTCGCATCAGTCGTCGCGCTCTCGCAAGGGTCAGTCACAAAATGGCGCGCATCTTAGCACACTCCGGAGCGAATTACTCCGCCGTTGGGTTTGCCAGGAAACGCACCGCGCGTTTAATGTCCCGCGTACGCGGGGCGGGCGGCAGGCTGGCGAGGAACGTTGCGCCGTAAGGACGCATCACCAGGCGGTTATCGCAGATCACCAGCACGCCGCGGTCGGTGACGTCACGGATCAGTCGCCCTACCCCCTGCTTAAGCGTGATGACCGCGTCCGGTAGTTGAACGTCGTCGAACGGATCGCCGCCGCGCAGGCGGCAGTCTTCCATCCGCGCCTTGAGCAGCGGATCGTCCGGCGACGTGAACGGCAGCTTATCGATGATCACCAGCGAGAGCGTGTCGCCGCGCACGTCCACCCCTTCCCAGAAGCTGCTGGTTGCCACCAGCAGGGCATTACCGGCGCTGACGAACTGCTGGAGCAGCTGGCCTTTGCTGGTTTCCCCCTGCAGCAGCACCGGGAGGGTCATGGTGGCGCGAAACTGCTCGGCGAGATCGCGCATCATGGCGTGTGAGGTGCAGAGCATAAAGCAGCGCCCGTTGTTGGCCTCAATCATCGGCTTGAGCATCGCCGCGAGATGCCGCGCCGCCCCCGGCTGGTTCGGCAGCGGGAGATTGCGTGGCACGCAGAGTAGCGCCTGCTTTTCGTAATCAAACGGGCTGGGCAGCAGCAGTGATTCCGCCTGCTCAATACCGAGGCGCTCGGTGAAGTGGTGCAGATCGTCATTTACAGACAGGGTTGCGGAAGTGAAGATCCAGCTTCCCGGCTTCTGCGCCATCACCTCTTTGAATTTATCGGCCACCGTCAGCGGCGTGAGCGCCAGGGTAAAGTGGCGCGAGGTGCATTCATACCAGTAGCTGTACCCCGGCTGGTTGATCTCTTTTAGCCGTTTGAGCCGCCCGCGATAGAGCGTGGCGCGCTCGAAGGCGGCGTCAAGCAGCGCGGAGCGTCCGAGGGACAGCTTCGCCACGTCGTAGCAGAGCTCAAGTGCATCATCGAGCAGCAGCAGCGCGCGCTGGATATTTTTGTCCGCCAGCAGTTCGCGCAGGTTGCCGCGATAGCCCGGCTCGCCAAGCTGTAAGCGGAAATCCTGCGCGCTTTGCGCCAGACGGTCGGCACACTTCTGCAGCTGCTGGGTATCTTTGAGTTCGGTCCGGTAGGCAATGGTAAAATCTTTCGCCAGATCCTGTAGCTGGCGGCTGGAGAGCGACTGGCCGAAATACTGGCTGGCGATATCCGGCAACTGATGGGCTTCATCGAAGATCATCACGTCCGCCTCCGGGATAAGCTCGCCGAAACCGCTGTCCTTAACCACCATGTCCGCGAGGAACAGGTGGTGGTTCACCACCACCACGTCTGCGTCCATCGCTGTTTTGCGCGCTTTCACCACAAAACAGTCTTTATACAGCGGGCAGTCGCTGCCGAGGCAGTTGTCGTTGGTGCTGGTCACCAGCGGCCAGGCCGGGGAGTCTTCCGGCACGCTCGCGCAGGTGCTGATATCGCCCTCTTCAGTCTGGTTCGCCCAGGCGCGCAGGATAATGACGTCGCTCAGGGTTTGTACCGGCAGATCGCCGCCGGCCAGCGCCTGCTGTTCAAGTCGCTCCAGGCAAAGGTAGTTCGATCGCCCTTTCAGCAGTGCCAGGCGTCCTTTGTATTTCAGCGCTTTTGCTACGGTAGGCAAATCGCGGCTGTAGAGCTGATCCTGCAGCGCTTTCGATCCGGTGGAAATTATCACCTTCTTTTTCGCCCGCAGCGCCGGCGCAAGGTAAGCATAGGTCTTACCCGTGCCGGTTCCGGCTTCAACCACCAGCGGCTGGGCCTTATCAATGGCGCGGGCAACGGCGTGCGCCATCTGTCGCTGAGGCTCACGGGGCTTGAAGCCGGGGATCGCCTGCGCTAATTGACCTTCAGGGGAAAAATCGTCTGCCACGTTGCTCTCTCACTGTATTTTTGCACAGGGATTATGTCAGCCCATCTTCTCCTGTGCCACCCCAAATAGTGACGACGGCAGAACAATATGGCAGTCTTGCCGCCTGACGACGAAAAATAACGAGGAAACGTTTATGACAATTGTGCGCATTGATGCCGAAGCCCGCTGGTCTGATGTGGTGATCCATAACCAGACGCTGTATTACACCGGTGTACCGTCAAATCTGGACGCGGATGCGTTCGAACAGACGGCGAATACCCTGGCGCAGATTGATGCCGTGCTGGAAAAACAGGGCAGCGATAAATCCCGCATTCTGGATGCGACCATTTTCCTGGCAAATAAAGACGATTTCGCGGCGATGAACAAAGCCTGGGATGCGTGGGTGGTGGCGGGTCACGCGCCTGTACGCTGCACCGTACAGGCCACGCTGATGAAACCGGAATACAAGGTTGAGATCAAGATTATCGCGGCGGTTTAAGCCCGATTACTCTTCATCTTCATCCTCAAAACGCGCCACGATCCGCTCGCCGGTATGGGTGGCGCGCAGCTCCTCCGCCACCTGGGAAATCGCCTGTCCGCTGCTCATCCCCTGGGACATCAGTTCCTGAATTCGCTCAACCGCTTTCTGCTGCTGTTCATGGCTCAGAGAAGGTAAACCTGCAAACATCGTCAACTCCTGCTAAATTATTCGCGCTAATTATTTCACGCTGCCCGGTAGTATGCCATACATGAACATGCGCTTCCCCACTGTTGTTACCTTACCCTGGCGCGCTGACGCCGCTGAGTTCTGGTTTGCCCGTTTGAGCCATCTTCCCTTTGCCATGCTGCTGCACTCCGGCCATGCGGATCACCCGTACAGCCGCTTCGATATTCTGGTGGCCGATCCCCTGAAAACGCTGACGACCGACGATCTGTCGACGAAGGACGATCCGCTGATGCAGCTTCAGCAGGAAATCAACGCGCTGGGCTTATCCGCTACCCCTAACCTGGACCTGCCCTTCCAGGGCGGCGCGCTGGGCCTGTTTGGCTACGATTTGGGTCGCCGCTTCGAGATGCTGCCCGAGCATGCGCAGGCGGATATTGCCCTGCCGGACATGGCCGTGGGGCTGTATGACTGGGCGTTGATTGTGGACCACCAGAAAAAAAGGGTCTCCCTGCTGAGCCATGATGACGTGCAGGCGCGTCTGGCCTGGCTTGAGGCACAACAGCCTGCTCCAGCTGAGGCGTTCACCCTGACCTCCGGCTGGCGCTCGAACATGACCGCGCCGGAATACGCGGAAAAATTCTCCCGCGTGCAGGCCTATCTGCAAAGCGGCGACTGCTATCAGGTTAACCTTGCCCAGCGTTTCCAGGCAGCATACCAGGGGGACGAGTGGCAGGCGTTTACCCGTCTCAATGCCAGCAACAGGGCTCCGTTCAGCGCGTTCGTACGTCTGAAACAGGGGGCCATCCTCAGCCTGTCGCCGGAGCGTTTTATCCATCTGGCGGAAGGGACGATTCAGACCCGCCCGATTAAAGGCACGCTGCCGCGCCTTGCCGATCCGGACGCCGATCGCCAGCAGGCGGACAAACTCGCCGGGTCACCGAAGGATCGCGCCGAAAACCTGATGATTGTCGACCTGATGCGTAACGATATTGGCCGGGTCGCCGAACCAGGCAGCGTGCGCGTGCCGGAGCTGTTCGTCGTCGAACCTTTCCCGGCAGTGCATCATCTGGTCAGCACCATCACCGCGCGTCTGCCCGCCTCTCGCACCGCCTGCGATCTGCTCCGGGCCGCATTCCCGGGCGGCTCCATCACCGGTGCGCCAAAAATTCGCGCCATGGAAATCATCGACGAACTGGAACCGCACCGCCGCAACGCCTGGTGCGGCAGCATCGGCTATATCAGCCTGTGCGGCACCATGGATACCAGCATTACCATTCGCACGCTGACGGCCTGCGGCGGCAATCTGTACTGTTCTGCGGGCGGCGGCATTGTGGCGGACAGCCAGGTCGAGGCGGAATATCAGGAAACCTTTGATAAGGTGAACCGCATCCTGAAGCAACTGGAGAACTAACGGTGGAGAAAGAGAACCTGACGCTGGATGATTTTCTGTCGCGCTTTCAGCTGCTACGGCCGCAGGTCAACCGCGCCACGCTGAATCAGCGTCAGGCGGCGGTGCTGATCCCGGTGGTGCGCCGGGAACAGCCGGGCCTGCTGCTTACGCAGCGTTCGCCGCATATGCGCAAACACGCCGGTCAGGTGGCCTTTCCGGGAGGGGCGGTGGACAGCACCGATGCGTCGCTGATTGCCGCCGCGCTGCGGGAAGCGCAGGAGGAGGTGGCGATCCCGCCTGACGCGGTGGAAGTCATCGGCGTGCTGCCGCCCGTCGACAGCGTGACCGGCTTTCAGGTCACGCCGGTCGTCGGCATTATCCCCCCCAATCTTCAGTATCATGCCAGCGTCGACGAAGTCTCTGCGGTGTTTGAGATGCCGCTTGAAGAGGCGCTCCGGCTAAGCCGCTATCATCCGCTGGATATCCATCGCCGGGGGCATGACCATCGGGTCTGGTTGTCCTGGTATCAGCATTATTTTGTCTGGGGCATGACGGCGGGCATCATTCGTGAACTGGCGCTACAAATCGGCCTGAAGCCTTGACTATACTTTACATTCCAGCCTTTTTTGCAGGTTTGCGATCCGCGTCGCGCTATTAGCAAAACCCATCGTTAACCATTAGTTTAATTCATGTGAATAGTTAAGCCGAGGTTGGTGTTCCCTCTTACACTATGCGCAGTTATAACATCGTTACTGGAACCCCGGTAACCCTGTCAGGAGTGTGAAAGTGATTAGTATATTCGACATGTTCAAAGTGGGGATTGGTCCGTCTTCTTCCCACACTGTAGGGCCGATGAAGGCCGGTAAACAGTTCGTCGATGATCTGGTCGAAAAAGGATTACTGGAAAGCGTTACCCGTGTCGCCGTAGACGTTTACGGTTCACTGTCATTAACGGGTAAAGGCCACCACACCGATATCGCCATTATTATGGGTCTGGCGGGCAATATGCCGGACACTGTTGATATTGATGCCATCCCGGCATTCATCCGCGACGTGGAAGCGCGCGGTCGCCTGCTGCTGGCTAACGGTCAGCACGAAGTGGATTTCCCGCAGGATGACGGCATGCGTTTTCGCAGCGACAACCTGCCGCTGCATGAAAACGGCATGACTATCCACGCCTGGAGCGGCGAAAAAGAGATCTACAGCAAAACCTACTACTCCATCGGCGGTGGCTTCATCGTTGACGAAGAGCATTTCGGTAAAGAGAGCGCGGGCGACGTGAACGTGCCCTATCCGTTCAAATCGGCCACCGAGATGCTGGGCTACTGCAAAGAGACCGGTTTGTCGCTGTCCGGCATGGTGATGCAGAACGAGCTGGCGCTGCACAGCAAAAAAGAGATCGAAGACTATTTTGCCAACGTGTGGCAAACCATGCGCGCCTGTATCGATCGCGGGATGAACACCGAAGGCGTACTGCCAGGGCCACTGCGCGTGCCGCGTCGTGCCTCTGCCCTGCGCCGTATGCTGGTGACCACGGACAAATTCTCTAATGACCCGATGAACGTAGTTGACTGGGTGAACATGTTTGCGCTGGCGGTGAACGAAGAGAACGCCGCAGGGGGGCGCGTCGTGACTGCGCCAACCAACGGCGCGTGCGGGATCGTTCCGGCGGTGCTGGCCTATTACGATCACTTTATCGAGCCTGTGACGCCGGATATTTATATCCGTTATTTCCTCGCGGCCGGCGCTATCGGCGCGCTGTACAAGATGAACGCGTCCATTTCAGGCGCTGAAGTGGGCTGTCAGGGTGAAGTAGGCGTGGCCTGCTCCATGGCGGCAGCCGGTCTGGCCGAGCTGCTGGGTGCAAGCCCTGAACAGGTTTGCGTGGCGGCGGAAATTGGCATGGAGCATAACCTCGGTCTGACCTGTGACCCGGTCGCAGGCCAGGTGCAGGTACCGTGCATTGAGCGTAACGCGATTGCCTCCGTCAAAGCGATTAACGCCTCACGCATGGCGATGCGCCGTACCAGCGAACCACGCGTGTCGCTGGATAAGGTTATCGAAACCATGTACGAAACCGGCAAAGACATGAACGCGAAGTACCGTGAAACGTCGCGCGGCGGTCTGGCCATTAAGGTGCAGTGCGACTAATCCTCTCTTTCGCCCATCCGCAACGGATGGGCGAATTTCTCCCTTCATTCTCGTCTCCTTCTTCTTTCCCCACTACACTTTTACGGTCGCGGCTGCTCGCGCTCGGCCTGGCATCAGGCAGCGGCTAAATAGCGAAGGGGTTGAGAGAGAAGCAGGCGCGGTAGTAACGCCACAATGGCTGGCGGGAAAATCTTCCCCGCCAGAAGATCGTAACGGGCACATCGTACCCGTTAAGCAGACTTATTCGTCTTCGTCGTGTGCAGACTGTTCTTTAACAATGCGGACCAGATCGACGCGGTAGTCGTTAGCTTCAACGATAGTGATGTGCAATGGAGGAAGCTCGATCACATCCCCGACGCGCGGGATCTGACCGTTTACGGCGATAACCAGCCCCGCCACGGTTGCGATGTCTTCTTCATCGTTAACCACGTTTTCCAGCCCCAGCGTATGCGAGAGCGCGTGCAGGTCGGTCGCACCTTTGACCAGCCAGCCTTCGCCGTCGGCCACAATCTCAGGCGTTTCGTCTTCATCCGGGAATTCACCGGCAATCGCTTCAAGCACGTCCAGCGGCGTCACCAGCCCCTGTACCACACCAAACTCGTTGGTGACGATAACAAAGCTACCGCGCGCGCGACGCAATACGCCCAGCAGGTTGATCGGATCCAGCGTTTCCGGTACGACAATCGCCGGCGACGAAGCTGCAATGGCCTCCACGTTGACACCCTCTTCCAGCGCCACCAGCATCTCTTTCGCCCGAACCACGCCGATGATCTCATCCAGCTCACCGCGACACACCGGGAACAGGCTGTGCGGAGATGAGAGCAATTGCTGACGAATTTCATCAACGCTCAGGTTCGCATCGACCCAGCTAATTTCCCCGCGCGGCGTCATGATGCCGCGCAGCGAGCGGGAGGCCAGGGAGAGCACGCCGTTAATCATGTAGCGTTCTTCTTCCACAAACGCCCCTTCCGGAACGGGCACCGGGTTACGGTTTTCAGGGTCAGACTGGACGTTCACCTGACGGCGTCCGCCCATCAGGCGCAGAATGGCGTCCGCCGTACGGGCGCGCAGCGGCTGATTTGACTGCTGCTTAATAAAGTTACGGCGCGCAATCTGGTTGAACAGTTCGATCAGGATCGAGAAGCCAATCGCGGCGTACAGGTAGCCTTTCGGAATATGGAAGCCGAAACCTTCCGCCACCAGGCTCAAACCAATCATCAGCAGGAAGCTCAGACAGAGCACGACCACCGTCGGATGCTGGTTGACGAAGCGCGTCAGCGGTTTCGAGGCCAGCAGCATCACCGCCATCGCAATCACGACGGCCGCCATCATCACCGGCAGGTGGTTCACCATACCGACCGCGGTAATCACCGCATCCAGCGAGAAGACTGCATCCAGCACCACAATTTGCAGCACCACGACCCAGAAGCTGGCGTAGCCCTTACCGTGACCATCATCATGTTGCCGGTTCTCCAGCCGTTCATGCAGCTCTGTTGTCGCTTTGAACAGCAGGAATATCCCCCCGATTAGCATGATCAAATCACGGCCGGAGAAGGTGAAGTCCATGACGGAGAACAGCGGTTTGGTCAGCGTGACCATCCACGAGATCACGGAGAGCAGCCCCAGTCGCATGACCAGCGCCAGCGAGAGCCCAATCAGACGCGCTTTATCACGCTGTTTTGGCGGCAGCTTATCCGCAAGGATGGCGATAAACACCAGGTTATCGATGCCGAGAACGATCTCCAGCACCACCAGCGTGAGCAGTCCCACCCAGATTGACGGGTCCATTAAGAATTCCATGACAAGCTCCTGCTAAAGGAATGACAAAACGGTGCCCCACTCAACGTGGGCAAATAAGAGGCAGACAGAGTTGATACGTGGCGTGGTTCGCCGGTGAAAAAGGCGCGGAATGGCCTGGTAGATGACTGACGTCGGTGACGGTCCATATAGTGGGCTGTAGCCCTATACTCCTGAACAAGTAAACGGAGGCTAAACATATCAGAGAGACTGTGTTTTTAGCAAAGATTTACGTTCCTTTGCAAAGTTCTGTAACACAGCGGCTGTACGCTACAGATAATTCTGTAACGCGTGGCTAAATTACGGATCTTCATCACATAAATTATTTTTTCACTATCTAAAATAATTCGCGGAAGTCTTAGTTTTTTGAACTCTAACCCTTATCTGAATCGATTCGGTTCGCCAATACGATTCTCAGTACGTCTGCCGGGCAGGCGTATTAATGATAATAAAAGGAGGTAGCAAGTGACCATTGCTATTGTCATAGGCACACATGGTTGGGCTGCTGAGCAGCTACTCAAAACGGCAGAGATGCTGCTGGGCGAGCAGGAAAACGTCGGCTGGATCGATTTCGTTCCCGGTGAAAATGCCGAGACGCTGATTGAGAAGTACAACGCTCAACTCGCGAAGCTGGATACCAGCAAAGGCGTGCTGTTTCTCGTCGATACATGGGGCGGCAGTCCGTTTAATGCTGCCAGCCGCATTGTCGTCGATAAAGAGCATTATGAAGTCGTCGCCGGGGTAAACATTCCCATGCTGGTGGAAACCTTTATGGCGCGCGACGATAACCCAGGCTTCGATGAGCTGGTCGCGCTGGCCGTTGAAACCGGCCGCGAAGGGGTGAAAGCCCTGAAGGCCCAGCCGGTTGAAAAACCCGCCCCTGCCCCGGCTGCGGCGGCACCGAAAGCAGCAGCACCGGCAAAACCGATGGGACCGAACGATTACATGGTTATCGGCCTGGCGCGTATTGATGACCGTCTGATTCACGGACAGGTTGCGACTCGCTGGACCAAAGAGACCAACGTACAGCGTATCATCGTGGTCAGTGACGAAGTGGCCGCCGACACTGTCCGTAAAACCCTTCTGACTCAGGTTGCACCACCGGGCGTTACCGCGCACGTGGTGGATGTCGCCAAGATGATCCGCGTTTACAACAACCCGAAATATGCGGGTGAACGCGTGATGCTCCTGTTTACTAACCCGACAGACGTCGAGCGCATTGTTGAAGGCGGCGTGAAAATCACCTCCGTGAACATCGGCGGTATGGCTTTCCGTCAGGGCAAAACGCAGGTCAACAACGCGATTTCAGTTGATGCGAAAGATATCGAGGCGTTCAACAAGCTGAATGCCCGCGGTATTGAGCTGGAAGCCCGTAAGGTTTCCACTGACCAGAAACTGAAAATGATGGATTTGATCGGTAAAGTTGGGAAATAAGCCCGCGCCGGTTTTTCACATAAAGCTTATGTTATAGGAGAAGTACAATGGAGATTACCACTCTTCAGATTGTGCTGGTGTTCATCGTCGCGTGTATTGCGGGTATGGAATCCGTACTTGATGAATTTCAGTTCCACCGCCCTCTGGTGGCCTGTACGTTGATCGGTGCCGTTCTGGGTGATATGAAAACCGGTATCATCATCGGTGGTACGCTGGAAATGATCGCCCTGGGCTGGATGAACATCGGTGCCGCCGTTGCGCCTGATGCCGCACTGGCCTCTATCATCTCAACCGTTCTGGTTATTGCCGGTCATCAGAGTATTGGTGCTGGTATTGCCCTTGCCATTCCTCTGGCCGCAGCAGGCCAGGTGCTGACCATCATCGTTCGTACCATCACCGTGGCCTTCCAGCACGCGGCGGATAAGGCGGCCGAGAACGGCAACCTCACGGCACTCTCCTGGATCCACGTGTCGTCCCTGTTCCTGCAGGCGATGCGTATCGCAATCCCGGCGGTTATCGTTGCGATCTCTGTCGGCACCAGTGAAGTTCAGGGCATGCTGAACGCGATTCCTGAAGTGGTCACCAGCGGTCTGAACATCGCAGGCGGTATGATCGTCGTGGTAGGTTACGCGATGGTCATCAACATGATGCGCGCGGGCTACCTGATGCCGTTCTTCTACCTCGGCTTCGTCACCGCAGCATTCACCAACTTCAACCTGGTTGCGCTGGGCGTGATTGGTGCCGTGATGGCGATTCTCTACATCCAGCTCAGCCCAAAATACAACCGTGTTGCGGGTGCCCCAGCGCAGGCTGCTGGTAACAACGATCTCGATAACGAACTGGACTAACAGGTGAGCGAAATGGTTGATATGACAAAAACTACCACCGAGAAAAAACTCACTCCGGGTGATATTCGTGGCGTGTTCATCCGTTCTAACCTGTTTCAGGGTTCATGGAACTTCGAACGTATGCAGGCGCTGGGCTTCTGCTTCTCAATGGTGCCGGCGATAAAACGCCTCTACCCTGAGAACAACGAAGCACGCCGTCAGGCAATTAAGCGTCACCTGGAATTCTTCAACACCCATCCTTACGTCGCGGCTCCGGTTCTGGGCGTGACGCTGGCGATGGAAGAGCAGCGTGCGAACGGCGCGGAGATTGACGATGGTGCCATCAACGGTATCAAAGTCGGTCTGATGGGTCCGCTGGCTGGCGTGGGCGACCCTATCTTCTGGGGTACTGTTCGTCCGGTCTTCGCGGCGCTGGGTGCCGGGATCGCGATGAGCGGCAGCCTGCTCGGTCCTCTGCTGTTCTTTATCCTGTTCAACGCGGTACGTCTGCTGACCCGTTACTACGGCGTGGCCTACGGCTACCGTAAGGGCGTGGACATCGTTAAGGATATGGGCGGCGGCTTCCTGCAGAAACTGACCGAGGGGGCGTCTATTCTCGGCCTGTTTGTGATGGGGGCGCTGGTTAACAAGTGGACGCACGTGAACATCCCGCTGGTGGTTTCAACCATCACCGGTCAGGATGGTCAAACCCGCGTCACCACCGTGCAGACGATTCTGGACCAGCTGATGCCTGGCCTGGTGCCGCTGCTGTTGACCTTCGCCTGTATGTGGCTGCTGCGTAAGAAAGTGAACCCGCTGTGGATCATCGTTGGCTTCTTCGTCATCGGTATCGCGGGCTACGCTGTCGGCCTGCTGGGCCTGTAAAACATTGCGTTATCGACCGGGGGCTTGCCCCCGGTCTTTTTATCTGGAGGATGAATGACTGTTACGGACATCGTACTGGTGTTGTTTATTGTTGCCCTTCTGGCTTACGCGATCTATGACGAATTCATTATGCCTCGCCGTAACGGCGAGACGCTGCTGACCCTTCCCCTCTTACGCCGTGGACGCATTGATGCATTTATCTTCGCCGGCCTGGTGGTCATTCTGATTTACAATAATGTGACCAGCCACGGTGCAATATTAACCACATGGTTATTATGTGCGCTGGCATTAATGGCGATTTACCTGTTCTGGATCCGCTCGCCGAAACTCATTTTTAAAAAACAGGGATTCTTCTTCGCCAACGTATGGATAGAATATAACCGCATTAAAGAGATGAATTTATCCGAAGACGGCGTGTTAGTGATGCAATTAGAACAGCGCCGCCTGCTCATTCGGGTCAAAAATATTGATGACCTTGAGAAAATCTACACATTACTCGTTAAAACTCAATAAGTTAACATTATAACCTCGGCTATATATTGTGATATTCTTTCGCAAAGAATATAGCCGTTGCTATATCTCCTCTCCTCTTAGACTTATATTTATTAACGATATTTTCACGCATAAACCTAAATGAAAATCGTTATCAAAGACGCAGATAAATTAAGCCTTGCTCGTTGTTGTTTTATATTCTCAAAATATGTTAAGGTTGCGCCCGTCGTTGGGGAGTAGCCGATTTCCTGTACGCAGGAAATGTACGCGTCAACATACTCGTTGAAAAACGTGGCGCGTACGGATCGCTTTCAGCACGCTTACCGTGCAAAAGAGATCAGGCGAGACCATAGATACATCAACTGCTGTTTACTGGGGGCAGTGATGTGTCATATGGATATCCCCGGTCTGGACGCTCTTATGAACATCTCCGCTACGATCCTTCTCGCTTTTGGCATGTCCATGGATGCATTTGCCGCCTCCATCGGCAAAGGCGCCACGCTTCACAAACCTAAATTCACAGAAGCTCTGCGCACCGGTCTGATCTTTGGTGCCATCGAAACGCTGACGCCGCTCATCGGCTGGGGTTTGGGCATGCTCGCCAGCCAGTTCGTGCTGGAGTGGAACCACTGGATTGCGTTCGTCCTGCTGGTGTTTCTCGGAGGCCGAATGATGATTGAAGGTTTTCGCGGGAATGATGATGAAGATGAAGCACCGCAGCACCGCCACGGTTTCTGGCTGCTGGTCACCACGGCAATTGCCACCAGCCTGGACGCCATGGCCGTCGGGGTGGGTCTGGCATTCCTGCAGGTCAATATTATCGCCACCGCGCTGGCCATTGGCTGTGCAACGCTGATTATGTCCACGCTGGGCATGATGGTCGGGCGGTTTATTGGCCCGCTGCTGGGTAAACGCGCCGAGATCTTAGGCGGTATTGTTCTGATCGGCATTGGTGCCCAGATCCTCTGGGCACACTTCGCGCCTTAAGCGTCGCGCTGCCAGACGTGGATACTGAAATCCGTCTGGCAGCCAAACGTCGTCCGAGCCGCTAACGCATCCCATACTTCCGGCTTTGCCCGCCACGCGAACGGCGTCATCTGCAGCAGGGCTACCGCTTCTTCCCCGTTCAAACTCATTTCATACGCCACTGAATGCTCCTGCTTCAGCGTAAAGCCTGTCAGCTGTTCAGAGTGGGGGGCATGCAGACGCACCTCATCGTAAATGAGTCCCTTCAGCTCCATCAGGTGACGCGGGCCCGGCGTGACGGTTATCACCCAGCCTCCGGGCTTCACGACGCGCGCCAGCTCATCTGCTTTACACGGCGCGTAGATGCGGATAATGGCATCCATACTGGCATTATCAAACGGCAGCCGGTGGCTGGATGCCACGCAAAACGTCACGCCAGCGTAACGTTTAGCCGCCGCGCGGATCGCCACTTTCGACACGTCGAGACCGAATGTCACGGCCCCCTTCTCCCGCACCACATCCGCAAACCGTGCGGTGTAGTACCCTTCCCCGCAGCCGATATCAAGCATGGCGGACGCCGAATCAGGCAATAAGTCACCCAGCATCTGCGCTACCGTCTCCCGTAGCGGCAGATAGTGCCCGGCATCGAGAAACGCCCTGCGCGCCTGCATCATCTCTGCGCTATCGCCCGGATCGCGGGAGCGCTTGTGCTGCACCGGAAGAAGATTCACATACCCTTCTTTCGCCATATCAAACTGATGTCCCTGCGGACAGGCATAACTTTTATCTGAGCGCGTCAGTGACGCGTGGCAAAGGGGACAGCTGAAGGACATGGAAACTCCGGGAGATAAACCAAAGGACGAAGTGTACCGCTATTCGCCCTGCTATAAAATGGCTGGATTACCGCATGACGATAAGGTGGTCTGAACCGGCCGGCAGGCCATCGGGTTTAATATTCTCCAGGCGCAGCACGTTGCCCATGATTTCGCTGAAGACCGGCGCGGAAACCGCCCCGCCATAGTAGGCCCCGTTTTGTGGATCGTTAATCACCACCACCAGGGCGAAACGCGGGTCGCTGGCAGGCGCAACGCCTGCGGTATAGGCGACGTATTTATCGACATATTTGCCGCTATCATCAATTTTCTTCGCCGTCCCGGTCTTAACCGCCACGCGATAATCGCGAACGGCGGCCTTAACGCCCCCGCCGCCGGGCAGCGCGACGCTTTCCATCATGTGCTCCACTTCATGCGCGATCTCCTCCGGCATGACGCGGTGGCCGATAACCGGGGGATCGATGCGGGTGATGGAGAGTGGACGCTCAAGCCCGAAGCCGCCAATCGTCGCGTAGACGTGGGCCAGCTGGAGCGGTGTGACCATCAGGCCGTAGCCAAAGGCAAAAGTCGCACGGTCTAGCTGACTCCAGTATTTACGCTGTGGCAACAGCCCGGCGCTTTCGCCCGTTAAGCCAAGCCCCGTGTTGGTGCCAAATCCAAAGTTTCGATAGGTATCAATAAGATGCTGGACAGGCATCGCCAGCGAGAGCCGGGATACGCCGGTGTCGCTCGATTTTTGCAGGATCCCGGTCATAGTCAGCTCAGGATAATAACCCACGTCGCGGATACGATGCCCGTCAAGGGTATACGGGTGGGTATCAATGACGCTGTCCGGCTGGACCAGCCCCTGCTGCAGAGCCGTCATCAACACCAGCGGCTTAACGGTCGAACCGGGCTCGAACGTATCGCTGATTGCCCGGTTGCGAAAATCGTTTATCGTCGCGCCTTCCCGGTTATTGGGATTGAAATCCGGATAGCTCGCCATGGCGAGTATTTCCCCGGTGGGGATATTAATGAGCACCGACGCCCCTGACTCGGCCTTATTCCAGGCGACGGCATTGTCCAGCGCGTCTTCGGTAATGGTTTGCAGCCGCTCGTCAATACTCAACTGGATGTTATGCGCCGGCGTGGGTGCCACTTCCGTCAGGTTTTCAACCACGCGCCCGTAGCGATCCTCCCGGACCTGTCGGACACCCGCTTTACCGGTCAGCTGAGTGTTGAAGCTTTTCTCCACCCCTTCAATGCCCTGCCCGTCAATATTGGTGAAGCCAATCAGGTTCGCCGCCACGTGGCCTGCCGGGTAAAAGCGGCGGGATTCATCGCGCAAATTAATGCCGGGTAAATTGAGCTTATCAATCCACTTCGCCTGAGCAGGATCGACCTGACGCGCCAGGTAGATGAAGCGGCCCTGGGGGTTGGCGTTAATTCGTGATGAAAGGGTGCTCAACGAAAGATGCAGCGCGCTCGCCAGCGCCTGCCAGCGTTCATCAAACCCAACGCCCCCTTTTGCCAGCACCGTTTTTGGATCGGCCCATACGGCCCGGACAGGCACGCTGACCGCCAGCGGTCGCCCTTCACGATCCATAATCATCCCACGCGGCGCATCAATCGCCAGCTGACGGAGGGATCGCATATCTTCTTGCTTCACCAGATTGTCAGGTTTGATGATTTGTAGCCAGGCAACGCGGCTAAGTAAAAAGGCCAGACTGCAGAAAATAGCGAAACAGAGCAGCGCAAAACGCGCCGGCGTGAAATTGCCAGCGGTTAATATCAATTTTTTCTTCACCTGAACCCCAGAGCTGTTAAACAACGCTCTGATTTAACGAGAAAAGATGCGCTTAGGGAGGCGAAACTGTGATACTAACCTCGCAGCTTTGCAACAAGTTGCTAACAAGACCGTAGATAGTAATATTTTGAAAGATAGGGAATAAAAAAGCCCCGCATGATGCGAGGCTTTATGTCTGAGAGTGAAGCGCTATGCGCCCCAGTCAGCAGCGGTTCGATCAGATAGCAGTTACGTTAACTGCAGCTGGGCCTTTCTGGCCGTCCTGAATTTCGAACTCAACGTTCTGGCCTTCGGCCAGAGTTTTGAAGCCGTTACCCTGGATTGCAGAGAAGTGTACGAACACGTCTTTGCTGCCATCAGCAGGAGTAATGAAACCAAAACCTTTAGACTCGTTGAACCACTTAACTTGACCTTTAATCTTTGCCATTTTGCAAAATTCCTTAGAGTGTTTTCTTAGCCCGCAGGCATTAACTGAGATAAAACTGAGACATTACTGCATGAGGCACTAATATAAGGTTCGGCAGAGAAGCGGTATTCAACGACAACGTGTTTACTCAGGACTTCTTTACTGAAAATGCCACACATAAACAGAACTGTACCTCGTTTGACCCAAAACGTGTTATCACACACTATGTTTAATATGGCAAGCCATTTTTAAACATGTCTCGATCCGCCGCACAAATTCGAACACTGTCTGTAAGGAATTGCACAATTATGCGCTTCTCAAACAGACGGCTATACTCCCTTACACAGACTCAACGCTGCTTGCACAACCGCTGTAATCTAAGACTTTTTTAACATAGCTCAATCATTACAATGCGTCCAGCAGTCGGGAAAAGAAATCTTTGGTGTTGATTGAGTTAGAACAAATTGTGAAAACTTATGCTTAAATCATTGTAACGTGACCGTATTGTTTCAGCCAAAAACGATGTTAATAATCCGCACCCTTCTGTATTAAAATCCATCAGGTAATTAGCATTGTTATGCACCAAAATAATGAAATTTTTATGACTCTGCATCAAAACAAGGCAAGCAAAACGTTTCGATAAAATTAAAATTTTCCTGACGACGAATACATACATAATATACGCAACAATTTATCGCTTCGTTTATAAGGGTAAATACTCGCCAACTTTCAGTATCCTGAAAGTATTATTAACTGGTGCTACATTATCCAGCGCATCAGTTAATTCTTTTATGGGGTCATCCAGCGCTTCATCCGCCAGCTCAAACACGCCCCAGTGAACAGGGAACGCCAGCGGGCAACCTAACTGTTGCCACAGCGCAACGGCAGACTGGGGATCCATATGGTGTACGGCCATAAACCATCGCGGAGCATAGGCGCCAACGGGCAATGCTGCAGCATCAATTTTCCCCAAACGTTCCGGTATCAACAGCAGCTCAGGCGAATAGCCGGTATCACCACTAAACCAGAACCGGTGATGCCGCCCTTCAAAGACCCAGCCGCACCACAATGAGCGATTGCGGTTCCAGAGCGTGCGCATACTCCAGTGCTGCGCCGGTACGGCGGATAATGTTATCCCCTGCCAGGTAAAACTCTGCCACCAGTCGAGCTCAACCACCTGTTTTGCGCCCCGGCGGCGAAACCAGCCGCCCAGGCCTAAAGGAACAAACACGCTAACGTCCGGAAAGCGTTTGAGAATGTGGCGAACAGTGAGTTCATCAAGATGATCGTAATGGTTATGCGAAATAACGACCGCGTCAAGCTGGTGCAGTTGATCGACAGAGAGTGCCGGAGGCGTTCTACGCTGCGGTCCTAAGAAAGGAAGTGGAGAAGCGCGCCTTGAAAAAACGGGATCGGTAAGAAGGAAATTGCCGTCCAGCTGCAGCAGTATGCTCGCATGTCCGAGCCACCACGCCCCATCCTGCTGCGGCTGCTGTAGATCGGCCGGTTGCCACCACCGCCGGATAAAGTCATTGTAGCCGA
The DNA here is from genome assembly GCF_014930485.1 of Enterobacter cloacae complex sp. P47BA. Taxonomy (NCBI): domain Bacteria; kingdom Pseudomonadati; phylum Pseudomonadota; class Gammaproteobacteria; order Enterobacterales; family Enterobacteriaceae; genus Enterobacter; species Enterobacter cloacae complex sp. P47BA. The sequence continues at coordinate 31,842 of NZ_JADBRF010000006.1, read as the reverse complement.
GCGCGGGCGGCTTCGGTAAGCCAGCTGCTTTGCGTTCTTTGCGCCAGCGTTCAAGGTCGCCAGGCTGGTGTCCTGCAGAAGTGGTATTACGAAAACCGTTTGGGGTGTGATGTTTCAGGGAGGGGTCATACCAGGGATTTTTCCAGACCACTGCCACCTCCCGGAATAATACGATTAACGCTCAGCCACCAGGCGGATAAAATCGTCTTGATCGTTGTTCTCGTTAGCGACCGCTTCTTTTTGTGCTTCTTTCTCTTCCGGCTCGTTAGCCTCGCACAGACGACGCAACAGTGCATTCTGCCGTTTTTGCTGCTCAAGCAGCGCTTCCAGCAGTTCGATCTGCTCATTGGTACGTGAACTGGCACGGTTTACGAAAAACCAAATGACCAGCCCCACCAGCAGAACAACCAAAGAGATCGTCAGGGATGCCATATTTAGCAGCCCTGAATTCAGTAACTCACCCATTTCACCACCTCAATAAAAACGTCTATTTTACCACTGGCGCGAAGGAAGGAAATCACCTGAAGAAAAAATGCGTGCTACCACGGAATAAACTTATTGATTGCGCAAACGCCGCTAAAAAACTGTACATCCTGATCGCACATCACGTTGATAGTCTGCGTCCACAACACCACGCACGCTATCAGCACGATAATCAGAATCACCCAGCGTATTTTTTTCACTCCACACTCCGTTTAAAGACCTGATATGACCAGGTTATCACGGTTATCTTAAACAAGGACTAACTGTAGCGCCATCAGGCTCTTTTCAGAATCCTGCACTTGTTTCATTACGTAAACCGGTTAGGCTAGCATCATGATAACAATGATAAAGAGGTAATAATGCGCTTAATTATTCGTACAATTGTTGCACTGGCGATACTCTGGATTGGCCTTCTTTTAACGGGTTATGGCGTGCTGGTGGGAAGCACCGAAAACGCCGCAGGGTTAGGCATTCAATGTAAGTATTTAACAGCACAGGGAGTTAGCACGGCGCAGTATCTCCATTCGGATAGCGGGATCATTGGGTTAACCAACTGCCCGGTACTGCGTAAGACCTCCGTCGTGATTGATAATGGCTGAGTCACAGCGTTAACGACGAATAAAAAACGCCGCAAAGATGCGGCGTTTTTTTATGCTAACCGGGGTTAGAACGGATAGTCGTGGTAACCCATCTGATCAGAAATCTTACGCGCGGCGGTATGCAGAATAGCCACGTACTCGTGCAGGCGCTCTTCCGAGAAGCGAAGCGTTGGGAAAGAGATGCTCAACCCCGCAATCACGACGCCAAAACGGTCAAACACCGGAACGCCAATACAGCGCAGCCCTTCTTCCTGCTCTTCGTTATCTTCGCCATACCCTTGCTCACGCACCTTGTCGAGCACCGTTAATAACTCATCGGTGTTAGTAATGGTGCGTTCTGTACTGCGTTTGTACTCCACGCCATCGAGGATCTGTTTAACTTCTTCACGATCGCGCCACGCCAGCAGAACCTTACCGATTGCCGTGCTGTAAAGCGGGTTGCGACGACCAATGCGCGAATACATACGCAGGTTATACATGGAGTCAATTTTATGGATGTAAACAATACTGTCTTCATCCAGCGCGCCCAGGTGGATAGTCTCTTTGGTCAGGCGGGAGATCTCGCGCATCTGAATATCCGCGCTACGGATCAGATCCACGTTTTGCAATGCCCGGGCACCCAGTTCAAACAGTTTCAGCGTCAGAGAATATTTTTCAGATTCGCCTTCCTGTGCAACGTAACCCAGTGATTTCATGGTTTGCAAAAAGCGGTAAACGGTGCTTTTCGACATCATCACGCGCTGTGACAACTCTGTGATACCAATTTCACGCTCTTCCCCGAGCGCCTGTAAGATGCCAAACACCTTCAGCACGGAAGAAACTGAATCTGGCTGTTTATCCAAATCCGCAATTGCCATTTACCACCTCATAGAGAGTGTTTTATAAAAATCAGAACCGGTTTTTATTATAAATTCCCGTCATGTTACCTGCAATCAATCCGCGTTTACTTCGTTACAAATCTGCGACATAAAACGGTGTTAACGATGCTAAAATAGTTACCCTGAGAATAATTTCACTCTGAGCTATTTATCCCCGATGGAAAAGAACCTTTCCGATGGCCTGCCTTTGCCCCAGCGGTATGGCGCTATCGCTACGATTATTATTGGTATCTCAATGGCCGTTCTTGACGGCGCGATTGCGAACGTTGCCCTTCCCACCATTGCCACCGATCTGCATGCTTCCCCGGCCAGTTCGATATGGATTGTTAACGCCTATCAGATTGCGATTGTGGTTTCCCTGCTCTCCTTTTCTTTTCTGGGCGATATGTTCGGCTACCGTCGGGTATATCAGTGCGGGCTGGTGGTATTTACCTTTACATCACTGCTGTGCGCCCTTTCGGACTCCCTGCATACGCTGACGCTGGCGCGCATCGCGCAAGGTTTTGGCGGCGCGGCGCTGATGAGCGTCAATACGGCGCTAATCCGCTTAATCTATCCGCACCGCCATCTGGGCCGCGGCATGGGGATAAATTCGTTTATTGTCGCGGTCTCTTCTGCCGCCGGGCCAACGATTGCAGCGGCCATTCTTTCTGTCGCCTCGTGGCAGTGGCTGTTCGCCATAAACGTGCCGCTGGGTATCGTGGCCATCTTCTTTGCCCTGCGATTTCTCCCCGCTAACGGCTCGAAAAACACCATGCCGCACTTTGACGTAGCAAGCGCGGTGATGAATGCGCTCACCTTTGGTCTGCTGATTACCGCCCTGAGCGGTTTTGCGCAGGGTCAATCCCTGATGCTAACCGCCGTGGAGCTTGTTGCCCTGCTGGTGACGGGCTTCTTCTTTGTTCGCCGCCAGCTTTCCCTGCCGGTGCCCTTACTGCCGGTCGATCTGCTGCGTATTCCCCTCTTTTCGCTTTCCATCTGCACCTCCGTCTGCTCATTCTGCGCCCAGATGCTGGCTCTGGTTTCTCTGCCCTTCTTCCTGCAAAGCGTGATAGGACGTTCCGAAGTGGAGACCGGGCTGCTGTTAACCCCCTGGCCGCTGGCGACGATGGTGATGGCCCCCCTGGCAGGTTATTTAATAGAACGTGTACATGCCGGTTTGTTGGGCGCGGTGGGGCTGGCCGTGATGGCAACAGGTCTTTTCGCGCTGGCGCTGCTGCCATCATCGCCTGGGGATCTGGACATCATCTGGCGCATGATCCTGTGCGGAGCCGGGTTTGGCCTGTTTCAGTCCCCCAACAACCACACCATTATTACCTCTGCGCCGCGCCACCGCAGCGGAGGTGCCAGCGGCATGCTGGGGACCGCGCGTCTGCTGGGGCAAAGCACCGGTGCGGCGCTGGTTGCCCTGATGTTTAACCTTGCCGGGCAAAACGGCAACCACGTTGCGCTTCTCACCGCAGGTGCGCTTGCCACCCTTGCAGCCATCGTCAGCGGGTTGCGCGTGACCCAACCCGGCGTTCAGGCATAAAAAAAGCCGGGCGGAGTGTTCTCCTGCCCGGCTTATTTAAGCGCTTAGCGTTACTTCAGGTATTCTCCACTGCGCAGCGCTTCAATACGTTTATCCAGCGGCGGGTGAGACATAAACAGCTCGCTCAGCGACTTTGATTTGCCGTTGATGCAGAAGGCCATCATGCTGTTCGCTTCCTGCGGCTCGTAGCTGGTTTTCAGACGCTGCAGGGCGGCAATCATCTTTTCACGCCCTACCAGCTTCGCTGAACCGGCATCCGCATGGAACTCACGGTGACGGGAGAACCACATGGTGATAATGCTGGCCAGAATACCGAACACCAGTTCCAGCACCATCGATACGGCGAAGTAGATCAGCGGATTACCGTTGCTCTCTTCACCTTCATCACGGTTGCCACCCATGAAGCCAGCCGCAATCTGCGCCAGGATACGAGAGATGAAGATAACGAAGGTGTTCACCACACCCTGAATCAGGGTCATGGTCACCATGTCACCGTTGGCGATATGGCTGATTTCGTGCGCGATAACCGCTTCGGCTTCGTCACGGCTCATGTTCTGCAACAACCCGGTGCTCACGGCAACCAGCGACGCATCACGACGGGCACCCGTAGCAAACGCGTTAATATCCGGGGCATGGTAAATAGCAACCTGCGGCATCGCAATGCCTGCCTGCTTAGACTGCTGTGCCACCGTATTCATCAGCCACTTTTCCATGTCGTTACGCGGCTGTTCAATCACCTCACCGCCTACGGATTTCAGCGCCATCCACTTTGACATCAGCAGGGAAATGAAAGAGCCACCAAAACCAAACAGCAGCGCCATAATCAACAGACCCTGAACGCTGCTCGACTGAATTCCCGTCAGGCTTAGCACTAGCCCGAAAACCACCATCACCGCCAGGTTGGTGAGCAGGAAGAGCGCGATTCGCATCATAATTTTCTTTTAACCTCAGTTTAACAAAACGCACTATGCGATTACCCACATCGTATGGGTATTACGGCTATTTTCAAGCATCCGGTGGGCGTAAGTCACCAGAAAGACACAACTTTACACAATTGGAAATCAGCCTGACGGAAGGATGCAGAACAAAAAGAACAGGCACAATTTCTTGTGCCTGTTGGGAGATTATTTTGCCGGAGCGGGCTGTACGGCAGGCTTCTCTTTTTCCAGATTCGCCAGGTCGAGCGCGATATGCACCGTCTCGTCCAGGTACGGATCCGGCTCCTGGTAATCTTTTGGCAGATCGTCCAGTTTCTTGAGCAGAGGCTTACCTTCTCGCTTGAAGCGATCGTTGATACGCGCCAGACGCGTTGCGTCGTCCTCGTTGTTCTCTTTTTCACGCTGAGCGTAGTTCAGAGAAACAATATTCCGCTTATCTTTCAGGGCATTGAAACGCGCAATGTCCTTCATGATGTACTGGAATTCCGGATCTTTCGCGATGCGTTCATTATGCGCTTTCAGCAGCTCAGGGCCAAACTGCGTCATATCACCTGCCTTCACGAATGTCGCAGCATTGATGCTGTCCCACGGCAACGCGTTATCTTCAAACTTCTCGCCGGTTTCGGTCTCTTCCGTGCCGGTCGGCATCATGATATCCGGCGTGACGCCTTTACGCTGCGTACTGCCGCCGTTAACGCGGTAGAACTTCTGAATGGTGTACTGAACGGAGCCCAGCGCAGGCCATTCCGGACGCAGCATCTGATCGTAAATACGGTTCAGCGAGCGATACTGCTGAACAGTACCTTTGCCGAAGGTGGGCTCACCCACGATTAGCGCGCGGCCATAGTCCTGCATTGCAGCGGCAAAGATTTCAGATGCGGATGCGCTGAAGCGGTCAACCAGGACCACCAGCGGGCCTTTGTAATAGACCACACCGTCGTTATCAGCATCTTCACGAACTTTACCGTTGTTATCACGCACCTGTACAACCGGGCCAGACGGGATAAAAAGGCCTGAGAGCGACACCGCTTCGGTCAGCGCACCACCACCGTTCGTGCGCAGGTCGATAATGACGCTGCTCACGTTCTGCTTCTCAAGTTTCTGCAGCTGAACTTTTACATCGTCGGTCAGCCCCACGTAGAAGCCAGGGATATCCAGGACACCCACCTTCTCTTTACCCACGGTTTTCACCGACATTTTCACCGCGCGGTCTTCCAGACGAATACGCTCGCGGGTCAGGGTCACGATACGGGTTTTGGTGCCTTTACCGGCAGGCAGAATTTCCAGACGAACTTTGCTGCCTTTCGGACCTTTGATCAGCGCAACCACATCGTCCAGACGCCAGCCAATGACATCAACCATGCTCTGACCGGTTTGTCCTACCCCCACAATGCGATCGCCTACGCTTATCGCTTTGCTTTTGGATGCCGGGCCGCCCGCGACCATGGAGTTGATCACCGTGTAGTCATCATCCATTTGCAGTACCGCGCCAATACCTTCCAGAGACAGGCTCATCTCAGTATTGAACTGTTCGGTATTGCGTGGAGAGAGATAGTTGGTGTGCGGATCGATTTCGTGCGCAAAGGCGGTCATCGCCAGTGAGAAAACATCTTCACTGTTGGTCTGCGCCAGACGGCGAATGGCAAATTTGTAACGACGCGTCAGCGTGTCGCGGATCTCTTTTTCATCTTTGCCGGTCAGCTTGAGGCTTAGCTCATCGTATTTGACCTTTCCATCCCACAGCGCGTTCAGCTCGGCTTCGTCTTTCGGCCAGGGCGCTTTGCTGCGATCGAGATTAAAGGTGTCGTTGCCGGTGAAGTCCATTGGACGTTCCAGCACTTTCAGCGCGTACTGATAGCGTTCGAAGCGGCGCTTTTGCGACAGGTTGTAGAGATCGTAGAACAGATCCAGCTTGCCTGACCGCAGCTCATCACCCACCTCGGATTTGCGCTTAGCGAACTGCTCGACATCGCTGGCGAGCAAAACGTTATGGCTGTAATCCAGCAAGTTCAGATAGCGGTCAAAGATTTTGGCCGAAAAGGCCTGATCGAGATCGAACTGACGATAGTGCGAGCGGGTAAAGCGAGAGGTTACACGCTCGCTTACCGTCGCGTGCTGCGTCTCTTCCTTGAGTACCGGAATTTGATCAACACGCGTGATATCGTCCACTGCGAAAGCGTGACCTGTTATGGCAAACAGGCCCGCCAGCGCGGTGAGCTTAAAAAAAGTGTTCATGCCAGGCTTGGCCTCCGTTTCAGAACAACAAGTGTTCTGCGCGTACAATCATTGACATACCAGAAGTCAGCTGTACACGAACGCCATCTTTGGTGATTTCCAGTACGGTGGCGTCCATTGCGTTGTTGCCCGCTTTTACCTTCAGAGCCTGACCCACGCTCAGGGCGTTAATGTCAGAAACCGGAGTATGGCGCTGCTCTTCACGAGGCGCACGAGGGGCTTTCGCTGCTGGTTTGTCTGCACGCGGTTTGCGATCGTTATTGTCGTGACGACGCGGCGCAGGACGTGGTTTACGCTCACGACGAGGCGCTTCTTCCTGACCGTTTGCCGCTGCGGCTTCGCGTTTTTTCGCCTGCTGTTCTGCACGTTGTGCCTGAACGCGTGCTTTGGCTTCTTCCAGCTGCTTGCGCGCGTGTTCTACGTGCTGCTCGTCCAGCTCGCCGCAAGGGTTGCCGTCGAGATCCACGCGGGTCGCGCCCGGTTTGATACCGTACAGGTAACGCCAGCTCGAAGTATAAAGACGTAAGGCAGAACGCAGCTGAGTTTTGCTGAGGTTCATTTCCCCTTCAACACGCGCTACCAGATCCTGAAAAATACCGACTTTCAGGGGACGTGCTTCACCTTCCGCGCTGAAGCACTGCGGGAAACGCTCGGCCAGAAATGCGATAACTTCTTTACTGCTATTCAACTTAGGTTGATTTTCCATGAAATTTCCTGATTACAACGGACGTTGCCAACAAGCGCAGGCATGAACAGGCGTCATTATAATGACGCTATCAGTAAATGCTACGTTATCCGTTGATTATCCTGCGACGCTCGCAAAGAATTTTTGATAATCGGTTGCAGCGAGGACGTTTTCCAGATTCGCCACCAGCTCACGCAGCCCCTGTTCGTCCTCGGTTGTAAAGCGACTGAAGACCGTACTGTCGATATCCAGAACGCCAATAATCTGATTTTTTACCACCAGCGGCAGAACGATCTCTGAATTGCTGGCAGCATCACAGGCGATATGCCCGTCAAACGCATGAACATCTTCCACGCGCTGAACCTGATTCTCGGCCACCGCGGTACCGCATACGCCGCGCCCTACCGGAATACGCACGCAGGCCAGTTTGCCCTGAAACGGACCCAGCACCAGCGTTTCACCTTCCAGGAGGTAAAAGCCAGCCCAGTTCACATCGGATAGCCGTTCGAACAGCAATGCGCTAGTATTTGCCAGAGTGGCTAAGAAGCTGGTTTCACCTGCCATCAATGCCTTAAAATCGCGGTTCAGATCCGCGTAGAATTCTGTTTTGTTCATTATTCAATCACTTAGTTGTCTTACAAAATTACCGCATAGCCTATTAAAATAAGCAATAAATGCGCTCATGCTCAAGATGAATCCGTTCATGAGTTAATATAACGTTCAACAATACTTATTTGCGCGCAGCTGATGGCCTTAAAAACAACCAAAATTACGCCGACAAAAAAGATAACTGTCCATACGGTAAGCGACGCTTTGCCTCGTGCACATTATCAGCGTTGCCCCCAGTGCGATACGCTTTTTATGTTGCCGAAGATGAAATCGCACCAAAGCGCCTTTTGTCCCCGCTGTGACGCTAAAATTCGTGACGGCCGCGACTGGTCGTTAACCCGCCTTGCCGCTATGGCTGTTACCATGCTGCTGCTGATGCCTTTCGCCTGGACCGAGCCGCTTCTGAAGCTTTACCTGCTTGGTGTGCGCATTGACGCCAACGTGCTGCAGGGTATCTGGCAGATGACGAGCCAGGGCGATCCTCTCACCGCCGCCATGGTACTGTTCTGCGTGGTCGGCGCGCCGCTGGTGCTGGTTGCAGCCATTGCCTACCTGTGGTTTGGTAACATCCTCGGAATGAACCTGCGTCCGGTATTGCTGATGCTGGAAAAGCTTAAAGAGTGGGTCATGCTGGATATCTATCTGGTGGGCGTGGGCGTGGCATCAATCAAGGTGCAGGACTATGCCTTTCTGCAGCCGGGCGTCGGGCTTTTTGCCTTTATTTGCCTGGTATTGCTCAGCATCCTGACACTGATCCACCTGAACGTTGAGCAGCTTTGGGAGCGTTTTTACCCGCAGCGCCCTGCCACCCGCCCGGATGAAAACCTCCGCGTCTGTCTGGGATGCCATTACACCGGGTTGCCCGACAAGCGTGGACGCTGCCCGCGCTGCCATATACCGTTGAGGTTACGACGCAACAACAGCCTGCAAAAATGCTGGGCGGCGCTGATTGCCTCCCTGGTGTTTCTGTTCCCGGCCAATATGCTGCCGATATCCATTATTTACGTGAACGGTGGCCGTCAGGAGGATACTATCCTCTCCGGTATTATCTCTCTTGCACACAGTAACGTTGGGGTGGCGGCCATCGTCTTTATTGCCAGTATCCTGGTTCCCTTTACCAAAGTGGTGGTGATGTTTACCCTGCTCGTCAGCATTCACTTTAAGTGTGAACAAGGTTTACGTACCCGTATTCTGCTTCTGCGATTCGTCACCTGGATTGGCCGCTGGTCAATGCTGGATCTGTTTGTGATTTCGCTGATGATGTCGCTGATCAATCGCGACCAGCTTCTTGCTTTTACTATGGGACCCGCGGCTTTTTATTTCGGCTCTGCGGTGATATTGACTATTCTTGCTGTGGAATGGCTGGATAGCCGCTTACTTTGGGATGCACATGAGTCAGGAAACCCCCGCTTCGCCGACTGAAGCGAGAATTAAAACTAAACGCCGCATTTCGCCATTCTGGTTGCTGCCCGTCATCGCCCTGATGATTGCAGGCTGGCTTATCTGGACGAGCTATGAAGATCGCGGCAGTACCGTCACCATTGATTTTCAGACCGCCGACGGCATCGTCGCCGGACGAACCCCCGTTCGTTTTCAGGGGGTCGAAGTCGGTACGGTTCAGGACATCTCCCTTGGAAAAGGGCTTAACAAGATTCAGGTGCGGGTCAGTATTAAATCTGACATGCAGGATGCTCTTCGCAGCGAAACGCAGTTCTGGCTGGTGACGCCGAAAGCTTCTCTGGCCGGCGTGTCCGGGCTGGATGCGCTGGTTGGCGGCAACTACATCGGCATGATGCCGGGCAAGGGTGAACCGCAGGATCACTTTGTCGCGCTGGATACGCAGCCGAAATACCGCCTCAATAACGGCGATCTGATGATCCATCTTCAGGCACCGGATTTGGGCTCGCTGAACAGCGGCTCGCTGGTCTACTTCCGCAAGATTCCGGTTGGCCGCGTGTACGATTACAGCATCAACCCGAATAAACAGGGCGTCACCATTGATGTGCTGATCGAGCGTCGCTTCACCAATCTGGTGAAAAAAGGCAGCCGCTTCTGGAATGTCTCCGGCGTGGATGCCGACCTCAGCCTGAGCGGTGCAAAAGTGAAGCTTGAGAGTCTGGCCGCCCTGGTTAACGGTGCCATTGCCTTTGACTCCCCGGAAAACTCAAGCCCTGCCACGGCCGATGACACGTTCGGTTTATACCCGGATCTGGCGCACAGCCAGCGTGGCGTGATCGTTAAGCTCGTTCTGCCTGATGCCAAAGGGCTGAAAGCGGGGTCAACGCCGCTGATGTACCAGGGACTGCAGGTCGGCCAGCTCACCAAAATGACGCTCAATCCGGGCGGCTCGGTCACAGGCGAAATGACGGTCGATCCGAGCGTGGTCGATCTCCTGCGGGAGAAAACGCGCATCGAGATGCGCAGCCCTAAACTCTCTCTGAACGATGCCAGCCTCAGCACGTTGCTGACCGGAAATACCTTTGAACTGATCCCCGGTGAAGGTCAGCCCAGCAATAGCTTCGTCATTGCCCCGGCGGATAAAGCGCTGCTGCAAAAACCGGGCGTCGTGACGGTTACGCTCAATGCGCCTGAAAGTTACGGCATTGAGGCCGGTCAGCCGCTGATTCTGCATGGCGTACAGGTGGGTCAGGTGCTGGAGCGAACGCTCTCCGAAAATGGCGTGAGCTTCTCGGTAGCTATCGATCCGCAATACAGCAACCTCGTCCATGGCGACAGTAAGTTCGTGGTGAACAGCCGCGTCGACGTGAAGGTGGGTCTGGACGGCGTGGAGTTCCTCGGCGCCAGCGCCAGCGAATGGGTTAACGGCGGCATTCGCATTTTGCCGGGCAACAAAGGCCCCGTTCGCGACAGCTACCCGCTGTACGCCAACCTGGACAAAGCGATTGAAAACAGCCTGAGCGATATGCCAACCACGACCCTGACCTTAAGCGCCGAGACGCTGCCTGACGTTCAGGCGGGCTCCGTGGTGCTCTACCGCAAGTTTGAGGTTGGGGAGGTGATCGCCGTTCGCCCGCGTGCGGACGCGTTTGATATCGAACTGCATATCAAGCCCGAGTACCGCAAGCTGCTGACCCCAAACAGCGTCTTCTGGGCCGAGGGCGGCGCGAAGGTGCAGCTTAACGGCAACGGCCTGACCGTGCAGGCCTCCCCGCTCTCGCGCGCGCTGCGCGGGGCGATCAGCTTTGATAACCTCAGCGGCGCGGGCGCGAACCTGCGTAAAGGCGATAAGCGAATTCTCTTCCCATCCGAAACTGCCGCGCGTGCCGTGGGTGGGCAGATTACCCTGCATGCGTTCGATGCCGGCAAGCTGGCGGAAGGCATGCCAATTCGCTACCTGGGCATTGATATCGGGCAGATCCAGAAGCTGACGCTCATCACCTCGCGCAACGAGGTGCAGGCCACCGCCGTGCTTTATCCGGAATATGTGCAGACCTTCGCCCGCTCGGGTTCCCGCTTCTCGGTGGTGACCCCACAGATTTCGGCCGCGGGCGTTGAGCATCTCGACACCATTCTGCAGCCTTACATCAACGTCGAGCCCGGTCAGGGCAAAGCCCGTCGTGATTTCGAGCTGCAGGAAGCTACCATTACCGACTCGCGCTACCTTGGCGGCCTGAGCATTGTAGTGGAAGTGCCGGAGGCGGGCTCGCTTGGCATCGGTACGCCGGTGCTGTTCCGCGGCATTGAGGTGGGTACGGTAACGGGCCTCACGCTCGGCACGCTCTCCGACCGCGTGATGGTGGCGCTACGCATCAGCGAGCGTTACCAGCATCTGGTGCGTAATAACTCGGTGTTCTGGCTGGCATCCGGCTATTCGCTGGACTTCGGCCTGACGGGTGGCGTGGTGAAAACCGGTACCTTCAACCAGTTCATCCGCGGCGGTATTGCCTTTGCCACCCCGCCGGGAACGCCGCTGGCGCCAAAAGCGCAGCCGGGTAAACACTTCCTGCTGCTGGAAAGCGAACCGAAAGAGTGGCGCGAATGGGGAACGGCCCTGCCGCGTTAATCTGACAGGCTCCGGTGTCAACGCACCGGAGCCTTTATGTTACACTGCGCACCTGAACTTTTCCCTGTGGTGTGCTCGTGGCTCAAAACTCCGTATTTCTTCCCGATCAATTCCTGGCGCAGATGCGCGAGGCGCTTCCCTCTCATCTGTCGCTGGACGATTTTATCGCCGCCTGCCAGCGTCCGTTACGCCGCAGCATTCGCGTCAACACCCTGAAAATCAGCGTCGAGGATTTTCTGGCCCTGGTTTCTCCGTACGGCTGGCAACTTACGCCGGTTCCGTGGTGTGAAGAGGGATTCTGGATCGACCGCGATGACGAAGACGCGGTGCCGCTGGGAAGTACCGCAGAACATCTGAGCGGTCTGTTTTATATTCAGGAAGCGAGCTCAATGCTACCGGTTGCCGCCCTGTTCGCCGACGGCAACGCGCCTGAACGCGTGATGGATGTCGCCGCCGCGCCCGGCTCGAAAACCACGCAGATTGCCGCGCGCATGGGCAATCGCGGAGCAATCCTCGCCAACGAATTTTCCGCCAGCCGCGTGAAGGTGTTGCATGCCAATATCAGCCGCTGCGGTATTCATAATGTCGCTCTTACGCACTTCGACGGTCGCGTCTTTGGCGCCGCCCTGCCGGAAATGTTTGATGCCATCCTGCTGGACGCCCCCTGCTCCGGTGAAGGGGTAGTGCGTAAAGATCCCGATGCGTTAAAGAACTGGTCCGTGGAGAGCAATCTTGAGCTCGCCGCCACGCAGCGCGAGCTGATCGACAGCGCGTTCCACGCCCTGCGCCCCGGCGGCACGCTGGTCTATTCAACGTGTACCTTAAACCGCGATGAAAACGAAGACGTCTGCCTGTGGCTGAAAGCGCAATATCCGGATGCGGTCGAGTTCCTGCCGCTTAACGATCTGTTTTCCTCGGCACAGGAGGCGGTCACGCCGGAAGGTTTCCTCCACGTGTTCCCGCAGATTTACGACTGCGAAGGGTTCTTTGTGGCGCGTCTGCGTAAAACGCAGGCGGTTGCTCCCCTGCCCGCCCCCAAATTCAAGGTCGGCAACTTCCCGTTTGCGCCGCTTAAAGGCCGCGACGTCGCGCAGCTTGAAGCCGCAGCCAGCAAGGTCGGGTTGGAGTGGGATGAGAGCATGCATCTCTGGCAGCGGGACAAAGAGGTTTGGCTTTTCCCGGCGAATATCGAGCCACTGATTGGCAAAGTGCGTTTTTCCCGAATCGGGATCCGCCTGGCGGAAGTGCATAATAAAGGCTATCGCTGGCAGCATGAGGCCGTCATCGCGCTTGCCGGACACGAGAATACCTTTGCCCTGACGCATCAGGAAGCCGAAGAGTGGTACCGTGGCCGCGATGTTTATCCTGACAGCTCGCCTTCCGCAGATGAAGTGGTGGTGACCTATCAGGGATTCCCGCTGGGGCTGGCCAAAAAGGTCGGTTCAAGACTCAAAAACAGCTATCCACGCGAACTGGTCCGGGATGGCCGACTGTTTACCGGTAACGATCGCACCGCCTGAAAAAAGCGCATTTTTTTACTGGCGATTTTGCTCTCCTTGTCTACGATCAAAAATGGATGCCCATACTGGTCATACCAGATTTTGACAACCGACCCGGAGAGCACTATGACGAAAACCAGCGTGCGTATTGGCGCTTTTGAGATCGACGACGCAGAGCTGCGCGGCGAAGCACAAGGCGATCGAACGTTAAGTATTCCCTGCAAATCCGACCCGGATTTGTGCATGCAGCTCGATGCATGGGATGCAGACACCAGCGTCCCGGCAATACTTGATGGCGAACATTCTGTCCTTTACCGTGAGCATTACGATAGTAAAGCCGATGCCTGGGTCATGCGTCTTGCCTGACCTAAAGAGAACCCGCCCGAAGGCGGGTTATTTATTACTGCAGCTGCGCCAGCGTAAAGTAACCGTCAAATACGGCCCCCGTATCAATGTAGTGCAGATTGTCAAAATCATACCTTCTGTCGACGGGCGTATGTCCGAACCAGAAATGATCCGCCCCGCTAATTCCCTGCCCTTTGCCCACCATAAACCCCATCAGGCGGTCGCGATCCCATAACACGCGCTGGGCGCTTACCGGTTTTTCCCAGCGGTATTCCTCCGCCGGGTAATCAGCATGAGCAATAACGTTCAATCCGTTCGCGCAGGTAATTTCGATAATATGCGGTAACGCACGACATGCGTTAAGTAACGAGCGCGCCCGCTGCTGCTCCTCATGCTCAAGCCGCGAAAACCACATTCCGCCATTCATTGTCCAGAGCGCAAAATCATTATTATCCAGGCTATCTATTGCCATTTGCTCATGATTGCCCCGCACTGCTCGAAACCATTTCTCATTGATGAGCTGCAATGATTTCACGCTGTCCGGACCACGATCGATCAGATCGCCAACGGAAATAAGTAAATCCTCATAAGGATTGAAATGACGGCGTTTCAGTTCCTCCATGAGCCTCTGGTAACAGCCGTGTATGTCGCTGACAACCCATACGTGACGCCACTCTCCACCTTCTATTCGCTGATACATAAGGCCTCCCTTTAACAGTATAGCCGCCGTCAAAAGCGCAAGAAGATCAGCGCAGCCCTTACAAAGTAAAACAAACGGTAAACCAAAGAGAAATAAAGATCCGCGCGCTCTTAATCCCTTTTTACTGGCTCCTTAGAATAAGGGGAGATAAAAACGAGAGGTCTTCACGTGTCTAATACACAGCTACATAACGATGTTTTCTATCCGCATCGCACGAATATTATTTCCGAGCTGGTGAACGGCAAACGCGTCCCGGGGCCAATCTGGCGGAAACGCGACTACCGACTGAAGTTCCTTTTACGTTCCCTGCTCTTTTGGTCTTCCACCCACCGTATGCTGGAAGCCCTCTCTGGCCGTGACGATTTCGACAAACTACTGACATCGCAAATTACGTTGCCCAGCAAGACCCATCGGCAGTACCTGATGCGCGGTCTGACGGCAAACGATCGCGCCGACGCTATCGTTAACCATTACTACTGGATCGATCGCCTGAAGGAGAGCCGTCTTGCCCAGGCTATGACCGGCGCGCAGGAACAACCTATTGCGCAGTTCCACGTCAAAGACGGCGTGACCTACACGGTTAATGCGTCCTCAGCTGGCAAAGCTGAGCGTGAAGGTGAGAGTACGCTCTGGCTGCGCGACAACGAGGATACGCTTCTGGCCAGCCTGACCTTTAGCGTCGCCCGCAGCAATGGCCAGCCCGTTATGGTCATTGGCGGACTTCAGGGCCCCCGTCGCTGCGTGTCACGAGATGCCATTAAACTGGCAACTCGCGCCTGCCATGGCCTGTTTCCCAAGCGCGTGCTGATGGAGGTACTTTTCCAGCTGGCAGCGCAGTCATCTGTTCGGGCCATTTTTGCCGTCAGCGATGAGGGACACGTTTTCCGCGCGCTGCGCTATCGCCTCAGCAAAGGCCGTCATTTCCACGCCAGCTATGACGAATTCTGGGATTCTTTGGGTGGAAAAAAACTTTCCGCCTTCTGCTGGCAGCTGCCGCTGCAGATGGAGCGCAAATCCCTCGACGAGATAGCCAGTAAAAAACGCGCTGAATACCGTCGTCGCTTTGAACTGCTTGATGAAATTGAGGCGTCCGTTAAGTCCCATTTCTAATCGCGACAAGCGTTTTCGCTCTCAGCACAGAGAATGCACTCGGTTTGAAAAAGGAATGATAAAGCAGAGCACTCTTGCATATGCCAGGGGTGCTCAGTTAGCATTGCGCGAAATGAAAATAGCGAATGCGTTGGAAAAGCGCAGTGTAGACGCAAATTTAAGGACTTTAATGATGATTTACGACTGCTTCTTGTATTACGATGAAGATATGCTTCTTGATATCAGGCTGAATACGCTAGCAGGCGTTGTTGATCGCTTCGTTATTGTTGAGTCAACGCATACCTTTACCGGCAAAAAGCGGCAGCTTCACTTTGACATAAATAAATACGGTCCTTTTAAAGATAAAATTATTTATGTTGTGCATGATGAAACACCTCTCATGAAAGCCTCTGACGGCGGCGATCAGCATCAGGACGGTCTGGTGGTGGATGCATGGGCGAATGAAGCCGCGCAGAGAAATGCCATCATGCAGGGCCTCAAAAGTGCTAAAGATGATGATTTGATTTTAATTTCCGATGTGGACGAGATTTTTTCACCACAGGTTATCGGCTCTATCAACGCGAATAAACTCTGCACAACGCTTTATCAAAACTTTTATAATTATCAGTTTAATCTGCAGGTTTTTAATACAGATAACACCCCAAGAAAATGTAAACTGCCGAGAGCCACAAAATATAAAAACCTCGTTCATTTTTTTGGCGGCGAGCCTGAGTCGTTCAGAAATCTTAAACGCACCAGAAGCGTCAAAAACTGGTCCTGGCTTAAATGGAACTGGTTCAAACTTAACAATCGCATCATTGAAAATAGTGGCTGGCATTTCTCATGGGTTATGACCCCTGAACGCATATCAGAAAAAATGTCCACCATCTCCCACACGGAATACGATCTGCCTGAGTTCAACAACCCGGAACATATCATGAAGGTGATAAAAAACGCCGAAGATATCTGGGGACGAGACAGGAAGTTAATCAGGCAAGAGCTGTCGGCAGACAGTTTCCCCGAGTATATCGTTAACAACAAAGATAAATTCAGGGAATTCATTATTTAACTATCAGGCCGGGCCTTTACTTCACCGACGAAGATTCCACAGCGATCGCCAGGACACAATTTTTTAACAAAGATGCCAAAAAACCCTGGACGTACGCGGTCCTGAGTATGTTATGGTTTAGTCAGGATAGGGAACTGTCCAGCCATTCTCGGGGTTTTCGGTCCATAACCAAAGAAATCTTTTGAGAAACATAGAGATAAAAAGAGACCGAATACGATTCCTGTATTCGGTCCAGGGAAATGGCTCTTGGGAGAGAGCCGTGCGCTAAAAGTTGGCATTAATGCAGGCTAAGTCGCCTTGCCTTTTAAGAATAGATGACGACGCCAGGTTTTCCAGTCCACAGCAAAAGTGGCCTGAAAAAAAGCGTCAGAGCATCATTAAAAGTGAAAAACCGCAGTGCTCTGGCGAGCATCTGCGGTTTTTTTATTGGAAACCTGAACGTCAGCAGAGCTTGTCAGCGCGCTCGATAAACGGTGCCAGGCTCATCTTCTGCCCCGGGTTGGCCGGGTCATCAATCTGAATCACGCTGACTGGCTGACCGCTGCTCTTGCCGCTGGCGACCTGCTGCTCAGCGGTATCGTTGAGCGGGTACTGGACCAGCGTGCTCGGGTTGATCGCATACAGCGCATGGCCCGGACGACAGGTCAACATCACCTCTTCGCGATTAAAGGCCCATTTGTCTTTGCCCACTTCAAAGCGGCTTACGGTGATTACCTGCGGTGCCGCCAGAGCGCTTCCCGCGCAGGCCAGCAGTAAGAGAGAAAGTACTGTCTTTTTCATTTAATAGTTAACCTTGTCAGAAGGGTTCCCAGGTAGCAAACAGACTGACCGTTGCCAGAACCAGCGCGCCCAGCACCACCTCTGCCTGTGTCATCCTGATAAACATCTGTTGTGCGCGCCCGGAATCCGGACGGAACCGTGGCACCAGAAAATACCGATTTGCCAGCGCAATTGCCACCATCAACGCCACGAGAGCACATTTGAACAACAAAAACTGCACGTAGCCAGCCTGCCAGGGAATATGGATGCCCAGAATCAACAGCGCATTCACTACGCCGGTAAGCAGCACGCCTGCGACGGCATAATGCCCCACGCGCGAGAAACGCATCATGGTATAGATGGCTGCGTTCTGCCAGCGTCCTTTCGCCAGACGCATGCAGAACAGCAGCGGCAGCAATCCACCCACCCAGGTTGCGGCACACAGCAGGTGAACAGCATGATTGAGTCGCTGTATCGCCCCCATCGGGCCGTCGCTCATCGCCGCGTGCCCTACCCCTGCCAGCAGGATAAGCTGGCCCATGGCGAGCAGCAGCAGGCGCGAGCCTTTCAGCGGCGCGAGCCACGCGACGACAAGGGTGATGGCAGCAAGGATAATTTGCCACAACCAGACGCCACCAAACCGCGTTCCCAGCACGCTGTACCAGATTTGCGGGTTAAACACATCGCCCCAGCCGTTGCCCATTAAGCCGCCCTGAAGCATAAACATCAGGATCGCAGCGGTCAGGCTGACGATGGATGCCACTCTCTGCTGGAGCTGGAAACGCCGGGCCATCAGGCGGTGCAGCCCGGAAGGCGCAAACCAGACGCTGTAAAGCGCGTTGCCAAAAACGAGCATTAGCGCCGCAAAATGGATAAAGCGCAATCCTACGTATAACAGTCCCAGCATGCTATTTCACGCTGAAGCGATAGCTGCCTTTGGTTTTATGGCCGTCGACGGAAACCACGTGCCAGTCCACCCGGTAAGCCCCCGGCGCCAGCGTCTGTTCCAGCGGAACGGTCAGCTGTGCTTTGTTCTTTTCGTCTCGCGTGGCGGTACCGGTTTTGATCACCTGCTTTTGCGCATCCGTCACCACGACGCCGCTAAATCCGGGCTCGATACCTTCGGAGAAATTCAGCGTCAGCACCTGCGGTGACGCCACCTGGCTGTCCGCTGCCGGGCTCTGCTGCTCAAGATGCGCATGCGCCAGCACGGAGGGTGAGATTACCGTTGAGGCCAAAAAAACCAGTGCGCATACCGCGCGGGAAGCGGATAAACCCATCACAATCATTCCTTTTTGTTATGTCTGTATGCTAAAGAATAACGCTGTATAATAAACGAGTCGAGGATCATCCCGCTCTGCTTGTCATCGTCGCGCAATCGCGGTAACGTTGCCGCCGCAAAATAAGGAGAAGGTAATGAAGATTAATCTGGCCGCCCTTCCTCAGGACGAGATGGATAAAGTGAATGTCGATCTCGCTGCCGCTGGCGTCGCCTTTAAAGAGCGTTACAACATGCCCGTCGTGGCTGAAGTGGTGGAGCGAGAACAGCCCGCCCATCTGCGTGACTGGTTTCGCGAAAGGTTAATTGCCCACCGTCTCGCCTCGGTCAACCTCTCCCGCTTGCCGTACGAGCCGAAAGTTAAATAAGCTTAACGACTCGTTACACTTCCTTACGCGGAATCTGGCAGGATAAGAAAACCCTGATTAAATTAGGTGTACTCTTTAATCCCTGCGACTCTGTGTATAAGGAAGTCACGATGTCACATTGGAATATTGCGGCAGCCCAGTATGGCGGGCAGCATCACAGCGTAGATGACCATATTGCGCACCATCTCCACTTTATTGCCGAAGCAGCACAGCATCAGTGCGATTTGCTGGTTTTTCCGGAACTCTCATTAACCGGCCCGGGCGCGACGGCATTACCGCTCCCGCCCGAAGACGATCGACTACAGCCGTTGCTTGATGCCGCGCATTTTTACCGCATTACCCTCATTGCAGGGCTTCCCGTTGAACGAAACGGTCAGCGCCAGAAAGGCCTTGCGCTGTTTATCCCCTCCCGCGATCGTATTCTGCGTTACCCTCAGGGGAGCGGCGCCAGCCTGGTGCCGGGTGATAAACAACTCACGATTATCGATGGGCAAAGCGATTCCCCGAATCTTGATCCGCAGGCAACACTCTTCACCAGCTGCCAGTCGGTGAGGGATTACCGCTGGCGACAGTCCATCAATACCCTGCAACGCTTTGCGCACAGGTATGCCATCGCGGTGTTAATGGCAAATGCCGGCGCGGGCAGCGCGTTATGGGATGAAAAAGGCCAGTTGATCGTTCGGGCAGATAAGGGTGAGCTCCTGTTGACCGGCACGCGCAACGGACAGGGTTGGCAAGGCGATATCATTCCTTTAGGCTAAGCGTTTTAAGCTCAGGAGATTTTCATGCTGCGCGTCATTGATACCGAAACTTGCGATCTTCAGGGCGGAATTGTGGAAGTGGCCTCGGTCGACGTGGTTGATGGAAAAATCGTCAACCCGATGAGCCATCTGGTGCGTCCCGATCGTCCTATTAGCCCACAGGCCATGGCTATCCATCGCATTACAGAATCAATGGTGGCGGATAAACCCTGGATAGAAGACGTTATCCCGCACTACTACGGCAGCCCATGGTACGTTGCCCACAACGCCAGCTTTGACCGTCGGGTACTCCCCGAAATGCCCGGGGAGTGGATTTGTACCATGAAGCTGGCGCGTCGCCTCTGGCCAGGGATCAAGTACAGCAATATGGCGCTGTATAAATCCCGCAAGCTCAGCGTCAGAACCCCTGAAGGGCTGCACCATCACCGCGCCCTGTATGACTGCTATATCACCGCCGCGCTGCTCATAGACATTATGAACACATCGGGCTGGACGCCGGATGATATGGCAACGATCACCGGACGCCCTGCGCTGCTGACGACGTTCACCTTCGGCAAATACCGCGGGAGAGCGGTATCGGATATTGCAGATAAAGATCCGGGCTATCTGCGCTGGCTGTATAACAACCTCGACAAAATGAGCCCGGAGCTGCGCTTAACCCTGAAACACTATCTGGGCGAAGCTTAACGCTGCACACGGCCTGGCAACGTATCCTGCGCCAGGCCTATCAAAAAGGCATACTCCAGGGCCACTCCTTCGTAGGATTTGAATCGACCCGATTTCCCCCCGTGCCCTGAGTCCATATCGGTGCAGAGTAGCAGCAGGTTGTCATCGGTTTTCAGCTCCCGCAGCTTTGCTACCCATTTTGCCGGTTCCCAGTATTGCACCTGTGAATCGTGCAAACCGGTCGTCACCAGCATGTGCGGGTACGCTTTCGCTTCCACGTTGTCATACGGGCTGTACTCTTTCATATAGCGATAATAGGTTTCATCCTGCGGGTTGCCCCACTCCTCAAACTCCCCGGTCGTCAAAGGGATGGACTCATCGAGCATGGTGGTAACCACATCGACAAACGGGACCTGCGCAACAATGCCCTTAAAGCGATCGGGCCGCTGATTGATGACCGCCCCCATCAGCATCCCCCCCGCGCTACCGCCCATGCCGAAGCAAAGCTGAGGATCGCCATAGCCTTGCTCAATCAGCGCATCGCAGACGTCGAGATAGTCGTTGAAGGTGTTTTTCTTTTTCAGGAATTTCCCGTCTTCATACCAGTGCTGCCCCAGCTCGCCGCCGCCGCGAATATGGGCAATGGCGAAAACAAAGCCGCGGTCGAGCAGGCTTAATCTGCTGCTGCTGAAGTCGGCATCCATGCTGGAGCCATAGGAGCCGTAGCCGTAGACCAGGATCGGATTTTTACCCTTCTGGAAATGCGCCTTGTGATAAACGAGCGAAACAGGTACCTCCACGCCATCGCGCGCGGTGACCCACAGGTGTTCGCTGCGGTAATTGTCGGAATCAAAGCCCTTCACTTCGGTTTGCTTAAGTACCTGGCGCTGTCCGGTATCCATATCCAGCTCAAAGAGCGTATCCGGCGTGGTCATGGACGAGTAGCCGTAGCGCAGCCGGGACGATTCAGGTTCCGGGTTAAAGCCGATCCACGTGACGTAGGCCGGATCGTCGAACGCAATCCCTATCACCTCACGCGTTTTACGGTTGATCTGCCGGATACTGGTCAGCCCCCGCTGGCGCTCCTCCACCACCAGCCAGTCGGTAAACAGCGTGAACCCTTCCAGCATCACCTGATCCCGCGCGGGAATGAGCACCTCCCACTTGCGCTCGTCGCGCACCTTGGTTTTGTACAGACCAAAGTTCTTGCCTTCACGATTCGAACGCAGATAAAAGCTGTGCTGGAAGTGATCCAGGCTGTACTCGTGATCCTTGCGGCGCGGCAGGAAACAGAGCGGCTGGGCGTCAGGCAGTTCGGCATCCAGGAGCAGCACTTCCGAGGTGGTGGCGCTGGCGAGGAAGATAATCACATAGTGGCGCGAGGAGGTTTTATGCAGGCTGACATAAAACGTTTCGTCTTTCTCTTCATAGACCAGCTCGTCATCGGCTGAGTCCGTGCCTACGGTATGCCGCCACACCTGATAAGGCAGCAGCGTGGAGGCGTGCTTTTTAACGTAGTAGACCGTCTCGGAATCGTTCGCCCAGACAAAATCCGGGGAGACGTTTTCCAGCATTTCCGGATACCAGTTGCCGGTTTCCAGATTGCGAAAACGCAGGCCGTACTGGCGCCGGGAGAGATAATCCTCCGCCAGTGCCATGATGGTGTTGTCCGGGGAGATGGACATACCGCCCAGGGTATAAAACTCGCTGTGGGCGGCACGCTGGTTCGCATCCAGCAAAATGTCCCATTCATCCCACTCGGCGCTTAATACCGACTGTCGTTGATAGATGGGATACTCGTTGCCCGGCTCATAGATATGGCGATAGCGATAGCCGTTTTTGGTCCAGGGCGCGGAGATGTCGCGCTGGGGAAT
The DNA here is from genome assembly GCF_014930485.1 of Enterobacter cloacae complex sp. P47BA. NCBI lineage: Bacteria > Pseudomonadati > Pseudomonadota > Gammaproteobacteria > Enterobacterales > Enterobacteriaceae > Enterobacter > Enterobacter cloacae complex sp. P47BA. Next base: position 9,451 of record NZ_JADBRF010000006.1, on the reverse strand, counting down.
ACGCTGCACCATTTCGTTCAGCAGCTGGTCCTGCAGCGCCTGCTGGCTGGCCATGACCCTGCGGCCATAGTCGTTTTCCTCGTGCAGGTAGTCGAGCACCTCTGGCCGGGAACGCGAATCGTCCCGCAGCCAGTAGTAGTTGTCTATGCGCGTATCGCCATGCGTGACGATCGCATAAGGAGTACGTCGGGCTTTCGGTGGCATGTCATCATTCTTTTAAGTTTTACACCCTATAAGGTTGGCAAAACCCGCGCATGATGCAAGCGAAACATGACCCCGGGGGCGCGAGTTAGCCCTGTAGCGCCTGTTTTTGTTCCCCGATATCTTTTTCTATCCCCTCGCGCACATCCTGAGGGATCTTCAGCGCGTCACCGAGGGCGTTAAGGTAGCTACGCTCCATAAAGTGATCGATATCTATGGCGGCACAGCTGAGAAAATAGAGTTCCAGCGCCTCTTCCTCATTTTTCACGCTCAGTGCCAGACGCTGCGGATCGAGCGGCTGTTCAATGGCCTGCGCCACCAGCGTTCTGCCCTGTTCTTCAACACCCGCCTCGCGCAGGTGCTGTTCGATAGCCGCTCTCTCATTATCATCAATATGCCCGTCGCTTTTGGCGGCAAACACCAGCGCAAGGATGAGCCGCTCCGTGCGCAGATCCAGCGGAGAAGTATGCTCCCCATAGTGAGGTTCATCGCGGTGCGCCGCTCGCACCCTGTCCTTATATTTGTTCCACAGCACGGTGCCGGCGATAGCGCCGCCCCCGGCCAGCAGCGCGCCGGTACCGTACTTCGCCAGCAGCTTGCGTGAGGATTTATTGGCAACCAGCAGCCCTGCCAGCCCACCGAGCGCCCCCGGTACCAGCAGTTTGCTCAGCCCCTGTTCGCCGGAACCAGACGTTTTCTGCCCTAACATGGATTGCAGTTGATTTAACCAGCCTGACATGGTTTCCCTCGCTTAACGGTTAACATGTTCTCCAGCGTAAGCGAGCAGGCGTCAGGAAATGTCCATCAAGCCTAAAGAAGCGCAAATTTCTGGTCTGCCCTTTTGCCGTGCGCAAGACAGACGCAAACGTTTTCGTTTATACTGCGCGCATCTTTTTCAGGGGGAATGTTATGACTCGTTTAGGAACCGCGCTGCGACCTGCGGCGACGCGCGTAATGCTGTTGGGATCGGGCGAACTGGGTAAAGAAGTCGCCATTGAGTGTCAGCGTTTAGGGGTGGAGGTGATTGCCGTAGACCGCTACGCCGACGCGCCCGCCATGCACGTCGCCCATCGTTCTTATGTGATTAACATGCTGGACGGTGATGCCCTGCGTACGCTCATTGCACGGGAGAAACCGGATTTTGTCGTGCCGGAAATTGAAGCTATCGCAACCGATACGCTGATCGCCCTTGAGCAGGAAGGCCAGCGCGTGGTGCCCTGCGCGAAAGCCGCAAAGCTGACCATGAACCGTGAAGGCATTCGCCGCCTGGCGGCGGAGGAGCTGGGGCTGCCTACTTCAAGCTACCGTTTTGCGGGTGACAAAGCCGCATTCCTGCAGGCCGTTGAAGAGATTGGCTACCCGTGCATCATTAAGCCGGTGATGAGCTCTTCCGGGAAAGGTCAGAGCTTTATTCGCGACAGCAGCGCGCTGGACAGCGCGTGGGATTATGCGCAACAGGGTGGCCGTGCCGGTGCCGGTCGCGTGATCGTCGAAGGCGTGGTGAAGTTTGATTTCGAAATCACTCTGCTCACCGTCAGTGCCGTGGACGGCGTCCATTTCTGCGACCCGATTGGCCACCGCCAGGAAGATGGCGATTATCGTGAATCCTGGCAGCCGCAGCAGATGAGCGACCTGGCGCTGGAGCGTGCCCGGGAGATTGCCCGTAAGACCGTTCTGGCCCTGGGCGGTTATGGCCTGTTCGGCGTGGAGCTGTTCGTCTGCGGTGACGAAGTGATCTTCAGCGAAGTTTCCCCTCGCCCGCACGACACCGGTATGGTCACGCTCATTTCGCAGGATCTCTCGGAGTTCGCCCTGCACGTGCGCGCCTTCCTCGGCCTGCCGGTTGGCGGCATCCGCCAGTACGGCCCGGCGGCGTCGGCGGTGATCCTTCCGCAGCTGACCAGCCAGAATGTGACGTTTGATAACGTCGAAGGCGCGGTGGGCGCAGGCCTGCAGGTCCGTCTGTTCGGCAAGCCGGAGATCGACGGTACGCGTCGTCTGGGCGTGGCGTTAGCCACCGGGGATAACGTTGACGAGGCCGTAGTAAGAGCAAAAGCGGCGGCTGCGAACGTTCAGGTAGCAGGATAAAAAAAACGGGCCGAAAGGCCCGTTTTTCATGCTGCATATGGCTTACTGCTTCGCGCCTTCAACCGCTTCACGAGCCAGTTTCGTGATGCGATCCCAGTCACCCGCTTCCAGCGCATCCGCCGGAACCAGCCATGAGCCGCCGATGCACAGCACGCTTTTCAGCGCCAGGTAGTCGCGGTAGTTAGCCGGGGAGATACCGCCCGTCGGGCAGAAGCGTACCTGAGAGAAGGGACCGGCAATCGCCTGCAGCGCTTTGGTGCCGCCGTTCGCTTCCGCCGGGAAGAATTTGAACTCTTTCAGACCGTAGTCCATGCCCAGCATCAGTTCAGAAACGGTGCTGATGCCCGGGATCAAGGGAATGGTGCCTTCGGTCGCGGCCTTCAGCAGCGGCTCGGTCAGACCCGGGCTGATGGCAAACTGTGCGCCGGCTTCGGTCACTTCCGCCAGCTGCTGCGCGTTGAGAACGGTACCCGCACCGATGATGGCGTCCGGCACTTCTTTAGCGATGGCGCGGATGGCATCCATCGCGCAGGCGGTACGCAGGGTCACTTCCAGAACGCGAACGCCGCCCGCAACCAGCGCTTTCGCCATTGGCACAGCGTGCTCCAGCTTGTTTACCACGATAACCGGCACGACAGGGCCAGTGGTCAGGATTGCTTCTGCACTTGTTTTCCAGTTTTTCATCAGAGTTCTCTCTCGCCAGATCGTTAAAATCAAGTCGTCTTAAAACGTAATACAGGTTGCGCCCTGCTCCGCACCGGAGAGCTTCTCACGCAGCGCGCTGAACATTTCGCGTCCGGTCCCCACGCGCGATGCGCTCAGGTCAGGAATATGAGGCTGACGTGCCGCCAGCTCCGCGTCATCCACCAGCAGGGTTAACTCGCCAGTCTGGCCGTTCACGCGGATCATGTCGCCGTCGCGCACTTTCGCCAGCAAGCCGCCGTCGTAGGCTTCAGGCGTGACGTGGATGGCGGAAGGCACTTTGCCGGATGCGCCTGACAGGCGGCCATCGGTCACTAACGCAATTTTGAAACGGCGGTCCAATAATACACCAAGTGGTGGCATAAGTTTATGTAATTCTGGCATGCCGTTCGCTTTTGGCCCCTGATGACGCACGACCACCACGCAGTCTTTATCCAGCAGACCGGCGTCGAAGGCAGGCAACACGTCGTGCTGGCTTTCAAACACTACCGCCGGGGCCTCGATAACCTGGTTCTCTTCCGGCACGGCAGAGGTTTTCATCACCGCGCGGCCAAGGTTGCCGCTCAGCACTTTGGTACCGCCGTGGTGGGAGAACGGTTTGTCGATAGTGGCAATCACCTGCGGATCAAGAGACGCGGTTGCCCCGTCGCGCCAGTCCAGCTCGCCGTTGTTCAGCCACGGTTCCTGGGTGTAGCGCTGTAGGCCAAATCCGGCCACGGTGTTCACGTCTTCATGCAGCAGACCGCCTTTCAGCAGCTCGCGCATCAGCAGCGGCACGCCGCCCGCGGCCTGGAAGTGGTTGATGTCCGCCGGGCCGTTCGGGTACAGACGCGCCATCAGCGGTACCACGGAGGAGATGTCGGAGAAGTCATCCCAGTTAATCAGGATACCCGCCGCGCGCGCCATGGCTACCAGGTGCATGGTGTGGTTAGTTGAACCGCCGGTCGCCAGCAGGGCGACGATACCGTTGACGATCACTTTTTCGTCGACCATTTTGCCCATCGGCATCCATTCATTGCCGTTTCCTGTCAGGCGCGTCACCTGACGGGCCGCGGCCTCGGTCAGCGCCTGGCGCAGCGGCGCGTCCGGCTGGATGAAGGACGAGCCCGGAAGCTGCATCCCCATGAACTCCACCACCATCTGGTTGGTGTTGGCCGTGCCGTAGAACGTACAGGTGCCCGGCGCATGGTAGGACGCGGCTTCGGCTTCCAGCAGCGCCTGACGATCGGCTTTGCCTTCCGCATACAGCTGGCGGATACGCACTTTTTCTTTATTCGGCAGACCGCTGGCCATCGGGCCGGACGGCACGAAAATCGCTGGCAGATGACCAAACGACAGCGCTGCCATCACCAGGCCCGGGACGATTTTGTCGCACACGCCGAGATACAGCGCACCATCAAACATGTTGTGTGACAGGCCCACAGCCGCAGACATCGCAATCACTTCGCGGCTCAGCAGCGACAGCTCCATACCATCCTGCCCCTGCGTCACGCCGTCGCACATGGCCGGGACGCCCCCTGCCACCTGCCCGACCGCGTTCACGCTGTGCAGCGCTTTACGAATGATGTTGGGATAGACCTCATACGGCTGGTGCGCGGAGAGCATATCGTTATAGGACGTGATAATAGCGATATTGTTACGCAACATGCTTTTCAGGGAGGCTTTGTCATCGGGCTGGCAGGCGGCGAAGCCGTGGGCCAGGTTACCGCAGGCCAGCTGGGAGCGGTGAACGGTGTTGCTTTTCGCCTGTTCAATGCGGGCGAGGTAGGCCGAACGGGTCTCTTTCGAGCGCTCGATAATGCGTTGTGTTACGCGTAACAATACAGGATTCATAAAAGCTCCTTTAATTTATCTGTCCGGGCTCGGGAGTTTACAAAGTCACTGGCGGTTGTTAACAACGCTGAAACGCTTGCTGTCCGGAGCTCAGGGGCAAAATCACTTCCGGCAGTGTAATAAAAAAAGCCCCGCGGGTGAATCCACGCGGAGCTTAAAAGTATAAAAATTGTGCCACTAGCTGTGTTAGATCATGTTACCGGTAAAATAACACTTTCGGGCTAGCGGAATATCCTACTCAAACTCGTTCCAGGAGCGGCCATCGCGGGTGATCATCGCCACCGACGCCACAGGCCCCCAGGTACCCGCCTGATACGGTTTTGGCGCATCCTGATCGGCGGCCCAGGCTTCGGTGATGGAATCGACCCATTTCCACGCCTCTTCCACTTCGTCGCGACGCACGAACAGCGCCTGGATACCGCGCATGGTTTCCAGCAGCAGACGCTCGTAAGCATCCGCAAGGTGCGTCTGGTTGAAGGTTTCGGAGTAGCTCAGATCCAGCTTGGTGGTCTGCAGGTTGTGCTTATGATCCAGGCCCGGCACTTTGTTGAGGATCTGGATATCCACCCCTTCGTCCGGCTGCAGACGGATGGTCAGCTTGTTCTGCGGCAGCTCCTGCCAGGACTCTTTGAACAGGTTCAGTTCCGGGTTCTTAAAGTAGACAACCACTTCGGAACACTTCGTCGGCAGACGCTTACCGGTGCGCAGGTAGAACGGCACGCCCGCCCAGCGCCAGTCGTCGATATCCACGCGGATCGCCACAAACGTCTCGGTATTGCTGGACTTGTTCGCGCCCTCTTCTTCCAGGTAGCCTGGCACCTTTTTGCCTTGCGCAAACCCGGCAGTGTACTGGCCGCGAACGGTTTTCTCGCGCACGTTGGAGCGGTCGATGCGGCGCAGCGACTTCAGCACTTTCACTTTGGCATCGCGGATGCTGTCAGCCGTCAGGTCAGACGGTGGAGACATGGCAATCATGCACAGAATTTGCAGCAGGTGGTTCTGGATCATGTCGCGCATCTGGCCGGCCTGGTCAAAGTAACCCCAGCGACCTTCAATCCCCACCTCTTCCGCCACGGTAATTTCCACGTGGTCAATGGTACGGTTGTCCCAGTTATTCACAAACAGGGAGTTAGCGAAACGCAGCGCCAGCAGGTTCAGTACCGTCTCTTTACCGAGATAGTGGTCGATACGGTAGACCTGGCACTCTTCAAAGAACTCGCCCACCTGGTCGTTGATTTCACGGGAGGTAGCCAGCGACGTCCCCAGCGGCTTTTCCATCACCACGCGCGCCGGCTTGGCGTTCAGTTTGGCTTCGCCCAAACCTTTGCAGATGGCGCCAAAGGTGCTTGGCGGCATGGCGAAATAGTTAATGGTGACACGGTTTTTCTGATCCAGCATGGCACCCAGACGGGAAAACGCGCTGACGTCGTTAACGTCCAGGTTGCAGAAATCGAGACGACCGCTGAGGGTATCCCACAAACTTTCATCAATTTTTTCCTTCATGAAAGTTTCGAGCGCCTCGCGGACGACTTTGGTATAAGCGTCCTTGTCCCAGTCGGCGCGCCCAACCCCCAGGATACGCGTATCCGGATGAATTTGGCCCGCTTTCTCCAGTTGATACAGGGAAGGCAGCAATTTTCGGCGTGCAAGATCGCCTTTCGCGCCGAAAATGACCAGGTCACATGCCTGGGCTGTTTGCGTTACCGCCATGTCATTCTCCTCAGTTGGATCACCTGGTGCTTCTGCCAGGTATCGTTGTAATTTTATTACAATGCACTGTACTGCTTTTACGTCATTCCCGAAACCATTAGCGCTTATCGTCTCGTGCGATACGGCGATTTTTCGCCATTCAGCCGATTATGGCGACGTAATGACGCAACAGCCGTCGATAATTTGCGCAACAGGGTCATAGCAAAACCCGACATCGATCAAGTAATGAAAAAAAACAACAACATTATCTTGTCGACTGTTACCCTTTAGGGAAGCCACAGGGGTAATATCGGCTAATCGAATCAAGATTTCATCAATGAGTGAAATCGTTTCCACCCCCATGAGCGCCTTGTTAACAATGAACATGCTTGAAAAAATCCAGTATCAACTGGAACACCTTAGCAAATCCGAGCGAAAAGTGGCTGAAGTCATTCTGGCCGCGCCCGGTCAGGCGATTCATTCAAGCATCGCCGCTCTGGCTCAGGAAGCGGGCGTCAGTGAACCGACGGTCAACCGCTTCTGCCGCAGCCTGGAAACGCGCGGCTTTCCTGATTTTAAACTGCATCTGGCACAAAGTCTGGCAAACGGCACCCCCTATGTTAATCGTAATGTGGATGAAGACGACAGCGTAGATGCCTATACGGCAAAAATATTTGAGTCGGCCATGGCCACGCTCGATCACGTTCGTCAAAGTCTGGATATGAGTTCAGTAAACCGCGCGGTGGATTTACTCACCCAGGCCAAACGCATTGCGTTCTTCGGTCTTGGCTCGTCAGCCGCCGTGGCGCACGACGCCATGAATAAATTCTTCCGCTTTAACGTGCCGGTTATTTATTCCGATGACATTGTGCTGCAACGCATGAGCTGTATGAATTGCAGTGAGGATGACGTCGTGGTACTGATTTCGCACACTGGCCGCACCAAAAGCCAGGTTGAGCTGGCGCAGCTGGCCCGTGAAAACGATGCCATGGTAATCGCCCTCACCACCGCCGGCACGCCGCTGGCGCGGGAGGCGACTCTCGCCATTACCCTTGACGTGCCTGAGGATACCGACATGTATATGCCAATGGTGTCTCGTCTGGCGCAGCTCACGGTAATCGACGTACTGGCGACCGGATTTACCTTACGCCGGGGCGCAAAATTCCGAGATAACTTGAAGCGAGTCAAGGAAGCGCTGAAGGAATCGCGTTTTGATAAAGAATTGCTTATAAAGAGCGATGTTCCCTGAAAGTAGATAACGAAGACGTAACCCATAATTAGATGTAACGATTTTCGGCATTCGGCCCCCTCTTTGCTGCCTTGCGGTAGATGAAGGCCGATTCAATGTTCACGCAACACCAAAGTTGTTTCAGTCAACGGAGTATTACATGTCCAGAAGGCTTCGCAGAACCAAGATCGTCACCACCTTAGGCCCGGCCACCGATCGCGATAATAACCTCGAAAAGATTATCGCCGCTGGCGCCAACGTGGTACGTATGAACTTCTCTCACGGTACGCCAGAAGACCATAAATTGCGTGCCGATAAAGTGCGTGAGATCGCCGCTAAGCTGGGCCGCCACGTCGCTATCCTCGGCGACCTGCAGGGTCCAAAAATTCGTGTATCAACCTTTAAAGAAGGTAAAGTTTTCCTCAATATCGGCGACAAATTCCTGCTGGATGCCAACCTCGGCAAAGGCGAAGGCGATAAAGAGAAAGTCGGGATCGACTATAAAGGCCTGCCGGCTGATGTGGTCCCTGGCGATATCCTGCTGCTCGACGACGGTCGCGTCCAGCTGAAGGTGCTGGAAGTTCAAGGGATGAAAGTGTTCACTGAAGTCACCGTCGGCGGCCCGCTCTCCAACAATAAAGGCATCAACAAACTGGGCGGCGGCCTCTCTGCGGAAGCCCTGACCGACAAAGACAAAGCGGATATCGTAACGGCGGCCCAGATCGGCGTTGACTATCTGGCGGTCTCCTTCCCACGCTGTGGCGAAGATCTGAACTATGCGCGCCGCCTGGCCCGTGACGCAGGCTGTGATGCCAAAATCGTCGCTAAGGTTGAACGCGCGGAAGCCGTGTGCGATCAGGATGCGATGGACGATGTGATCCTCGCCTCTGACGTGGTGATGGTTGCCCGTGGCGATCTGGGCGTGGAAATCGGCGATCCTGAACTGGTCGGTATCCAGAAAGCGCTGATTCGTCGCGCACGTCAGCTGAACCGCGCGGTGATCACCGCCACCCAGATGATGGAATCCATGATCACTAACCCAATGCCAACCCGTGCGGAAGTCATGGACGTCGCTAACGCCGTGCTGGACGGTACCGATGCGGTGATGCTGTCAGCGGAAACCGCGGCAGGCCAGTATCCGGCAGAAACCGTGGCCGCAATGGCGCGCGTCTGCCTGGGCGCGGAGAAGATCCCAAGCATTAACGTCTCCAAGCACCGCCTGGATATCCAGTTCGACAATGTGGAAGAAGCGATTGCGATGTCCGCCATGTATGCGGCCAACCATCTGAAAGGCGTTACGGCGATCATCACCATGACCGAATCTGGCCGCACCGCGCTGATGACCTCTCGCATCAGCTCCGGCCTGCCGATTTTCGCCATGTCACGCCACGAGCGTACGCTGAACCTGACGGCGCTGTACCGCGGTGTTACCCCAGTACACTTCGACAGCACCAATGACGGCGTAGCCGCGGCGCACGATGCCGTAAACCTGCTGCGCGATAAAGGTTACCTGGTGTCTGGTGATATCGTCATCGTGACGCAGGGTGACGTGATGAGCACCATCGGCTCAACCAATACCACGCGCGTACTGACCGTAGAGTAAGATCCGCTCCCCTCTCCCCTAAGGGGTGTACAGTCCGGGGACATAGTGAACACTTGTTCGGGGACATGGTAGACACTTACAACTAAGGCATAAGAACCCGTCTATGG
>NZ_JADBRF010000005.1:0-212557 GCF_014930485.1 Enterobacter cloacae complex sp. P47BA | reverse complement strand
CGGAAACGGGTAAACATTTCCGGATTCTTACACAGCCACTGGATCGGTCAACCGATCCTTAACTGATCGGCATTAGAGCAACGCTCACCTTTTTTGAACCCTGCGCGATTAGAACGCGTAGTTGAAGTTAGTACCGAACAGCCAGGCTTTACCTTCAGAGGTAAATTCGTACGGGCCTTCCTTGAAGGTCACTTTCTGGCCATGCATATAAGATACGCCCGCATCGACAGAAGCATTCTCGTTGAACGCGTAGGTTGCACCAGCACTCACCCAGAAGCGGTCCTGATCCGGAATGGAAATGGAGCGCTTATCAGCCGGTACCGGGCTGTCATCGAATGCGATACCGGTACGGAATGTCCAGTTATCATCCATATAATAGGTGGTACCCAACGCAATGCGATAGGCGTCGTGGAAGCTCTCGTCCTTATAGAACAGCGTTTGACCGTTGGTGCCGGTCGCTTTCAGCTCCTGGAACTGGCTCCAGCTGGTATAGGCCAGGCTATAGTGAATAGCCCACTGTGGCGCTACGCGGTTGTAACCCGAGACTTCCCACATTTCTGGCAGATGCAGTGACAGTGAGCCAGGGACAGTTTGACCGGAAGTCCCCCACGGGATAGTGGTACCCGCACCAGGGACCAGGCTGTTGACCGGCGTCAGGATGCCGCTCTTGTAATCACCGTCGAAGTCAATTTTTACTTCGGAACGATAGGTCAGGCCCCAGCGGTTGTTTTTGTCCAGCTCGTACAGAATACCGGCGTTCCAGCCATAGCCCCACTCATCGCCCTTCAGGCTGGCAATTTTGTTGCTGTTTTTCGGCAGGCGAGCCGTTTGTTCACCGGCGTAACGCTCAATTTTTGCATCGGCGTAGACGGCATCAAAGCCCAGACCGAAGCTCCAGCTGTCGTTCAGACGATAAGCACCGCTCAGGTTCAGGTTTAGCGTTGTCAGGTCTGTTTTACCGCCGTATTCGCCTGCCGGGTAGTTGTTATTGAACTCGGTAGCAAGGCCATAGTTAGACGTGACGGATGCGCCCCAGCCAAATTGTTCATTGATTGGTGCAACGAAGTGCAGGTTAGGTACCCACGCCGTTGGCGCAATATTATCTGCTTTCAGGCTCGCACCAGAAGGTGACGTGCCGGAAATGTTGACATCAGGATCGATATACACCGCACCAGCAGAGAAGGTCGGGCGATCGAACATCATGATTAATGCAGGGTTACGGCTTGCGTTACCCGCATCATCAGCGATTGCACCTTCCCCTGAATACGCGCGGCCAAGGCCAGAGGAAGAAAATTCGTTTAGCTGAAAGCCCGCTGACCAGGCGGAAGTAGAGACGATTGCCACTGCGACTGCCAGCGCAGTCTTGTTGAACAGGGTTTTCTGGCTCATGACCATAACCTCATTGAGTTATTTTTATTCAATAATTGTTACATACCGTAACAGGAGCGCGAAGTGTAGGGTCTGAGGTATGACAGACAAATCAGACCAGTGGCCAGAGTATAGGTCCGACCAGCCTGAATGTTGCAAGTTTGTTTATTAATATTTTCAAACATGTTTCTTGAAACGAGATCTGGTTGGCAAAATTGTGACCATCGCGGCGCACTCAAAAGGGTGGTTTTTGTTTTAGATCATTTTTTAGTGTGATATCGGTCACTTATCCGATTTTGCGCCATTAACGGCTGGAGAGAGCCAGCGCTGGGGCGTAAAATATCAGCATCGTGTTTATCTCGCGCGCTGCGCGAATACAGAGGAAATTGAGCTATGAGTAAATGCAGTGCTGATGAAACCCCGGTTTGCTGCTGTATGGATGTTGGCACCATCATGGACAACACCGATTGCACCGCGTCTTACAGCCGTGTGTTCACCAACCGCGCCGAAGCCGAAGAAACGCTGGCCGCGCTGAGCAAGCGCGCGCGTGATGTGGAGTCCGATCCGTGTGAAATCAAATCTACCTTCACGGAAGTGGACGGCGGCGTGAAGCTGGATATCGATTTTGTGTTTGCCTGCGAAGCTGAAACGCTGATTTTCCAGCTCGGTCTGCGTTAATCCTTTTTGCCCGGCGGCGCTTCGCTTGCACGGGCCTACGATCGTGTAGGCCGGGTAAGGCACCGTCGCTACCCGGCAACAAACCGCACAATTGCCTCTGCCATGCAGGGGCATTTTCTTTTTTTTCTCTGTGTTTTACCTCGCATTTTTAAGCTTCCCCGATTGGCTGAATGTAAAAAAATGGTTAAGACTGTTATCAGGTCAGACCACTTTATAGTCATGTAAAATTTTTCACAGGGGAAGGTTATGAGTCAGGCATTACCGCTAATCACCCGACAAGGTGACCGCATTGCCATTGTCAGCGGTCTGCGTACGCCGTTTGCACGTCAGGCGACGGCGTTTCACGGTATACCGGCTGTCGATCTGGGGAAAATGGTAGTGGGGGAGATGCTGGCTCGCAGCGAAATTCCGCCTGAGGTCATCGAACAGCTGGTCTTCGGCCAGGTGGTACAGATGCCTGAAGCCCCTAACATTGCGCGTGAGATTGTTCTCGGTACCGGTATGAACGTTCATACCGATGCCTACAGCGTCAGCCGCGCGTGCGCGACCAGCTTCCAGGCGGTAGCAAACGTGGCGGAAAGTCTGATGGCGGGCACCATTCGCGCCGGGATCGCAGGTGGCGCCGATTCTTCCTCCGTACTGCCGATTGGCGTCAGTAAAAAGCTGGCCCGCATTCTGGTGGATGCTAATAAAGCCCGCACCACTGGTGCGAAGCTCAAACTCTTCTCGCGTTTACGCCTGCGCGATCTCATGCCCGTGCCACCTGCCGTCGCGGAATACTCGACTGGCCTGCGAATGGGCGATACCGCCGAGCAGATGGCCAAAACCTACGGCATCACCCGCGAGCAGCAGGATGCGCTGGCGCATCGCTCGCATCAGCTGGCAGCGAAAGTCTGGTCGGAGGGCAAACTCACCGACGAGGTCATGACCGCCTACACGCCTCCCTATCGAGAGCCTCTTACTGAAGACAACAATATTCGTGGCACCTCGACGCTGGCGGATTACGCCAAACTGCGCCCGGCGTTTGACCGCAAGCACGGCACCGTGACGGCGGCCAACAGTACGCCGCTGACCGATGGTGCTGCTGCGGTGATCCTGATGACGGAGTCGCGTGCAAAAGAGCTGGGTATCACGCCGCTGGGCTATTTGCGCAGCTATGCCTTTACCGCCATTGATGTCTGGCAGGACATGCTGTTAGGTCCGGCGTGGTCCACGCCGCTGGCGCTGGATCGCGCGGGGCTAACCCTGGCGGATTTAACCCTGATTGATATGCACGAAGCCTTTGCCGCGCAAACCCTGGCAAACGTCCAGCTGCTGGCAAGCGAGCGTTTTGCACGCGACGTGCTGGGCCGCGCCCATGCCACCGGCGAAGTGGATCAGAGCAAATTCAACGTGCTGGGTGGGTCGATCGCCTATGGCCATCCGTTTGCGGCCACGGGCGCGCGAATGATCACCCAGACACTACACGAACTCCGTCGCCGCGGCGGCGGGTTTGGTCTCGTCACCGCCTGCGCGGCGGGCGGCCTTGGCGCAGCAATGGTTCTGGAGGCTGAATAATGGATATGCCATCTGCATTTAATCTGACGGTTCGCCTCGATAACGTCGCGGTTATCACTATTGATGTGCCTGATGAAAAGATGAATACCCTGAAGGCTGAATTCGGCACTCAGGTTCGCGCCATGCTCAAGCAGATCCGCGAAAATAAAGCGATTCGTGGTCTGGTCTTTATCTCGGCTAAGCCGGATAACTTTATTGCCGGGGCCGATATCAACATGATCGCCCGAGCGAAAAGCGCGCAGGAAGCTGAAGATCTGGCGCGTCAGGGACAGCAGGTGATGGCTGAAATCAACGCTCTGCCGATTCCGGTTATTGCCGCGATCCACGGTGCCTGCCTGGGCGGCGGGCTGGAGCTGGCGCTGGCCTGTCACAGCCGTATCTGCACTGACGATCCGAAAACCGTTTTAGGGTTGCCAGAAGTGCAGTTAGGCCTGCTGCCGGGATCGGGTGGAACACAGCGTCTGCCGCGTCTGGTTGGGGTTAGCACCGCCCTGGAGATGATCTTAACCGGCAAGCAGCTACGCCCCCGTCAGGCACTGAAAGTGGGGTTGGTTGACGACGTCGTTCCGCACACCATTCTACTGGACGCTGCCGTTGAGCTGGCGCTGAAGGGACGTCAGACAAAACGTCCTCTCCCTGTACGCGAGCGCGTGCTGGCAGGGCCATTGGGGCGCGCGCTCCTGTTCAACATGGTGGGCAAAAAAACCGAGCAAAAAACCAAAGGCAACTACCCGGCGGCAAAGCGCATTCTGGAAGTGATGGAAACCGGGTTGTCGCAGGGCAGCAGCAGCGGCTATGCCGCTGAGGCCAAAGCCTTTGGCGAACTGGCGATGACGCCGCAGTCGCAGGCGCTGCGCAGCATCTTCTTCGCCAGTACTGAGGTGAAAAAAGATCCGGGCAGCGAGGCAGAGCCTGCGCCGCTGCGCGCCGTTGGCGTGCTGGGCGGTGGGCTGATGGGCGGCGGAATCGCGTTTGTTACCGCCAGCAAAGGCAAATTGCCCGTGCGTATCAAAGACATCAGCGCAAAGGGCATCAACCACGCGCTGCAGTACAGCTGGCAGAACCTTGATCGGAAGGTCAAACGCCGCCATATCAAGGCAAGCGAGCGTGATAAAACCCTGGCGACGATCTCCGGCACGACGGATTACAGCGGTTTTGCACACCGGGACCTGGTGATTGAAGCCGTATTCGAAGACCTGGCGCTTAAGCAGCAGATGGTGGCTGACGTGGAGCAGCATTGCGCGCCGCACACTATTTTTGCCTCAAACACCTCGTCTTTACCGATTGGCGATATCGCGGCGAAAGCTGCTCGTCCGGAGCAGGTCATTGGTCTGCACTTTTTCAGTCCGGTCGAAAAAATGCCGCTGGTGGAGGTGATCCCGCACGCCACGACCAGCCCGCAGACCATCGCCACCGTGGTGAAGCTGGCGAAAAAACAGGGTAAAACCCCTATTGTGGTCGCGGACAAGGCTGGCTTCTACGTCAACCGTATTCTGGCACCCTATATCAACGAAGCGATGCGGCTGCTGACGGAAGGGGAGAAAATCGAGCACGTCGACGAGGCGCTCGTAAAGTTTGGCTTCCCCGTCGGTCCAATCCAACTTTTGGATGAGGTGGGAATAGACACCGGCACTAAAATTATACCTGTGCTGGAAGCGGCTTATGGCGATCGTTTTACCCCGCCTGCAAACATTGTTTCTGCAATTTTGAAGGACGATCGCAAAGGCAGAAAAAATGAACGCGGTTTCTATCTTTACGGCGCGAAAGGGCGTAAAAGCAAGAAACAGGTCGACCCTTCGGTTTATGGGCTTATTTCGGCCACCGGTCAGGGAAGACTGTCTGCCGTTCAGTGCGCAGAACGTTGCGTGATGATGATGCTCAATGAAGCGGCGCGCTGCTTTGGTGAACAGGTGATCAAGAGCGCACGCGATGGCGACATCGGCGCGGTATTTGGTATTGGTTTCCCGCCGTTCCTTGGCGGCCCGTTCCGTTACATGGATACGCTCGGTGCGGGTGAAGTGATTGTCATTTTGCAACGTCTGGCCTCGCAATACGGTCCGCGGTTTACACCGTGTGACGAATTATTGCAGATGGCGGAGCGGGGCCAGACATTCTGGCCTGCAAGGGAAACTGATTTCGTAAACTGAAGTCAAAGAAGGGTAAATCCTGAGGTGAATGAACCTGTTCTGGCGATTTTGTAAACAGAGATTGACTATACTTACGCCATTGAGGTAAAAAACAGCGTTTCATTCACCGAATGGATCAGGCACAATGCCCGGCCATCGGGTTTTCTACCTCAGAGCATTAATCGCGGGTAGTTAACGCCGGTGATTCTGGTTAACAAAAGCGGTGCAATATGCAAGTTTTTATCATGCGTCACGGCGACGCGGCACTCGATGCCGCCAGTGACTCAGTACGTCCTTTAACCGTCTGTGGCTGTGACGAATCCCGTCAAATGGCGACGTGGCTTAAAGGTCAAAAAGTGGACATTGAACGCGTTCTGGTGAGTCCGTTCCTGCGTGCAGAACAGACGCTGGACGTGGTAGGGGAGTGTATGAACCTGCCATCCAGCGTGGACGTTCTCCCTGAGCTGACGCCATGCGGCGATGTCGGTCTGGTCAGCGCTTACCTTCAGGCGCTGTGCAATGAAGGTGTCGCTTCCGCACTGGTCATTTCCCACCTGCCGCTGGTCGGCTATCTGGTATCTGAGCTGTGCCCGGGCGAAACGCCGCCAATGTTCACCACTTCCGCCATTGCCAACGTCACTCTCGACGAAACCGGCAAAGGGGTCTTCAACTGGCAAATGAGCCCGTGCAACCTGAAGATGGCAAAAGCCATCTGACGTGACGTGTGACAGGGCGGGGGTACTACGTGTTTCCCGCCCTTCTGTCAGGGCAACTCTGGCGGCTGCCACTCCTCAACTTCAATCAACACCAGCAATGCGGCATCGCCGCCGTACTCTTTCGGTGCCTGATGAAACGCCATCACGTGCGGGTGCTGAGCCAGCCACAGCGGCGTCTGTTGCTTCAGAATGTGTTTACCGTGGCCGTGCATCACGCAGGCGCAAAAAACGTGTTCGCGGCGACAGGCGGCAATCAACGCCCCCAGCTCCTGTTTCGCCTGCATCTGCGTTAAGCCGTGCAGATCGAGAAACAGCTCCGGCGAATAATCTCCGCGTCGTAACTTTTTCAGCTCAAAATGGCTGACGTCTTCGCGCACGTACTTCACAGCCCCTTGCGTATTGAGCAGCGGCTGAAATTCATCTGAAAAATAGTGGCTGTTATCCGCCTGCTCCTGGAGCAGCCGTTTGACCGGAACTTCGCTGATTTTTTTACGCTGCGGACGGTGGACAATCGTGTCCTGCGCGATTTTACGCGTCCCGGTCATCAGCTGGCGGAAGAGAGCCTGATCCTCCTCGCTGAGCGATGTTTTCTTTTTCATTCGTCATTCTCATCTCGTATTTCCGATAGTGTACCCGACTAAACGCATTTTTTAACCTCAAGCGGTACGCGTCATTGCTGATTTATCGCCGTCTTCATGGCAAACTAGCCGCCGAAAATTATGCGAGCATGCCCTGGAGGAAAGAGTGGATAAAATATTTGTCGATGAAGCAGTAAACGAGCTGCATACCATACAGGACATGTTGCGCTGGTCGGTTAGCCGCTTCAGCGCCGCCAATATCTGGTACGGTCACGGTACCGATAACCCGTGGGACGAGGCCGTTCAGCTGGTGCTGCCGTCTCTTTACCTGCCGCTGGACATTCCGGAAGACATGCGCACCGCGCGCCTGACCTCCAGCGAAAAACATCGCATCGTTGAGCGCGTGATCCGTCGCGTAAACGAGCGCATTCCGGTGGCTTACCTGACCAACAAAGCCTGGTTCTGCGGCCACGAGTTTTACGTCGATGAACGCGTGCTGGTACCGCGCTCGCCGATTGGTGAGCTGATCAACAACCACTTTGAAGGCCTGATTAACCATCAGCCGCAGCACATTCTCGATATGTGCACCGGCAGCGGCTGCATCGCTATTGCCTGTGCCTACGCTTTCCCTGAAGCGGAAGTGGACGCCGTCGATATCTCCACCGACGCGCTGGCCGTGACCGAACACAACATCGAAGAGCACGGCCTGATCCATCACGTCACGCCAATCCGCTCTGATCTGTTCCGCGACCTGCCGACGCTGCAATACGATCTGATCGTCACTAACCCGCCGTACGTGGATGCAGAAGACATGTCCGATCTGCCGAACGAATATCGTCACGAGCCGGAGCTGGGCCTGGCGTCAGGCTCTGACGGCCTGAAGCTGACCCGCCGCATTCTGGCCTGCGCGCCGGATTACCTGACCGATGACGGCGTTCTGATTTGTGAAGTGGGCAACAGCATGGTACATCTGATAGAGCAGTACCCGGATGTGCCGTTCACCTGGCTTGAGTTCGACAACGGCGGTGACGGCGTCTTTATGCTGACCAAAGCGCAGCTGCTCGACGCGCGCGAACACTTCAGCATCTATAAAGATTAATCCAGCGGGCTTCGGCCCGTTTCACAATGCTCAAACACAAACAACAACATCGGAGCCGTGATGGCAGGAAACAGTATTGGACAGTTATTCCGCGTGACCACCTTTGGCGAGTCGCACGGGCTGGCGCTGGGCTGTATCGTTGATGGCGTACCGCCAGGCATCGAACTGACCGAAGCAGATTTACAGCACGACCTTGACCGCCGTCGTCCGGGCACCTCTCGCTACACCACGCAGCGTCGCGAGCCGGACCAGGTCAAAATTCTCTCCGGCGTTTTTGAAGGCCGCACCACCGGCACCAGCATTGGTCTGCTGATTGAAAACACCGATCAGCGCTCTCAGGACTACGGTGCTATCAAGGACGTGTTCCGCCCGGGCCATGCCGACTACACCTACGAGCAAAAGTACGGCTTTCGC
The DNA here is from genome assembly GCF_014930485.1 of Enterobacter cloacae complex sp. P47BA. Classification (NCBI taxonomy): domain Bacteria; kingdom Pseudomonadati; phylum Pseudomonadota; class Gammaproteobacteria; order Enterobacterales; family Enterobacteriaceae; genus Enterobacter; species Enterobacter cloacae complex sp. P47BA. Next base: position 204,021 of record NZ_JADBRF010000005.1, on the reverse strand, counting down.
GACTATCGCGGCGGCGGACGCTCTTCCGCGCGTGAGACCGCGATGCGCGTGGCCGCTGGCGCGATTGCTAAAAAGTATTTGCAGCAGAAATTTGGCATCGTCATTCGCGGCTGTCTGACCCAGATGGGCGACATTCCGCTGGCGATCAAGGACTGGGATCAGGTCGAGCAAAACCCGTTCTTCTGCGCCGATGCGGATAAGCTTGACGCGCTGGACGAACTGATGCGCGGCCTGAAAAAAGAGGGCGACTCCATTGGCGCGAAAGTCACCGTGGTGGCAGATGGCGTCCCGGCTGGCTGGGGCGAGCCGGTATTTGACCGTCTCGACGCCGATATCGCCCACGCGCTGATGAGCATCAACGCGGTGAAGGGCGTCGAGATTGGCGACGGCTTCGACGTGGTGGCGCTTCGCGGCAGCCAGAACCGCGACGAAATCACGAAAGCGGGCTTCCAGAGCAACCATGCGGGCGGCATTCTCGGCGGTATCAGCAGTGGACAGCAGATTATTGCCAACATCGCGCTGAAGCCGACCTCAAGCATCACCGTGCCGGGCCACACGATTAACCGCTCAGGCGAAGAAGTTGAGATGATCACCAAAGGTCGTCACGATCCGTGCGTGGGGATCCGCGCGGTGCCGATCGCGGAAGCGATGCTGGCGATCGTGCTGATGGATCACTTCCTGCGCCAGCGCGCGCAGAACGCGGACGTGACGACCACCATTCCACGCTGGTAAACATGAAAAAAACCGCAATTGCTCTGCTGGCGCTGCTGGCCAGTGGAGCCAGTCTGGCCGCCACGCCGTGGCAAAAAATCACCCACCCGGTGGCGGGAAGCGCGCAGTCCATCGGCGCCTTCTCTAACGGCTGTATCGTGGGCGCGCAGGAGCTGCCGCTGCAATCAGATACCTATCAGGTGATGCGTACCGACCAGCGTCGTTACTTCGGTCACCCTGATCTGGTGCTGTTCATTCAGCGACTGGGGAACCAGGTGCATAACCTGGGGCTGGGGACGATGCTGATTGGCGATATGGGGATGCCTGCCGGTGGCCGCTTTAACGGCGGGCACGCCAGCCACCAGACCGGACTGGATGTCGACATCTTCCTGCAGCTGCCGAAAACGCGCTGGACGTCTGCGCAGCTGCTGAAGCCGCAGGCGCTGGATCTGGTGTCGCGCGACGGCAAAAGCGTGGTGCCCTCGCTGTGGACGCGGGAGGTTTCCAGTATGATCAAGCTGGCGGCAGAAGATAACGACGTCACGCGGATCTTTGTGAACCCGGCGATCAAGCAGCAGCTCTGCCTGGATGCCGGAACCGATCGCGACTGGCTGCGCAAAGTGCGCCCGTGGTTCCAGCACCGGGCGCATATGCACGTTCGTCTGCGCTGCCCGGCGAACAGCCTGGAATGTGAAGATCAGCCGCTACCGCCGCCAGGCGATGGCTGTGGTTACGAACTGCAAAGCTGGTTTGAACCGGCAAAACCTGGAACCTCTAAGCCTGAGAAGAAGACACCGCCTCCGTTGCCGCCTTCCTGCCAGGCGCTACTGGATGAGCATGTACTTTAATGGATAATTTCGTCGATCTGTTTATGGTGTCACCGCTGCTGCTGGTGGTGCTGTTCTTTGTGGCCATGCTGGCCGGTTTTATCGATGCGCTCGCGGGCGGCGGCGGGCTGTTAACCGTGCCCGCGCTGCTGGCGGCGGGCATGAGCCCGGCGCAGGCGCTTGCCACCAATAAGCTGCAGGCCTGCGGCGGCTCGCTTTCGGCGTCGCTCTATTTTATCCGCCGCAAGGTGGTGAATCTCGCCGATCAAAAGCTCAATATCCTGATGACCTTTATCGGCTCAACGTCGGGCGCGCTGCTGGTGCAGTACGTGCAGTCGGATATTTTGCGCCAGATCCTGCCGATTCTGGTTATCTGCATCGGTCTCTATTTCCTGCTGATGCCTAAGCTCGGTGAGGAAGACCGGGCGCGGCGGCTGCACGGCCTGCCGTTTGCGCTGATTGCCGGTGGCTGCGTCGGCTTTTACGACGGCTTCTTTGGCCCGGGGGCAGGCTCGTTTTACGCGCTGGCGTTCGTGACGCTGGCCGGCTTTAACCTCGCCAAATCCACCGCCCACGCCAAGGTGCTGAATGCGACCTCGAACGTCGGCGGCCTGCTGCTGTTTATCATTGGCGGCAAGGTTATCTGGGCAACCGGGTTTGTGATGATGGCAGGGCAGTTTTTGGGCGCGCGCGCAGGCTCGCGTCTGGTATTAAGCAAAGGGCAAAAGCTGATCCGCCCGATGATTGTTGTCGTCTCGGCGGTGATGAGCGCCAAACTTCTTTATGACAGCCATGGACAGGAGATCCTCACCTGGTTGGGGATGAACTAATGAACAGTACGCATAAATACGAACAGTTGATTGAGATCTTCGATAGCTGTTTTGCTGATGATTTTAATACCCGTCTGATTAAAGGCGACGACGAACCGATCTATCTTCCTGCTGATGCAGAGGTTCCGTACAACCGCATCGTCTTTGCCCACGGCTTTTACGCCAGCGGTTTGCACGAAATTTCGCACTGGTGCATCGCGGGGAAAGCGCGTCGCGAGCTGGTGGACTTCGGTTACTGGTACTGTCCGGACGGGCGTGACGCCGCCACCCAGGGCCAGTTTGAAGACGTGGAAGTGAAGCCGCAGGCGCTGGAATGGCTGTTCTGCGTGGCGGCGGGTTTCCCGTTCAACGTGAGCTGTGACAACCTTGAAGGTGACTTTGAGCCAGACCGTATCGCCTTCCAGCGCCGCGTGCATGCGCAGGTGATGGAGTATTTTGAGAAAGGCATCCCGGAACGTCCGGCGCGCCTGATCGAGGCTTTACAGAATTATTACCACACGCCGGAGATCACGGCGGAATGCTTCCCTTGGCCGGAAGATCTTTAACAGAGGAAAGAAGATGATCGCAGAATTTGAATCACGCATTCTGGCGTTAATTGATGACATGGTGGAACACGCCAGTGATGATGAGCTGTTCGCCAGCGGTTATCTGCGTGGTCACCTGACGCTGGCGGTAGCCGAGCTGGAAGCAGGTGACGATCACTCTGCCGACGCCGTTCACGCTGAAGTCACGCGCAGCCTGGAAAAAGCCATTCTGGCCGGGGAGCTCTCTCCGCGCGACCAGTCTCTGGTGCTGGGGATGTGGGACAATTTATTCCAGCAGGCTAAACGCTAAGTAAGTGCGTCATCTCCCTCTCCCAGTGGGAGAGGGCCGGGGTGAGGGCACCAGACCGCACCCTACTTAACCATTTTCCCCTTCAGCAGTTTCCGTACCCACAGTCGATTCGGGTTCAGCCCCGCAAGCGTGGTTCTGTCCAGCGGAACAGGCTCATTACTCATTTGCGCGGCTAACGTTTCAGCCAGCAGCGGCGCGGAGCACAATCCTCGCGATCCTAATCCGCCCAGCATGAACAGTTCCGGATAAACCGGGGCACTTACCGCCGTTTCCTTGTTTTCTGCCAGATCCTGATAGAGTTCAAGCGTGGCTTCATAGTCCGGCACGTTTCCCGCCATCGGCAGGTGATCGCGGGTCGCGCAGCGCACGCCGCAGCGCGCTTCGCCCTCGCTCACGTCAACCTCTTTCGCCCACGCCGCGTCCGGGAAGCAGTCAATCAGGCGCTGGCGGTTTTGCTGCTGATCCGCTTCGCTGTAGCGCATATCCGCTTCGCCACGATGGTAGCTGGCGCCGATGCAGTGATGTCCGTTAGACGGATTTTGTGGCGTCAGATAGCCGTCATAGCACAGCACCTGGCGCAGCTTGCTCATTTCGGGCGCGGTCGGGATATGGCTTACCTGGCCGCCGACCGGATAAACCGGCAACGTCTCGGTCTGGATAAACTGGCTGATGTTATGTCCGTTTGCCAGCACAACGCTGGCATGGTGTGCCGCTTTGCCATCAGCAAAATGCAGAGTCCACCGTTCTGACCGGCTAAGCGATTCAACCTTATGAGCATAATGCACCCTCAGCCCGCGTGACTGCGCCAGGCTAATCGCCGCCGCGGTCAGTTCAGCCGGGCACAGCCAGCCGCCGAGCGGATATTGAATGCCGCCACAGTCGGTTTCCACACCCGCGGTGTCTGCCACCTCTTGCGCACTGACCGCGCGGGCAATCTCCTCCGGCAGACCCAGCGACAGCATCTGGGCGATTTTTTGCTGGCTCTTTTCATCCCATCCGAGCTGCGTCACGCCGCACCAGTCATGGTCGAATGCCACCGGAATGGAATCATACAGGCGGCGAGCGAAGGTAAACGCTGCCGGGAAAAACTGGAACAGGGCCGGATCGTGCGAGCTTAAAAGCGGGTAAAGCGCGCCCTGGCGGTTGCCGGACGCGCCGTTGGCTGGTGCCTCGTCAGCGCAGTAGAGTGTCACCTGCCAGCCCCGGTGCAGCAGCGCGAGAGAGAGCAGGGCGCTGGCGATCCCTCCGCCAACGATCGCCACTTCGCGCGATGCGCTGGCGCTGCGCGCAAACCAGGGAGCCCGAGCGGGAATGTCCAGCGTCCGTTCCATCGTGCCGACCAGCATGTCGCGCTTGCGGCCAAAGCCTTTGGTCTTCTGCATGGTAAAGCCCGCGTCCTGCAGGCCGCGGCGAACAAAGCCGGCCGAGGTAAAGGTGGCGAGCGTTGCGCCGGGACGCGCCAGCCGGGCCATCGCGCTAAACAGATGCTGGCTCCACATGTCCGGGTTCTTGGCGGGCGCAAAGCCGTCAAGGAACCACGCGTCCACCGTCTGGTTCATCGCGTCGTCGAGCGTATCGGTCAGGTCGTTAATGTCGCCCAGCCATAAATCCAGCGTCACCCGTCCGCCGTCCAGAATCAGACGGTGGCAGCCGCCGATATGCGGCGGCCACTGCGCCTGAAGCTGCTCCGCCCAGGCTGCAAGCTCCGGCCAGCGCTGGTGGGCGAGCCGCAGATCGTGCGCGGTAAGCGGAAATTTTTCAAAACTGATGAAATGTAATCTTTGTAGCGTAGCCTCAGGGTGCGCAGCGTGAAACTGGTCAAACGCCTGCCAGAGGGTTAAAAAATTGAGCCCGGTGCCGAATCCGCTTTCCGCAACAACGAACAGACTGCGCGGGTGCGCAGGGAAGCGGGCGCTGAGCTGGTTTCCCTCGAGGAAAACATAGCGGGTTTCTTCGAGTCCGTTATCATTAGAAAAGTAGACGTCATCAAAATCTCGGGAAACAGGTGTACCCTCAGCGTTGAATTCGAGGTTGGCGGGTTGTATAGCGTTTTGTTTCACGTAAGTTACTCGTCTGACAGGCAGTGGCACGATCTTAACGATGTGAGTCCATCGGTGCAAATTTCCGCAGAAAATGTCTGATCGGACTTGTTCGGCGTACAAGTGTACGCTATTGTGCGACTCGAAACTTTTTATAGTGCGACTTACAGAGGTATTGAATGAAACGTGCAGTGATTACTGGCCTGGGCATTGTTTCCAGCATCGGTAATAACCAGCAGGAAGTCCTGGCATCTCTGCGTGAAGGACGCTCCGGGATCACTTTCTCTGAAGAGTTTAAAGATTCAGGTATGCGTAGCCACGTATGGGGTAACGTCAAACTGGACACCACCGGTTTGATTGACCGCAAAGTGGTTCGTTTCATGAACGATGCCTCTATTTATGCTTATCTCTCCATGCAGGAAGCGATCAAAGATTCCGGCCTGAGCGAAGAGGTTTATCAGAACAACCCGCGCGTGGGCCTGATTGCCGGTTCCGGCGGTTCCTCTAAAGCGCAGGTATTCGGTGCTGACGCCATGCGCAGCCCGCGTGGTCTGAAAGCGGTAGGTCCGTACGTGGTCACGAAAGCTATGGGTTCTGCGGTTTCCGCGTGCCTGGCGACCCCGTTCAAAATTCACGGTGTGAACTACTCCATCAGCTCCGCGTGTGCGACTTCCGCACACTGTATCGGCAACGCGGTTGAGCAGATCCAGCTGGGCAAACAGGACATCGTATTTGCTGGCGGCGGCGAAGAGCTGGGCTGGGAAATGGCCTGTGAGTTCGACGCGATGGGCGCACTGTCCACCAAGTACAACGAAACCCCAGACAAAGCCTCCCGTACCTACGATGCGCACCGTGACGGTTTCGTCATCGCGGGCGGCGGCGGTATGGTTGTGGTTGAAGAGCTGGAGCACGCGCTGGCGCGCGGCGCGCACATCTACGCTGAGATCGTGGGCTACGGCGCAACGTCCGACGGCGCCGACATGGTTGCTCCGTCCGGCGAAGGCGCGGTGCGCTGCATGAAGATGGCGATGCACGGTGTTGATACCCCAATCGACTACCTGAACTCCCACGGTACCTCTACTCCGGTAGGTGACGTGAAAGAGCTGGGTGCGATCCGCGAAGTGTTCGGCGACAACAGCCCGGCTATCTCTGCCACCAAAGCCATGACCGGTCACTCTCTGGGTGCGGCGGGCGTGCAGGAAGCGATCTACTCTCTGCTGATGCTGGAAAACGGCTTTATCGCCCCAAGCATCAACATCGACGAGATGGACGAGCAGGCGGCTGGCCTGAACATCGTGACCAAACCAACGGAAGCGACGCTGACCACCGTGATGTCCAACAGCTTCGGCTTCGGCGGCACCAACGCCACACTGGTTATGCGCAAGCTGAAAGCATAAGCGTTTGAATGTATAATAGAAGGGAGCCGAAAGGCTCCCTTTTTTTATGCCTGAACACGGAGTTATGCATGAAGGCTGTTACCCCCGAGAAGGGCACTCCTTCCGGGAACCTTTCTCTTTTCCGCATCGCCTTTGCGGTATTCCTGACCTACATGACCGTTGGCCTGCCGCTGCCGGTGATCCCGTTGTTCGTTCATCACGAACTCGGCTATGGCAACACCATGGTCGGCATTGCTGTGGGCATTCAGTTTTTAGCCACGGTATTAACCCGCGGCTACGCAGGACGGCTGGCCGATCAGCACGGTGCAAAACGGTCGGCGCTGCAGGGCATGTTTGCCTGCGGTCTGGCGGGGGGCGCGTGGCTGCTGGCCGCTCTCCTGCCAGTCGACGCCGCGTATAAATTTGCGCTGCTGGTGGTGGGCCGTTTAATCCTTGGCTTCGGTGAAAGCCAGCTGCTGACCGGCACCCTGACCTGGGGGATGGGGCTGGTGGGGCCTGCGCGCTCCGGCAAAGTGATGTCATGGAACGGGATGGCGATTTATGGCGCACTGGCTGCAGGCGCGCCGCTGGGTTTGCTGATCCACAGCCAGTTTGGTTTTGCGGTACTGGCAGCAACCACCATGGTATTACCGCTGCTGGCGTGGGCTTTTAACGGTTCGGTACGCAAGGTGCCCGCCCATAAAGGCGAACGTCCTTCGCTGTGGAGTGTGGTGGGGCAAATCTGGCAGCCAGGGCTGGGGCTGGCGCTTCAGGGAGTAGGCTTCGCGGTGATTGGTACCTTCGTCTCCCTCTATTTCATGAGCCGCGGCTGGGCAATGGCGGGCTTTACGCTGACGGCCTTTGGCGGCGCGTTTGTCGTGATGCGTGTCCTGTTCGGCTGGATGCCGGATCGCTTTGGCGGCGTGAAGGTGGCGGTGGCGTCGCTGGTGATTGAAACCGTTGGGCTGGTGTTGCTCTGGCAGGCGCCGGTCGCCTCCGTTGCGCTGCTTGGTGCGGCGTTAACCGGCTGCGGCTGCTCGCTGATCTTCCCGGCGCTGGGCGTTGAGGTGGTGAAGCGCGTGGCGCCGCAGGTCCGCGGTACGGCGCTGGGCGGCTATGCGGCGTTTCAGGATATCTCATACGGCGTAACCGGGCCGCTGGCGGGTCTGTTAGCCACCTCGTTTGGCTACCCGTCCGTCTTCCTGGCCGGCGCGGTTTCTGCGGTGGTGGGGATCGTGGTGACGCTGGTGGCGTTTCGCAGAAATTAACTGTTGTCGCCGGGTGGCGGCTGCGCCTTACCCGGCCTACGGTTCGAGCCGTTGTAGGCCCGGTAAGCGTAGCGCCACCGGGCAAATCCTCAGGCAACCAGCCAGAAAATCGCCAGCGCAATCAATAATGCAATCAACATTAATCCCGGGCGGGCAGAGAGCGTTCTGAAGGTCTCCACAACGGGCGCAAACAGCGGGCTGTAGATCGGCTGAACGTTTCTTACCTCCGGCACGCCGCCTTCCCGCTCGGCGCGGCGAACAAAGATCTGATTCAGCACATCCTGCACCTGTGCGGTGGTCAGTACCGTTTGCGGCGTGGCCTGCCAGTTCTGCTGGGCGTAATCCCGAATCACCTCGAACTCGTGCGGTTCCAGCGGCTGTTTAAGCGCCGCCTGAACGGTATGCAGGGTAGGGGCGCTCTGGGTGCTGAGCGTCTGGCGCGCCTGGAGCCAGGTCACCAGATGGGTAAACTGTTTGGCCGGAATCAGCTCGCCCGCCTTCACGCCGGACAGTTCCAGCATGGATTGCCAGATAAGCTTCGTCGACTCGCCGGTGGCGGCGGCCAGTTTGGTCACCATCTGGTTCAGCGTGTTGTGCTCGGCAGGCTGCAGCGGGCGCTCGGTTGAGGGGCGCACCTGAGGCTGCGGAATAGACAACTGATTGTTCTGCAACAGCGTCAGCACGGTTTTAAGCTGGTCTGGCGTCAGCTGGCTCAGGGCGGTCTGGCCATACTGCTGACGGATAAAGTCACTGACAGCCTGACGGTTATTTCCCTGGCCCAGCAGCTCAGTCAACTGCGTGACAATCTGACGCGTGGTGTGGTTCTGCTGCGCGGTCGTAATACGCTGGTTGAGATTTTGCTCGGCGGCAGGGAAATGGCGCGACTGCAGCGGTGCGTCGTTCCTCACGCCTAAATCATGCTTTACCCCGGCCCAGACTTCCGCGTTTTGCTGCGAAGTCAGCGCTATCAGGCGCGTGATCAGTCGCTCCAGCACGGTGCGCTGTTGCGTGGATAGTGGCTGTTCACCGGCAACGTTTGGCGTGACAGGGCCTTCACCCGGAGGGCGTGGCGGCGTACCTGAAATGGGCTGCATCGTCAAAAATCCTTAAAGTCAAAACTCAGCGTAAACCCGGCATACGTATATGCCTGGCGGCCAGATTATGGCACACTTGGCAGGTTTTCTTCCTCTCAAACAGGTACTCAGACGTGAAAATCCTCGTTGATGAAAATATGCCTTACGCCCGCGAGCTGTTTAGCCGCCTCGGCGACGTTAAGGCTGTCCCTGGTCGCCCGATCCCGGTTAACGAACTGGATGACGCAGACGCGCTGATGGTGCGCTCGGTGACCAAAGTAAATGAGGCGTTGCTTGCCGGTAAAGCGATTAAGTTTGTCGGAACCGCAACGGCAGGGACCGATCATGTGGATGATCAGTGGCTGAAGCAGGCCGGAATCGGTTTTTCCGCCGCGCCGGGCTGTAACGCCATTGCCGTCGTGGAATACGTTTTCTCCTCGCTGCTGATGCTGGCCGAGCGCGATGGTTTTGCGCTGAAAGACCGCACCGTGGGGATTGTCGGCGTGGGTAACGTCGGCGGGCGTCTGCAAAAGCGCCTTGAAGCGTTAGGTATCCGCACGCTGCTGTGCGATCCGCCGCGTAAAGACAACGGTGACGACGAGGATTTCCGCGCGCTGGATGAGCTGGTTGAACAGTGCGATGTGCTGACGTTCCACACGCCGCTGTTTAAAGAGGGGCCGTATAAGTCCCTGCATCTGGCGGACGAGGCGCTGATTCGCCGTCTGAAGGCTGGCACTATTCTGATAAATGCCTGTCGTGGCCCGGTGGTGGATAATGCCGCGCTGCTGAAATGTCTGAATGAAGGACACGATCTCAGCGTGGTGCTGGACGTCTGGGAGCCGGAGCCGGATCTCAACGTTGAGTTGCTGAACAAGGTTGACGTTGCCACCGCGCATATCGCGGGCTATACGCTTGAAGGCAAAGCGCGCGGCACGACGCAGGTATTTGAAGCCTACAGCGCCTTTATCGGCCATCCGCAGCAGGTGGCGCTTGATACTTTACTCCCCGCGCCTGAATTTGGCCGCATTACCCTGCATGGCCCGCTCGATCAGGCAACGCTGAAAAGGCTGGTGCATTTGGTGTATGATGTGCGCCGCGACGATGCGCTGCTGCGTAAGGTGGCGGGGATCCCGGGTGAATTTGATAAGCTGCGCAAGAACTACGTTGAGCGCCGCGAGTGGTCTTCCCTGTATGTGATGTGCGACGACGCAGCGGCTGCGACGTTGCTCAAGAAACTGGGTTTTAACGCCGTTCATCACCCGGCGCATTAATGTCTTCTTAATGCTCCCTGTCGGATACGCCGACAGGGACGCTTTTTTATTTCTGGAGTAAACCACCATGTCTGAAGGCTGGAACATTGCCATTTTAGGTGCCACGGGTGCCGTGGGCGAAGCCCTGCTCGAAACTCTTGCCGAGCGTCAGTTCCCGGTGGGAGATATCTATGCGCTGGCGCGCACCGACAGCGCTGGCGAACATCTGCGTTTTGGCGGTAAATCCGTGATGGTTCAGGATGCGGCCACGTTTGACTGGACCCAGGCGCAGCTGGCGTTTTTTGCCGCAGGTGCTGAAGCCACGGCGTCTTACATTGAAGAGGCGACCAATTCGGGCTGCCTGGTGATCGACCTGAGCGGTCTGTTCTCCCTGGAGCCGGACGTGCCGCTGGTGGTCCCGGACGTCAATCCGTTTGTGCTGGCTGACTACCGTAACCGCAACGTTATCGCGGTACCGAACAGCCTGACCAGCCAGCTGCTGACCGCACTGAAGCCGCTGATTGACGACGGCGGCCTGTCGCGCATTACCGTCACCAGCCTGCTGTCCGCGTCGGCGAACGGTAAAAAGGCCGTTGACGCGCTGGCCGGGCAGAGTGCGAAGCTGCTGAACGGCATCCCGATCGACGAAGATGATTTCTTTGGCCGCCAGCTGGCGTTCAACATGCTGCCGCTGCTGCCGGATCGTGAAGGCTCCGTGCGCGAAGAGCGTCGTCTCGTCGACGAAGCGCGCAAGATTCTGCAGGACGAGGGGCTGATGATTTCCGCCAGCGTCGTACAGTCTCCGGTCTTCTACGGCCACGCGCAGATGGTCGGTTTTGAAGCCCTGCGCCCGCTGGCGGCAGAGGAGGCGCGCGACGCGTTTGGCCGCGGTGAAGATATCGTCCTTTCTGAAGAGAGCGAGTTCCCGACCCAGGTGGGTGACGCCACCGGCAGCGCGCATCTTTCCGTTGGCTGCGTGCGTAACGACTACGGTATGCCGGAACAGGTCCAGTTCTGGTCCGTAGCCGATAACGTTCGCTTTGGCGGCGCGCTGATGGCGGTCAAGATCGCCGAGAAGCTGGTGCAGGAGTATCTGTACTGATGTCCGAAGTGGATCAAAAGCCGGTTCATAAAATTGCCCTCGGTATTGAGTACGATGGCAGTAAATATTATGGCTGGCAGCGTCAGAATGAGGTGCGCAGCGTCCAGGAGAAGCTGGAGAAAGCGCTCTCACAGGTGGCAAACGAGCCGATTAACGTCCTGTGCGCAGGACGTACTGACGCGGGTGTTCATGGCACGGGGCAGGTGGTTCACTTTGAAACCACCGCCGTGCGTAAGGATGCCGCCTGGACGCTGGGTGTAAATGCGAATTTACCTGGTGACATCGCGGTGCGTTGGGTGAAATCTGTGCCGGATGATTTTCACGCGCGCTTCAGCGCAACGGCGCGTCGCTATCGCTATGTCATCTACAACCAGCGTCTGCGTCCGGCGGTGTTAAGCCAGGGCGTGACGCATTTTTATGAACCGCTCGATGCAGAACGCATGCATCGCGCGGCGCAGTGTCTGATTGGTGAAAATGACTTTACGTCGTTTCGTGCGGTGCAGTGTCAGTCCCGTACGCCGTGGCGTAACGTCATGCACATTAACGTCAGTCGTTTTGGCGCGTATGTGGTGGTGGATATCAAAGCCAATGCCTTTGTACATCATATGGTGCGGAATATTGTGGGCAGCCTGATGGAAGTGGGCGCCGGACACCAGCCGGAGAGCTGGATTGCAGAACTGCTGGCAGCGAAGGACAGAACGCTTGCGGCAGCAACGGCGAAAGCGGAAGGGCTTTATCTGGTCTCGGTAGACTATCCGGATCGGTTTGACCTGCCAAAACCGCCAATGGGCCCGCTGTTTTTAGCGGACTAAACAAAGGTGCAATTAAGGCTTAGACAATATGGACGTAATACGTTTTCTGATTGATTTCATTCTGCATATTGATGTTCACCTGGCGGAGCTGGTCGCACAGTACGGCGTCTGGGTTTACGCCATTCTGTTCCTGATTCTGTTCTGTGAAACCGGTCTGGTCGTTACCCCGTTCCTGCCGGGAGACTCGCTGCTGTTTGTGGCCGGTGCGTTGTCGGCGCTGCCCACCAATGATTTGAACGTGCATCTGATGGTGGTGTTGATGGTGATTGCCGCGATTGTCGGGGATGCGGTCAACTATACGATTGGCCGGGTGTTCGGTGAGCGGTTGTTCAGTAATCCGGACTCGAAAATTTTCCGCCGCAGCTATTTAGACAAGACCCATGCCTTCTATGAACGTCATGGTGGAAAGACCATTATCCTTGCGCGTTTTGTGCCTATTGTGCGCACATTTGCGCCGTTTGTGGCGGGAATGGGCCATATGTCCTATCGTCATTTTGCAATGTATAACGTGGTGGGCGCACTGCTTTGGGTGTTGCTCTTTACCTATGCAGGCTACCTGTTTGGCGACTTGCCGGTGGTTCAGGAAAACCTTAAGTTACTGATTGTAGCGATTATTGTGCTTTCCGTACTGCCTGGCGTGATTGAAATTATTCGTCACAAACGCGCGGCAGCAAAGCAAGCGAAGTAAATGCACGCTGGCGGTTCGACCACTTTTTTATCCAAAGTTTCGGGCTGTTATGTTTTAATGTGCAACATTCATGGTCTGTTGGAGGCAAAAATGGCATTATTCGCCTCTTATAGCAAAACTGGCATACGACCAGGTTCAGGCAGAAAGGTTATCAATGAGCTGGATTGAACGAATTAAAAGCAACATTACCCCGACGCGCAAAGCGAGCATTCCTGAAGGGGTATGGACGAAGTGTGATAGCTGCGGCCAGGTTCTGTATCGTGCAGAGCTGGAACGCAATCTTGAGGTGTGTCCGAAGTGTGACCACCACATGCGTATGTCGGCGCGCAACCGCCTGCATAGCCTGCTGGACGAAGGTTCTCTGGTAGAACTGGGCAGCGAGCTTGAGCCAAAAGACGTGCTGAAGTTCCGCGATTCCAAAAAATACAAAGATCGTCTGGCCTCTGCACAGAAAGAGACCGGCGAGAAAGACGCGCTGATCGTCATGAAAGGCACCCTGCACGAGATGCCGGTGGTTGCCGCTGCGTTTGAGTTCTCCTTTATGGGCGGCTCAATGGGCTCCGTGGTCGGCGCGCGTTTCGTGCGTGCCGTAGAGCAGGCGCTGGAAGACAACTGTCCGCTGATCTGCTTCTCCGCCTCCGGTGGTGCGCGTATGCAGGAAGCGCTGATGTCCCTGATGCAGATGGCGAAAACCTCTGCGGCGCTGGCGAAAATGCAGGAGCGCGGTCTGCCGTACATCTCGGTACTGACCGACCCAACCATGGGTGGCGTCTCCGCAAGCTTCGCGATGCTGGGTGACCTGAACATCGCTGAGCCAAAAGCGCTGATCGGCTTTGCCGGTCCTCGCGTCATCGAGCAGACCGTTCGTGAAAAACTGCCGCCGGGCTTCCAGCGCAGTGAGTTCCTCATTGAGAAAGGCGCTATCGATATGATCGTCCGCCGTCCGGAAATGCGCCTGAAACTGGCCAGCATTCTGGCGAAGCTGATGAATCTGCCAGCGCCTAACCCGGATGAGCCGCGCGAAGGCGTGGTGGTACCGGATCAGGAACCCGAGGCCTGATAACTGAAAAGGGCAGGGCCAGATGGCGCTGCCCTTTTGCTTTATAACCTGTTAATGACAACCGGGCATTATGGAAAATAAAAGCATTCCCCAAGCCACGTCGCCCCTGGCCGCGTGGCTTTCTTATCTGGAAAACCTGCACAGTAAAACCATCGATATGGGCCTTGAGCGCGTAAGCCAGGTTGCCGCGCGTCTCGACGTGCTGAAACCGGCTCCGTTCGTGTTCACCGTTGCAGGTACTAACGGTAAAGGGACGACCTGCCGCACGCTGGAGTCAGTCCTGATGGCGGCGGGATACAAGGTTGGCGTTTACAGCTCACCGCATCTGGTGCGCTATACCGAGCGCGTGCGGGTGCAGAACACCGAGCTGGCGGAATCTGCCCATACGGCGTCGTTCGCGGCTATCGAAGCGGCGCGCGGGGAAACCTCATTAACCTATTTTGAATACGGCACCCTGTCGGCGCTGTGGCTGTTCAAACAGGCGCAGCTGGACGTGGTGATCCTGGAAGTGGGGCTGGGCGGGCGTCTGGATGCCACCAATATGGTGGATGCGGACGTGGCGGTAGTCACCAGCATCGCGCTGGATCATACCGACTGGCTGGGCCCGGACCGTGAAAGCATTGGCCGCGAAAAGGCCGGTATTTTCCGGGCGAATAAGCCCGCCGTGGTGGGCGAGCCGGACATGCCGCATACCATTGCCGACGTGGCGAAAGAGAAGGGCGCACATCTGTTGCGCCGAGGCGTTGACTGGCAGTATGAGGTGCAGGGCAACGGCTGGCGCTTCAGCGATGCGCAGGGCGTGCTGGAGAATCTGCCGCTGCCGCAGGTACCGCAGCCGAACGCGGCAACCGCGCTGGCGGCACTGCGCGCCAGCGGATTAGCTGTAAGTGAGCAGGCGATCCGTGACGGCATTCAGAATGCGCTGCTGCCGGGTCGTTTCCAGATAGTCAGCGAGTCACCGCGTCTGATTCTGGATGTGGCGCACAACCCGCATGCGGCGGCGTATCTCGCAGGACGTCTCAAATCGTTACCAAAAACCGGGCGCGTGCTGGCGGTTATCGGTATGCTTCATGATAAAGATATCGGCGGCACGCTGGCCTGCATGGAGAGTGTGGTCGATAGCTGGTATTGTGCTCCTCTGGAGGGGCCGCGCGGTGCGACTGCTGAGCAGTTGATGGAACGTCTCGGCAAAGGTGCAATCTACAGTAGCGTGGCGCAGGCCTGGCATGCTGCGATGGCGGATGCTAAACCAGAAGATACCGTGCTGGTGTGTGGCTCTTTCCACACGGTGGCACATGTCATGGAAGTGATGGACGCGGGGAGAACCGGTGGCGAGTAAGTTTCAGAACCGTTTAACAGGAACCATTGTGCTGGTCGCGCTCGGGGTGATTATTCTTCCCGGGCTGCTCGACGGGCAGAAAAAACATTATCAGGACGAGTTTGCAGCCATTCCGCTGGTGCCGAAGCCGGGCGACCGCGATGAGCCGGATATGCTGCCTGCGGCGACTCAGGCGCTGCCTGCTCAGCCGCCTGAAGGGGCGGCGGAAGAAGTTCGCGCGGGCGATGCCGCTGCACCGTCACTCGACCCGTCGCGTCTGGCGGCGAATAACAACATCGAGATCGATCCGGTACCGGTAGAGAAGCCTAAGCCTGCTGAAAAACCGAAGCCGGTAGAGAAACCGCAGCCGAAGCCTCAGCAACAGCGAGATAAAGCAGCAGAGCAGCTTGCTGCAGCGTCTGAAACTCCACCACCTGCGAAGCAAGACGCAGCGCCGACCGGCAAAGCCTACGTTGTGCAGCTGGGGGCGCTGAAAAACGCCGATAAAGTCAACGAGGTTGTGGGTAAACTGCGCAGCGCGGGCTATCGCGTTTACACTTCACCTTCCACGCCGGTACAGGGTAAAATTACCCGTATCCTCGTGGGGCCGGAGGCGTCGAAAGACAAGCTGAAAGGGTCGTTGGGCGAGCTGAAGCAGATCTCCGGGCTGAGTGGTGTGGTGATGAGCTACAGCGCGAACTAAGTACGACCTGCTCCTTTAGAGAGAGGCGATAAGCCACGGCGTTGAACATTTTTTCAGCGCCTTTTTTATTTACGCGCGGGAAGGAAATCCCTACGCAAACGTTTTCTTTTTCTGTTAGAATTCGCCCCGAACTGGATGACAGGGCGTTTAATCGTGGGACACATATGGTCTGGATTGATTACGCCATCATTGCGGTGATTGGTTTTTCCTGTCTGGTTAGCCTGATCCGTGGCTTTGTTCGTGAAGCGTTATCGCTGGTAACCTGGGGTTGTGCTTTCTTTGTTGCCAGTCATTACTACACTTACCTGTCTGTCTGGTTCACGGGCTTTGAAGATGAACTGGTCCGAAATGGAATCGCCATCGCGGTGCTGTTTATCGCGACGCTGATTGTCGGCGCTATCGTGAATTACGTGATAGGTCAGCTGGTCGAGAAAACCGGTCTGTCAGGAACGGACAGGGTACTCGGGATCTGTTTCGGGGCATTACGAGGCGTGCTGATTGTGGCCGCGATCCTGTTCTTCCTGGATACCTTCACCGGGTTCTCCAAAAGCGAAGACTGGCAAAAATCGCAGCTCATTCCAGAGTTCAGCTTCATCATCAGATGGTTCTTTGACTATCTGCAAAGCTCGTCGAGTTTTTTGCCCAGGGCATAAACCCTGAGATGTGGCTTAACGAGGAAAAGACGAATGTGCGGTATTGTCGGTATCGCCGGTTTCATGCCGGTAAACCAGTCGATTTATGACGCGTTAACGGTGCTTCAGCACCGTGGGCAGGATGCTGCGGGTATCATCACCATTGATGCAAACAACTGCTTCCGTTTACGTAAGGCCAATGGCCTGGTAAACGATGTGTTTGAAGCCCGCCACATGCAGCGTCTGCAAGGTAATATGGGGATCGGTCACGTTCGTTATCCTACTGCTGGCAGTTCCAGCGCCTCTGAGGCACAGCCTTTCTACGTCAACTCACCGTATGGCATCACGCTTGCCCATAACGGCAACCTGACCAACGCTCATGAGCTGCGTAAGAAGCTGTTCGAAGAGAAACGTCGCCACATTAACACCACCTCTGATTCAGAAATCCTGCTCAATGTGTTCGCCAGTGAGCTGGATAACTTCCGTCACTACCCGCTGGAAGCAGACAATATCTTCGCTGCCATTGCCGCGACCAACCGCCAGATCCGCGGTGCGTATGCCTGCGTGGCGATGATCATCGGTCACGGCATGGTCGCCTTCCGCGATCCAAACGGCATTCGTCCGCTGGTGCTGGGCAAGCGCGACCTCGGCGATGGCCGTACCGAATATATGGTTGCCTCTGAGAGCGTGGCGTTGGATACCCTGGGCTTCGAATTCCTGCGCGACGTTGCGCCGGGCGAAGCGGTGTATATCACCGAGAAGGGCCAGCTGTTCACCCGTCAGTGTGCCGACAACCCGGTCAGCAACCCGTGCCTGTTTGAATACGTCTATTTTGCCCGTCCGGATTCGTTCATCGACAAGATTTCCGTCTACAGCGCGCGCGTCAATATGGGCACGAAGCTCGGCGAGAAGATTGCCCGCGAGTGGGACGATCTCGACATTGACGTAGTTATTCCTATCCCGGAAACCTCCTGCGATATCGCCCTGGAGATCGCCCGCATTCTGGACAAGCCGTACCGTCAGGGCTTCGTGAAGAACCGCTACGTTGGCCGCACGTTTATCATGCCGGGCCAGCACTTGCGCCGTAAGTCCGTGCGCCGCAAGCTGAACGCCAACCGCGCGGAATTCCGCGACAAAAACGTTCTGCTGGTGGATGACTCCATCGTTCGCGGCACCACCTCTGAGCAGATTATCGAGATGGCGCGCGAAGCGGGTGCGAAGAAAGTCTACCTGGCGTCTGCCGCGCCGGAGATTCGCTTCCCGAACGTGTACGGCATTGATATGCCAACCGCCAACGAGCTGATTGCTCACGGCCGTGAAGTGGATGAGATTCGCCAGATCATCGGGGCCGACGGCCTGATTTTCCAGGATCTGAACGATCTCATCGACGCGGTGCGCGCCGAGAATCCGGAGATTCAGCAGTTCGAATGCTCCGTGTTCAATGGCGTCTACGTGACGAAAGACGTTGACCAGCAGTACCTCGACTACCTTGATTCGCTGCGCAACGACGATGCGAAAGCCGTTCAGCTGCAAAACGATCTCGAAAGCTTAGAGATGCACAACGAAGGTTAATCTCTCCGCAGGTGAGGGCGCTCGCCCTCACTTGCAACTCCCCGCAAAATCCTGCACAGTCAGCCCAGAATTCAGCAAGGGCGAAATCATGAAACGACTCATAATAGGCATCAGCGGTGCCAGCGGCGCGATTTACGGCGTACGCCTGCTACAGGTTTTGCGTAACGTGGCAGAAGTGGAAACGCATCTGGTGATGAGCCAGGCGGCGCGGCAAACCCTCTCCCTTGAAACGGATCTCTCCCTGCGCGATGTCCAGGCGATGGCGGACGTGGTTCACGATGCCCGCGATATCGCCGCCAGCATCTCCTCAGGCTCGTTTAAAACCGCCGGTATGGTGATCCTGCCCTGTTCAATCAAAACGCTCTCCGGGATTGTGAACAGCTATACCGACACGCTGGTAACGCGCGCGGCGGACGTGGTGCTGAAGGAGCGCCGCCCGCTGGTGCTCTGCGTGCGGGAAACGCCGCTGCACCTGGGCCATCTGCGCCTCATGACCCAGGCCGCCGAGCTGGGCGCAGTGATCATGCCGCCGGTGCCGGCGTTCTATCACCGACCGCAGTCGCTGGACGATGTGATTAATCAGACCGTCAATCGCGTGCTGGATCAGTTTGACATCGACCTGCCCGAAGACCTCTTCACTCGCTGGCAGGGAGCCTGATTCTGTGCACACATGCTGTGCATGAAAAGAGACGTTGCCCTGTTTCAGGGCAATTATGCAACGGCGATCATATCCTCGACATTTAATTCGCTTTTTCCCTTTTTCTCTTTCCGGTTCGTTCGGCAGACCTGCTATCTTTCACCATTAAGGCAATATCGCAACGTTTTATTAACATATTTAACGTCGAACTTTTGACCAGACGGCAATGTGGCATAAGACCTGCAAGAGAAGCCTGCAACACAACACACAACACAATACATAATAAAATCACGGTACTTGAGGGTAAATGTATGAAGAAGACGGTTCTGGCTCTGTCTTTGCTGGTGGGGTTAAGTGCGGCGGCAGGTAGCTACGCAGCGCTTCCACAGACGGTTCGTATCGGTACAGACGCAACCTACGCGCCATTCTCTTCCAAGGATGCGAAAGGCGATTTCGTGGGGTTTGATATCGATCTGGGAAATGAAATGTGCAAACGTATGGAAGTGAAATGCACATGGGTGGGCAGCGACTTCGACGCGTTAATCCCGTCGCTGAAGGCAAAGAAAATCGACGCCATTATCTCTTCTCTCTCCATCACCGAAAAACGCCAGCAGGAGATTGCCTTCTCTGACAAGCTCTACGCTGCGGATTCGCGTCTGATTGCCGCGAAAGGTTCCCCGATCCAGCCGACCATCGACTCGCTGAAAGGCAAGCATGTGGGCGTGCTCCAGGGCTCAACCCAGGAAGGTTACGCGAATGCCAACTGGCGCGAGAAGGGCGTCGACGTGGTGGCTTACCAGAACCAGGATCTGATCTACTCTGACCTGGCGGCAGGCCGTCTGGATGCCGCATTCCAGGATGAAGTCGCGGCGAGCGAAGGCTTCCTGAAGCAGCCGGCCGGTAAAGATTACGCCTTTGCGGGCCCGTCCGTGAAAGACAAAAAATACTTTGGTGACGGCACCGGCATCGGCCTGCGTAAGGACGATAAAGAGCTGAAAGCCGCCTTTGACAAAGCATTCACGGAGCTGCGCAAAGACGGTACCTACGACAAACTGGCGAAGAAATACTTCGACTTCAACGTCTACGGTGACTAACGCACCAGCGTGGTGCGTCGCGGGTGTGGATGATTCAATATGGTGCAATTTGTGCACCATATTGGGTCGCTACGTGCATACTTAAGCATTTATAATGCAAAAATTCCCGTCTGAAAGGCATTATTCTTTGCCTGACAGCGTGGATTAATGGCACATTAACCCCACCCCGTCGTCGTAAAAAAACCGTATGAAGACAGTTTGTTGAGGACAAATATGAAAAAACTCGTGTTGTCATTATCTCTGGTACTGGCCTTTTCCAGCGCCACCGCGGCCTTCGCAGCCATTCCGCAGAAAATTCGTATTGGTACCGATCCAACCTACGCGCCGTTTGAATCGAAGAATTCAAAGGGTGAACTGGTGGGTTTTGACATCGATCTGGCCAATGAGCTGTGCAAACGCATCAAAGCACAGTGTACTTATGTAGAGAACCCGCTGGATGCGCTGATCCCTTCCCTGAAAGCTAAAAAAATAGACGTGATTATGTCCTCGCTTTCCATCACCGAGAAACGTCAGCAGGAGATTGCCTTCACCGACAAGCTCTATGCGGCCGATTCACGTCTGGTAGTGGCTAAGTCTTCTGACATTCAACCGACCCTCGAGTCGCTGAAGGGGAAACGCGTAGGCGTGCTGCAGGGCACCACGCAGGAAACCTACGGTAACGAACACTGGGCGCCGAAGGGGATCGAAATCGTCTCCTATCAGGGCCAGGAAAATATTTATGCAGACCTGACGGCAGGCCGTATTGATGCGGCATTCCAGGATGAAGTCGCGGCAAGCGAAGGTTTCCTGAAGCAGCCGGTAGGCAAAGATTACAAGTTCGGCGGTCCGTCCATTAAGGACGAGAAGCTCTTTGGCGTGGGTACCGGTATGGGCCTGCGTAAGGAAGACAACGAACTGCGTGAGGCGCTGAACAAAGCGTTTGCTGAAATGCGCGCTGACGGTACCTACGACAAGCTGGCGAAAAAGTACTTCGATTTCAATGTGTACGGCGGCTAATCGCTCCGTCAAATAACGTGCGGCCCCTCCCGCTGGGGGAGGGGATAAGACACGGTTTACCACTCACGATACGACAGGGCTCGCGGTATGCTGTACGGATTTTCTGGCGTTATTTTACAGGGCGCGCTTGTCACCCTTGAGCTGGCTATCAGCTCCGTGGTGCTGGCGGTGCTGATAGGTCTGGCGGGCGCAGGGGCGAAGCTTTCGGCTAACAAACCGCTGGCGCTCATTTTCGAAGGCTATACCACGCTCATTCGCGGCGTACCCGATCTGGTGCTGATGCTGCTTATTTTTTACGGCCTGCAGATTGCCCTGAACAGCGTGACGGATGCGATGGGCATGGGACAAATTGATATCGACCCGATGGTGGCCGGTATTATCACCCTCGGTTTTATCTACGGTGCCTACTTCACGGAAACCTTCCGTGGCGCTTACATGGCGGTTCCCAGAGGACACATTGAAGCGGCAACCGCATTTGGTTTTACCTCTTCACAAACGTTTCGCCGGATTATGTTCCCGGCCATGATGCGCTATGCGCTGCCGGGCATCGGTAACAACTGGCAGGTTATCCTCAAAGCGACGGCGCTGGTCTCGCTGCTCGGTCTGGAAGACGTCGTGAAAGCGACTCAGCTGGCGGGCAAGAGCACCTGGGAGCCGTTCTACTTTGCGGTGGTCTGCGGCGCGATCTATCTGGTCTTTACGACCGTCTCCAATGGTGTGCTGCTTCTGCTCGAGCGTCGCTACTCCGTGGGTGTGAAGAGGGCTGACCTGTGATTGAGATTATTCAGGAATACTGGAAATCCCTGCTGTGGACGGATGGCTACCGCTTTACCGGCGTGGCGATCACGCTCTGGCTGCTGATTTCTTCCGTGGTGATGGGCGGCATTCTGGCGGTGTTTCTCGCCATCGGCCGCGTGTCGAACAATAAATTTATTCAGTTCCCGATTTGGCTATTTACCTATGTGTTTCGCGGCACGCCGCTGTACGTGCAGCTGCTGGTGTTCTATTCGGGGATGTATACGCTGGAGATCGTAAAAGGCACGGAAATGCTGAATGCGTTCTTCCGCAGCGGCCTGAACTGTACGGTGCTGGCGCTAACGCTCAACACCTGCGCCTATACCACCGAGATTTTCGCCGGGGCCATTCGTTCCGTGCCGCACGGTGAGATCGAGGCGGCGCGCGCGTACGGCTTCTCCTCGGTGAAGCTTTACCGCTGCATTATTCTGCCGTCGGCGCTGCGCATTGCGCTACCGGCCTACAGCAACGAAGTGATTTTGATGCTGCACTCCACCGCGCTCGCCTTTACCGCCACGGTGCCGGACCTGCTCAAAATCGCGCGCGATATCAACTCCGCGACCTATCAGCCGTTTACCGCGTTTGGCATTGCGGCGGTGCTCTATTTAATTATCTCTTATGTTCTGATTAGCCTGTTCCGTAAGGCTGAAAAACGCTGGTTGCAGCATATAAAACCTTCTTCGACGCACTGAGAAAGATGATGGCTGAGAACAAATTAAACGTTATTGATTTGCACAAACGCTACGGCGAACATGAAGTGCTGAAAGGGGTGTCGCTGCAGGCTAACGCGGGCGACGTGATCAGTATCATCGGTTCATCCGGCTCGGGTAAAAGTACCTTCCTGCGCTGCATTAACTTCCTCGAAAAGCCGAGCGAAGGCTCGATTGTGGTGAGCGGGCAGAACATCAACCTGGTGCGTGACAAAGACGGCCAGCTGAAGGTGGCGGATAAGCATCAGCTGCGCCTGCTGCGTACGCGCCTGACAATGGTGTTCCAGCATTTCAACCTCTGGAGCCACATGACGGTGCTGGAGAACGTGATGGAAGCGCCGGTTCAGGTGCTCGGTCTAAGCAAGCAGGAAGCCCGGGAACGCGCGGTGAAATACCTGGCGAAAGTGGGTATCGACGAGCGCCAGCAGATGAAGTATCCGGTACATCTTTCCGGCGGCCAGCAGCAGCGTGTCTCCATCGCCCGCGCGCTGGCGATGGAGCCGGAAGTGCTGCTGTTCGACGAACCGACCTCCGCGCTTGACCCGGAACTCGTCGGCGAAGTGCTGCGCATCATGCAGAAGTTGGCCGAAGAGGGCAAAACGATGGTGGTGGTGACGCACGAGATGGGCTTCGCCCGTAACGTCTCGAACCACGTGATTTTCCTGCATCAGGGGAAAATTGAAGAGCAGGGGCACCCTGATGAGGTGCTGGCAAACCCGCAGAGCCCGCGTTTGCAGCAGTTCCTTAAAGGATCTCTGAAATAAAGAGGGCATCAGCCCGCAGTGCAGCCCAATCGCCCGGTGACGCTTCGCTTACCGGGCCTACAAAACCCCAGGCCGGGCAAACGCAGTGCCGCCCGGCATTCAGGCCGCACCACACTCCAGGCGATACACCCAGTCGTCATACCGCACACCGTCAATCTCATACGCCTTTTCAAGCACCTGCGTGCGCACAAACCCGGCTTTCTCAAGCACCCGCACAGACCCGCCGTTGTCCGCCAGCACGTACGCGTTAATCGCCTTCACGGCGGTCTGGTTAAACGCGTAGTCACATACCGCGCGCAGCGCCTCGCTGGCGATGCCTTTTCCCTGCGCGGCAGGCACAACCGTGTAGCCGATGTCCGCCTCTTCACGATTCTCAGGGCTGATTTGCAGGCCGATATCGCCGAGTGGCGTATCTTCATTCAGAAAGCGGATCACGAAGACATGCTCCGCCATCAGGCGTGCGGCAAACACGCGTCGGGTCTCTTTCTCAGGCGCAATCGCGGCCATATAGCGCATAATGTCGCGGTTTTCGCGCAGCGAGCGGAAGAACGCCCAGTCAGAGGGTTCGAAAGGGGTGAGATGAAGCCGGGGAGTGGTGATGGTTGCCATTGTTACGCCATTTCATCGGAACATGGCGTATCACTGTAACATATTCAGCGTACCACATCCCCCAGCGCCTCTTCTAAGTCATACCAGCGAAACGCAAACCCCGCCGCTTCCAGCCGTTTTGGCAGCGCGCGCTGACCGCCCAGCACCAGCACGGACGCTTCGCCCATCAACAGGCGAATCGCCGTCGCAGGCACGCGTAATATCGCCGGGCGATGCAGGGCATGCCCCAGCGCGTGGGCAAACTGTTCATTTCGCACCGGATACGGCGCAACCATGTTAAATGGCCCGCGCAGTTCGTTATTCAGCAGCCATATAATGCCGTTCACCATATCGTCGATATGGATCCAGGCCAGGTACTGTCGCCCGTTGCCGATCGGCCCGCCGAGCCCCAGCCTGAAGGGCGGAAGCATTTTACCCAGAATGCCGCCTTTCGGCGCAAGCACCACGCCGGTACGCAGCAGGCAGACGCGGGTATTATCGCTTTGCGCCGCGCAGGCGATGCGCTCCCACTGGGCGCAGAGTTTATGGGTGAACTCGTTGTGGGGCGGCTCTTCCTCGGTCACCACCACTTCGCCGAGATCGCCGTAATAGCCCGTTGCAGAGCCTGAAATCAGCACCGACGGCGGGGTCTGGCTGTTGCGAATCAGCTCAACCAGCTTCTCGGTGATGTTCCAGCGGCTGCTGCACAACCGCTGTTTCTGCTCTTCGGTCCAGCGCTTATCGGCGATGGGTTCGCCCGCAAGGTTGATGACGGCGTCGAAGCCGTCCAGATTCTGCCGATCGGCCAGCCCTTTCCAGATATCGACCCCCGCGCCCAGCACCTGGCGCGCTTTTTCCGGGCTGCGGGTCACTACGGTAATGTCGTGATGCAGCGCCTGCAAACGCGCAATGAGATGGCGCCCAATCAGGCCTGTACCGCCGGTCAGCAGAATCTTCATACAACCTCCAGGTTTACGCCTGGCGTCGCCAGCTTAACGTCATGGAGACGGAGTCGGCATAGCGCAGGGCGTGAAGTTTATCGATCTCTACTTCAGCATAAGTGACCCAGTGATGATCGCGTGCGATATCGAGCACATCCTGGGTTAATTTCTCCAGCAGCGAGAAGCGGTTGTTTTCCACGTACTGGATGATGTTTTTAGTGATCGTGCGATAGTTCAGCGCGTCATTGATGTCTTCGCTGGCCCGCGCTTTGTCTGCCGGGTAGTGAATCACCACATTAATGACAATATCCTGACGGTTGGCAATCTCTTCCTCTTTGATACCAATGAACGTGCGCAAGCGTAAATTTTTTATACGAATAATAGCGTCTGGCTGTGACATTGCAGGTCTTCTCCGTGTCAGTATTTCCCGCCCATAATACATGAGAGCCTCTCAGCCACCCAGCCTCATAGGTGATTAAACCTGCTGGATTTTTTGCATTGCGCGTTCGGTGGCTGGGCGGGTCCGGATACGCTCAAACCAGTTGTTCACCGCCGGGTAAGACGCTAAGTCAATCCGGTGTTTATCATGCGTATTTACCCACGGCCAGCAGGCGATATCGGCAATGCTGTAATGGTCGCCCCCGAGCCACGGCGTTTTCTCCAGCCGCTGGTTCAGAACGCCGTAAAGACGCTGGGTTTCAACCTGATATCGCTCAATGGCGTAGGGAATGGTCTGCGGCGCGAAGGCGGTGAAGTGGTGGTTCTGCCCCAGCATCGGCCCAAAGCCGCTTGACTGCCAGAAAAGCCACTGCAGAGTGTGGTGACGCTCGCGCAGTTCACCGCTCAGCAGCTTGCCGGTTTTCTCTGCCAGATAAAGCAAAATTTCACCGGATTCAAACAGGCTTAACGGCCTGCCTCCGTCCGCCGGCTGGCTATCAATAATGGCCGGAATTTTATTGTTGGGCGAGATAGCCAAAAACACAGGGTTGAACTGTTCGCCTTTGCTGATATCCACGCGGATGATTCTGTAATCCAGTTCGGCTTCTTCGAGAAAGAGTGTGATCTTGTGGCCATTTGGGGTAGGGGCGTAATAAAGGTCAATCATTCTCAACTCCTGTCCATGCGAATAGTGGTGCCATGACAAATGAGTATAGGTGCTTGTTGTAAATCGTGAGTTTTCATCAAGTGACAGCGAAGCAAAGAGATTATATGTTGAGTAAAAACCGATCAGCCGATGAGGATGTTATGAACCAGCCCGTAATTACGTTGTGGTCCGATGCAAATTTCTTTTCTCCCTATGTTATGAGCGTTTACGTCGCGCTGGCCGAAAAGGGGCTCTCTTTTACGCTGAAGACCGTCGATCTCGACGGTGGTGAACACCTCAAACCCCAGTGGCAGGGTTACGACCTGACGCGACGCGTGCCGGTGCTGGAACTGGATGGTTTTGCACTGAGCGAATCCTCGGCGATCGATGAATATCTGGAAGATCGTTTTGCGCCGCCGGAGTGGGAGCGCATCTATCCTCACGATCTGCAAAAGCGCGCCCGCGCCCGGCAGATCCAGGCGTGGCTGCGTAGCGACCTGGTGCCGATTCGCGTCGAGCGCTCCACGGATGTCGTGTTTGCCGGTGTGAAAAAGCCAGCGCTCAGCGCAGAAGGCGTCGATAGCGCGCAAAAGCTGATTGAAACTGCAACCTCGCTGCTCGCTCACGGCAACCCGAACC
The DNA here is from genome assembly GCF_014930485.1 of Enterobacter cloacae complex sp. P47BA. Taxonomy (NCBI): domain Bacteria; kingdom Pseudomonadati; phylum Pseudomonadota; class Gammaproteobacteria; order Enterobacterales; family Enterobacteriaceae; genus Enterobacter; species Enterobacter cloacae complex sp. P47BA. Next base: position 177,678 of record NZ_JADBRF010000005.1, on the reverse strand, counting down.
TGTTCGGTGAATGGTGTATTGCCGATACCGATCTGGCGCTGATGCTGAACCGTTTGATCCTCAACGGCGATGAGATCCCTCAACTGCTGGTGGACTATGCGGCGTTCCAGTGGCAGCGAGCCTCCGTACAGCGCTATGTGGCACTCTCCGCTAAGCGCGCGGGCTGATAAGCCCTGACGCTTCAGGTATGATAAGGGGAGTTTTTTTACCAGGGAGTGACGGATGAAACTGATGTTTGCGTCAGATATCCATGGATCGCTGCCCGCGACCGAGCGAGTGCTTTCTCTGTTTTCGCAAAGCGGGGCCCAATGGCTGGTGATTCTGGGGGATGTGTTAAATCATGGTCCGCGTAATGCGCTGCCGGAAGGCTATGCCCCGGCGCAGGTGGCGGAAAAGCTTAACCCGTTTGCCTCGCGCATTATCGCCGTTCGCGGTAATTGCGACAGCGAAGTCGACCAGATGCTGCTGCATTTTCCCCTTACCGCGCCATGGCAACAGGTTCTGCTGGAAAACAGCCGCCTGTTTCTGACCCACGGACACCTTTTCGGCCCGGATAATCTCCCGGCGCTCACGGCTGGCGATGTCCTGGTTTACGGCCATACTCATATTCCGGTGGCTGAAAAACGCGGTGAGATTTACCACTTTAACCCGGGGTCGGTCAGCATCCCGAAAGGCGGGTATCCTGCGAGCTATGGCCTGCTGGATGGAAATACCCTGAGCGTTATCGCACTTAATGATCAGCAAGTTATTGCGCAGGTAGCGATTAATCCGTAAGTTACACCACAACTGCAAACGCGCCGAAAGAGCGCTTAGACGAGAAGGTTTCCCGATGGTGGAGCAGAATCATTTGGCAAGTACTGAATGGGTTGACATTGTCAGCGAAGAAAATGAAGTGATCGCGCAGGCGAGCCGCGAACAAATGCGTGCAGAGCGCCTGCGTCACCGTGCAACGTACATCGTTGTGCATGACGGCATGGGCAAGATTCTGGTCCAGCGCCGCACGGACACCAAAGATTTTCTTCCGGGCATGCTTGATGCCACCGCAGGCGGCGTCGTGCAGGCCGATGAAGTGCTGCTGGATTCCGCACGTCGTGAAGCGGAAGAAGAGTTAGGTATCGCCGGGGTGCCGTTTGCCGAGCACGGGCAGTTCTATTTCGAAGACGAACATTGCCGCGTCTGGGGGGGACTGTTTAGCTGCGTTTCCCATGGGCCTTTCGCCCTGCAGGAAGAGGAAGTGAGCGAAGTCTGCTGGATGACGCCGGAAGAGATTACCGCCCGCTGTGACGAGTTCACGCCGGATTCGTTAAAAGCGCTGGCGCTGTGGATGACCCGCAACGCCAAAAACGAATCCGCTAAGCCGGAAAACAAAGCGGAAAAAGAGGAAGAGGCTGAGTAAGCCTTAACAGCTTTCCCGCAGGCACAGGCTGGACGCGATGGGTTTTTGGTCGCGCCAGTCTCCGTCATTCAGACGTTCCAGTAGCGCTTTACCTGCCTCAATCCCAATCTTTCGATGCGGTACCGCCATCGTCGTCAGCGGCGGCTGGCAGACGCGGCTCACGTCGCTATCGCCAAAGCCCACGACAGCCAGATCGTCCGGCACTTTAATGCGTCGACGCTGACACTCATACAGCGCGCCGCAGGCCAGCTCGTCTGATACGCACACCAGCGCATCCAGCTCCGGCCACGCCAGCAAGAACTCTGGCAGCTGTGCCGCGCCGGTCGAGAAGCTCGGCGGCATCGCTGCGTTAATCACCCGGTTCGGCGACAGATGATGGCGCAGCATCGCCTTGTACCAGCCCTGCAAATGCTGCTGGAAAATCCACTGCTCCTGGTTGGCGCACAGCAGGCCGATATTCTGGTAGCCGCGCCTAATCACCATTTCCGTCAGCTCGTACATGGCCGCCACGTTATCGATCCCGATATTCATATCGATCGGATCGGCGCGCATCGCACCCATCTCCATTACCGGAATCGAGGCGTTTTTCAGCCAGTGGCGAACGGTGTCGGTGTGCTCGACGCTGAGCAAAATCGCGGCGGCGATATTTGACGCCAGCAGGGTCTCAAGCAGCTTCTCTTCCTGCTCAAGCCGATGCTGGGACTCTGCCAGCATAATCTGGTATCCGGCGGGCTGCAGCACCTGCTGTAGGCCCGCAAACATTTCAGAGCAACCGGCTTCGGAAAGGTTGGGAACAACCATCGCAATCGTCCATGAGGACGCGGATGCCAGTGCGCTGGCGGCGAGATTGGGCATATAGCCCAGCTCCTGCACCGCAGCTTCAATTTTTTCACGCAGTTTATCGGAAACCTGTTCGGGCGTGCGGAGCGCACGGGAGACGGTCATCGTGCCGACTCCGGCAAGCTGCGCGACATCAGCGAGCGTGACTTTTCCGGTACTGCGCCGTTTTCGGGTTAAAGACATACACCTTCCTGCTGACCAGACGCGTTCTTTTTTCCTTCATTTCAGGTGACAGGCAGTATACGCCTTAAATCCCTTTTTTTGCTGTGATTTCACACCATGATTACATTTTGATAGCGCTATCACATTTCTGCATGTTAGTAATTGGTAGCGCTATCTTTGTGATCGCGATCGCAGTCAATGATTGATGGGTTGAATAAAGTTTGCCCATCTTTAGCGTTTGGCGGGAGGGAAAATGCTCAAAAAATGGATATATGATACAACCATCACGCTGCAGGATAGCGTGGAAAGCTGGCCACAGGCGCTGGAGATATGCGCGAAACCGCTGCTGGATCTGCAGGTGATTGCACCGGAATACGTGACGGCAATCATTCAGCAGCACCATACGTTAGGACCCTATTATGTGCTGGCACCAGGGCTAGCCATGCCGCATGCGCGGCCAGAGGAAGGCGCCAAAGGACTGGGTTTGTCATTATTAAAACTAAAACAGGGCGTCTCTTTTGGTGCCGGAGAGTTTGACCCTGTCGATCTGATTATTATGCTCGCGGCACCAGATAAACATAGCCATATCGAAATGATATCCGCGCTCGCTGAATTATTTTCCAGCGACGAAGATATGGAGAAATTACATCAGGCGAATACCCTGGAGGACATTAAAACCATTATTGACCGCTTCTGATTTAATTTTTTAATCCGATTATTCACAACATTACGCGCCAGCGTGATGGGGCGTGCTCTACTCAAAATAAGGGGACAACAATGAAAATCATGGCTATTTGCGGTTCTGGCCTGGGCAGCAGTTTTATGGTCGAAATGAACATTAAAAAAGTGCTTAAAAAGCTGGACATTGAGGCCGAGGTTGAACACTCCGATCTCTCCTCCGCCACGCCGGGCGCGGCGGACCTGTTCGTGATGGCGAAAGACATCGCGGCCAGCGCCAGCGTGCCGGAAAGCCAGCTGGTGGTGATCAACAACATCATTGATATCAACGAACTCGAAGCGCAGCTGCGCGCCTGGTTCGACAGACAATAACCCTGATAAGGCGAGGTGGATATGTTTATCCTTGAAACGCTGAATTTCGTTGTCGATATTTTAAAAGTCCCTTCGGTGCTGGTGGGTTTAATTGCGTTAATTGGTCTGGTCGCGCAGAAAAAAGCATTTTCTGATGTCGTAAAAGGCACAATTAAAACGATTCTCGGCTTTATTGTACTGGGCGGTGGCGCCACGGTGCTGGTGGGGTCGTTAAACCCGTTAGGCGGTATGTTTGAGCACGCTTTTAATATCCAGGGCATTATTCCAAACAATGAAGCGATTGTGTCGATCGCGCTGGAAAAATACGGTGCCTCGACCGCGCTGATCATGGCCTTCGGCATGGTGGCGAACATTGTCGTCGCGCGCTTTACCCGCCTGAAGTACATCTTCCTGACCGGGCATCACACCTTCTACATGGCGTGCATGATCGGCGTGATCCTGACGGTCGCAGGCTTTGAAGGGGTGGGGCTGGTCTTTACCGGTTCGCTGATCCTCGGCCTGATTATGGCCTTTTTCCCGGCGATTGCGCAGCGCTATATGAAGCGTATTACCGGCAACGATGAGATTGCCTTCGGTCATTTCGGTACGCTGGGCTACGTGCTGTCCGGCTGGATTGGCAGCAGGGTCGGCAAAGGCTCGCGCTCCACCGAAGAGATGAACCTGCCGAAAAACCTCAGCTTCCTGCGCGACAGTTCGATCTCCATCTCCCTGACCATGATGATTATCTACCTGATCATGGCGGTAAGCGCCGGGCGTGAGTACGTGGAGTCCACCTTCAGCGGCGGGCAAAACTACCTCGTCTACGCCATCATCATGGCGATCACCTTCGCGGCGGGCGTGTTCATCATCCTGCAGGGCGTGCGCCTGATTCTGGCGGAAATCGTCCCGGCCTTTACCGGCTTCTCGGAAAAACTGGTGCCGAACGCGCGTCCGGCGCTGGACTGCCCGGTGGTCTACCCGTATGCGCCAAACGCGGTGCTGATTGGCTTCCTGTTCAGCTTCCTCGGGGGAATTGTGGGGTTGTTGATCTGCGGTCAGTTTAGCTGGGTGCTGATCCTGCCGGGCGTAGTACCGCACTTCTTCACCGGTGCAACGGCGGGCGTGTTCGGAAACGCCACCGGTGGACGTCGCGGGGCAATGATTGGCGCCTTTGCCAACGGCCTGCTGATTACCTTCCTGCCGGTCCTGCTGCTGCCGGTACTGGGTGCGATTGGCTTTGCTAACACCACCTTCTCGGACGCCGACTTCGGCGCGGTCGGGATTGTGCTGGGCAACCTGGCGCGCTTCCTGTCACCGCTTGCCATCACCGGGCTGGTTGTGGCGCTGTTCGCGCTGCTGGTGGCCTACAACATCTTCGCGAAAAACAAACCTGCGGGTAGTAACGCGCAGGAAAATACCGGAGCCAAATCATGAATGAGAACGAGATAACCGAACTGGCGCGTCAGATCCGTCTTGAAACCCTCAAATCCCTGACGCAGCTGGGCTTTGGGCACTACGGCGGCAGCATGTCGGTGGTGGAAACCCTGGCGGTGCTGTACGGCGCCGTGATGAAGATCGACCCGGCGGATCCGGACTGGCCTGAGCGCGATTACTTTGTGCTGTCGAAAGGTCATGCAGGCCCGGCGCTCTACAGCACCCTGGCGATTAAGGGCTACTTCCCGGTTGAAGAGTTGAGCACGCTGAACCAGAACGGCACGCGTCTGCCCAGCCACCCGGACCGCCTGAAAACGCGCGGCGTGGATGCCACCACCGGCTCGCTGGGGCAGGGGATCTCCATTGCGGGCGGTATGGCACTCTCGCACAGGCTGGCCGGGCGACCGAATCGGGTCTTCTGCATCGTTGGCGACGGCGAGCTGAACGAAGGCCAGTGCTGGGAAGCGTTCCAGTTTATCGCTCACCATCGTCTGAACAACCTGACCGTGTTCGTGGACTGGAACAAACAGCAGCTCGACGGCGAACTGGACGAAATCATCTGTGCCTTCGACCTGGAGGGCAAATTCCGCGCCTTTGGCTTTGATGTGGTGACGGTCAAAGGGGATGACATTCCGGCACTGCTGAAGGTGACTTCAAGGGTACCGGAGGCCGATGCGCGTCCGCGAGTGGTGATCCTCGACAGCATCAAAGGGCAGGGCGTGCCGTACCTGGAACAGCTCAGCAACTCGCACCACCTGCGATTAACCGCGGAGAGCAAAGCGGCCCTTAATGAGACCATTCGCCAACTGGAGGCTTCACATGATTAAGGTTGCACCGGCAGGACAGAAAGACGCCGTTGAGATGCGCAAGGTCTACGCGGGCTTTGTGGCAAAGCAGATTGAGGCCGGCAGCGAGATTATCGCCCTGGAAGCGGACCTGATGAGCTCAATGGCGATGGACGGCGTAGCGCGCGATTATCCGCAGCACGTGATTAACTGCGGCATTATGGAGGCCAACGTCATCGGCACTGCGGCGGGGCTGTCGCTCACCGGCCGTAAGCCGTTCGTGCACACCTTCACCGCGTTTGCCAGCCGCCGCTGCTTCGACCAGCTGTTTATGTCCCTGGACTACCAGCGCAACAACGTGAAGGTGATTGCCTCGGATGCGGGCGTGACGGCCTGCCACAACGGCGGGACGCACATGTCCTTCGAGGATATGGGCATCGTGCGCGGTCTGGCGCATTCGGTGGTGCTGGAAGTCACCGATGCGGTGATGTTCGAGGATGTGCTGCGTCAGCTTATCGATCTCGAAGGCTTCTACTGGGTGCGCACCATCCGCAAGCAGGCGCCGAGCGTCTATGCGCCGGGCTCAACCTTCACCATTGGCAAAGGCAACGTGTTGCGCGAGGGAAGCGATATCACGCTGATTGCCAACGGTATCATGGTGGCGGAAGCGCTGGAGGCGGCGCGCCAGCTTGAACAGGAAGGGGTAAGCGCAGCGGTCATCGACATGTTTACCCTGAAGCCCATCGATCGGATGCTGGTGAAAAACTATGCCGAGAAAACCGGGCGCATCGTCACCTGCGAAAACCACAGTATTCACAACGGTCTCGGGTCAGCGGTGGCGGAAGTGCTGGTGGAGACCTGCCCGGTGCCGATGCGTCGCGTGGGCGTGAAGGAGCGTTACGGCCAGGTGGGCACACAGGACTTCCTGCAAAAAGAGTATGGCCTGACGGCGCATGACATTGTGTCGGCGGCGCGCGAGCTGCTGTAATAAAAAAAGGCGACCAATTAAGTGGTCGCCTTTCTTGCCGGATGGCGCTTCGCTTATCCGGGCTACAACACCGTAGGCCCGGTAAGCGCTAGCGCCACCGGGCTTTTTAACATTACTGCTGCTGCGAAGACTGAATCGCCGTCAGCGCGATGGTGTAGACGATATCGTCAACCAGCGCACCACGGGACAGGTCGTTCACAGGCTTGCGCATGCCCTGCAGCATTGGCCCGATGGAGATCAGGTCGGCAGAACGCTGTACCGCTTTGTAGGTGGTGTTACCGGTGTTCAGATCCGGGAAGATGAACACGGTAGCGCGACCGGCAACCGGCGAGTTCGGCGCTTTGGATTTCGCCACGTCAGCCATGACCGCGGCGTCGTACTGCAGCGGGCCGTCGATCATCAGATCGGGACGTTTTTCCTGCGCAATACGGGTCGCTTCACGAACTTTCTCTACGTCGCTACCTGCACCAGAGGTGCCGGTGGAGTAGGAGAGCATCGCTACGCGTGGTTCAATACCGAAGGCAGTCGCGGAGTCCGCAGACTGGATAGCGATTTCTGCCAGCTGTTCTGCGGTAGGATCCGGGTTGATCGCGCAGTCGCCGTAAACGTAAACCTGTTCAGGCAGCAGCATGAAGAACACGGAAGAAACCAGAGAGCTGCCCGGTGCGGTTTTGATCAGCTGCAACGGCGGACGGATTGTGTTCGCGGTGGTGTGAACCGCACCGGAAACCAGACCGTCAACTTCGTCCTGCTCCAGCATCAGCGTGCCCAGCACGACGTTGTCTTCCAGCTGCTCGCGCGCAACGGCTTCGGTCATGCCTTTGTTCTTACGCAGCTCAACCAGACGGGCAACGTAGCTTTCGCGCACCACTTCCGGGTCAACGATTTCAATGCCAGCACCCAGCTCAACGCCCTGAGACGCCGCAACGCGGTTGATCTCGTCCGGGTTACCCAGCAGCACACAGGTCGCAATACCGCGCTCTGCACAGATGGCCGCCGCTTTAACGGTACGTGGCTCGTCGCCTTCTGGCAGAACTACGCGTTTGCCCGCTTTACGCGCCAGCTCGGTCAGCTGGTAGCGGAAGGCTGGAGGAGACAGACGGCGGCTGCGCTCGGAGGTCGCGGTCAGGGATTCGATCCAGTCTGCGTTGATGTAGCCCGCAACGTATTCCTGAACTTTCTCGATACGCTCGTGGTCATCAACCGGCACTTCCAGGTTGAAGCTTTGCAGGCTCAGAGAGGTCTGCCAGGTGTTGGTGTTCACCATGAAGACTGGCAGGCCGGTAGCGAACGCACGTTCGCACAGCTTGCTGATGCGCGCGTCCATTTCGTAGCCGCCGGTCAGCAGGATTGCACCGATTTCCACGCCGTTCATCGCCGCCAGGCAGGCAGCAACCAGCACGTCCGGACGGTCTGCGGAGGTCACCAGCAGGGAACCTGCGCGGAAGTGCTCCAGCATGTGCGGAATGCTGCGCGCACAGAAGGTCACGGACTTCACGCGGCGGGTGTTAATATCGCCTTCGTTAACGATGGTCGCGTTCAGGTGACGCGCCATATCGATTGCACGGGTGGCAATCAGATCGAAGCTCCATGGCACTGCCCCGAGTACAGGCAGCGGGCTGGATTCCTGCAGCTTTGCCGGATCAACCTTGATGACTTTCGCTTTGGAAGAGTCGTCGAAGATTTCGGACAGGTCAGGACGCGTACGGCCCTGTTCATCAACCGGTGCGTTCAGTTTGTTAACGATCACGCCAGTGATGCTGGTGTTTTTCGCACCGCCGAAGCTGCTGCGCGTTAGTTCGATACGCTCTTTCAGCTGCTCTGGGGTATCAGTCCCCTGAGACATCACGAAAACGATCTCTGCGTTCAGGGTTTTCGCGATTTCAAAGTTCAGGGACTGGGCAAACTGGTGTTTGCGGGTCGGGACCAGGCCTTCAACCAGCACCACTTCCGCGTCCTGCGCGTTAGCGTGGTAGTTGGCGATGATCTCTTCCATCAGCACGTCTTTCTGGTTGCTGGAGAGCAGAGACTCAACGTGGCTCATCTTCAGCGGTTCAGCCGCAGGAAGATTGGAATTCTTACGCACGATGGTGGTGGTCTGGTCTGGCGCATCGCCACCGGCACGAGGCTGGGCAATAGGCTTAAAGACGCTCAGACGAACGCCTTTGCGTTCCATAGCGCGGATCACGCCGAGGCTGACGCTGGTCAGGCCGACGCTGGTTCCGGTAGGGATCAGCATAATAGTACGGGACACGGTTTATCCTCTTTCGTTACCGCCGCGTTGGGCGGGTTACAAAACAGCACCGCCAGCATTGCTGGCGGTGTGGAATCAGGCAGTCAGGCGGCACGCGTCTTGCGCGATGACCAGCTCTTCGTTAGTTGGGATAACGATAGCCGGGCGGGTGCCTTCTTTGTTGATGAAGCCAGACTTGCCGAAGCGGGCAGCCAGGTTACGCTCGTGATCGACTTCGAAGCCCAGAACGCCCAGTTTGCCCAGGGACAGTTCACGTACCATTGCCGCGTTCTCACCGATGCCGCCGGTGAAGATAACCGCGTCCAGACGACCGTCCATCAGCGCGGTGTAAGAACCGATGTACTTCGCCAGACGGTGGCAGTAAACGTCCATTGCACGCTTCGCGTCTTCTTTGCTGTCGTAGTTGTCTTCAACGTAACGGCAGTCGCTGGTGACTTCGGTCAGACCCAGCAGGCCAGACTCTTTGGTCAGCATTTTGTTGATGTCGTCAACGCTCATGCCCAGAGTGTCGTGCAGGTGGAAGATGATCGCCGGGTCGATATCACCGGAACGGGTACCCATCACCAGACCTTCCAGCGGGGTCAGACCCATAGAGGTATCAACACATTTACCGTTGCGGATAGCAGAAACAGAACCACCGTTGCCCAGGTGGCAGGTGATGATGTTGACTTCTTCAACTGGCTTGTTCAGGACTTTTGCGGCTTCCTGAGTCACATAGAAGTGGCTGGTGCCGTGCGCGCCGTAGCGACGTACGCCGTGCTCTTTGTACAGGCTGTACGGCAGGGCATAGAGGTAAGACTCTTCCGGCATGGTCTGATGGAACGCGGTGTCAAACACGGCCACGTTTTTGTCTTTCAGATTCGGGAAGGACTTCAGCGCTTCAGCGATACCGATCAGGTGCGCCGGGTTGTGCAGCGGAGCAAAAGAGGCAGAGTCTTTGATGCCCTGGATAACAGAGTCGTCGATGACAACGGAGCTGGTGTATTTTTCGCCGCCGTGGACGATACGGTGACCAATCGCAGTCAGCTGAGCAGACAGTTCTGGTTTTTGTGCCAGAATAGTGTTAACGATAAAGTTCAGCGCTTCACTGTGAGCGGCGCCTGCACCTAAAGCCGCTTCTTGTTTGCTGCCGTCCATCTTCCACTTGATACGTGCTTCAGGCAGATGGAAACATTCGGCCAAACCAGAGAGGTACTCGTCACCGTTGAGCGCATCGATGATGGCGAATTTCAGTGAAGAGCTACCGCAGTTCAGAACCAGTACTAACTTACTCGACATGGAAGTACCTATAATTGATACGTGGCTAAAAAAACGTCAATGAGCCTAAAAGCGTAACGCAAGCTGACCCAGACGTTTATGATTAACATCATGCCAAACGAACATTCTGGCAGGATGGAAGAAATACCTATGATTTTAAGCCATTTTGAACATTTTTCAGACAATGGCATAATATGCGATAATTTGACGAGTTAACGCTTCTCGTCTACGGCCCTATCAGGCTGGCACAGAATACCCGATACGGGGTAGCGATGACAAAATATTTTGAACGTTGTCATAGCCTGTTGTGGTTTTGCACAAAAATTTTAATTTTTATATGTGAAGTTGAGGTACAGCCATGTCGACACCCGAAATCCCGTCCGTGAGCTTTTTCAGTCTGTTTCGTCGGGGACAGCATTACGCAAAGACGTGGCCAATGGAAAAGCGCCTTGCGCCAATGTTTATTGAGAATCGCACGATCCGCGCCACGCGCTATGCGATTCGCTTTATGCCTCCGGTCGCTATCTTTACTCTGTGCTGGCAAATCGCCCTCGGTGGACAGCTTGGTCCTGCCGTCGCAACGGCGCTCTTCGCGTTAAGCCTGCCGATGCAGGGGCTGTGGTGGTTAGGCAAACGCTCCATTACGCCGCTTCCGCCTTCAATTTTACACTGGTTTTATGAAGTGCGTGGAAAACTGGAGGAGGCCGGGCAGGCGCTGGCCCCGGTTGAAGGCAAGCCGGATTACCAGGCGCTGGCGGACACGTTAAAGCGTGCTTTTAAGCAGCTGGATAAAACATTCCTCGATGACTTGTGATTGATCATCGAAACGACTAACAAAAGAAGGCACAGTAACACACCGTTACCGTGTCTTTTTTTTACAGTGCAATGCGCTACAGGAGTCGAAAGATGGAAATGACCCATGCTCAACGTCTGATTTTGTCTAACCAGTACAAGATGATGACTATGCTTGATCCCGATAACGCTGCGCGCTACAGCCGCCTGCAAACCATCGTCGAACGCGGTTTTGGTTTGCAAATGCGCGAACTGGACCGCGAGTTTGGCGAGCTGAAAGAAGAAACCTGCCGCATCGTGATCGACATTATGGAGATGTATCACGCTCTGCACGTCTCCTGGACGAACCTCAAAGACCAGCAGACCATTGACGAACGTCGCGTGACCTTCTTAGGCTTTGATGCCGCGACGGAAGCGCGCTATCTGAGCTATGTTCGCTTTATGGTGAACACCGAAGGGCGCTACACCCATTTTGATGCGGGAACGCACGGCTTCAACGCCCAAACCCCCATGTGGGATAAATATCAACGTATGCTGAGCGCGTGGCACGCCTGCCCGCGTCAGTACCATTTAAGCAGCAACGAAATTCAACAAATCATTAATGCCTGACGGAGGTGCGTGTGCAGTGTAAAGGTTTTCTGTTTGATCTGGACGGTACGCTGGTGGATTCGCTGCCGGTGGTGGAACGCTCGTGGTGCCACTGGGCCGACCGGCACGGCATCGACCATCAGGACGTGCTGAATTTTATCCATGGCAAACAGGCCATTACCTCATTGCGGCACTTTTTAGCGGGGCGTTCTGAGGAAGAGATCCAGGCGGAGTTCAAATACCTGGAGCAGATTGAGGCCACCGACACCGAGGGCATTACCGCGCTGCCCGGGGCGCGCGAACTGCTTGAGCATCTGAATGAAGCGCAGATCCCGTGGGCTATCGTCACCTCCGGCTCTGTTCCGGTCGCGCATGCCCGCCATAAGGCGGCCGGTTTACCGAAGCCAGAGGTGTTCATTACGGCTGAGCGCGTTAAACGCGGCAAGCCGGAGCCGGATGCGTTTCTGCTTGGTGCAGAAATGCTGGGCTTCGCGCCTGCAGAGTGTGTGGTGGTGGAAGATGCGGCCGCTGGCGTGCTGGCCGGGCTGAACGCCGGGAGCCACGTCATTGCCGTTAACGTTCCGGCGGGGTCTCCACGCCTGGACGAGGCGGACTTTGTGATTCATTCCCTGACGGCGCTGGCGGTGTCAAAAGCGCCCGACGGAGTTGTAACCGTCTCGCTAAAAATGTAATCCCATGATATAGCCCCACGCTGTTGGGGCTTTTTTATGGCAAAATTTCTCATCTTCCACTGACAAGGATAGGTTGTGAACGGTGAACTGATCTGGGTTCTGAGCCTGCTTTTAATCGCCATTATTCTCTTCGCCACAGGCAAGGTGCGCATGGATGCCGTCGCCCTGTTTGTCATCGTCGCGTTTGTGCTGAGCGGCACGCTCACGCTACCGGAAGCCTTCTCCGGGTTCAGCGACCCCAACGTTATCCTTATAGCTGCCCTGTTTATCATCGGCGACGGCCTTGTTCGCACCGGCGTGGCGACCATCATGGGCGCGTGGTTGGTTAAGGTGGCCGGCAGCAGTGAAACTAAAATGCTGATCTACCTGATGCTGACGGTCGCCGGACTGGGGGCGTTTATGAGCTCAACGGGCGTGGTCGCTATTTTTATCCCGGTGGTGCTGAGCGTTTCAATGCGGATGCAGAGCTCGCCGTCGCGCCTGATGATGCCCCTGAGCTTTGCCGGTTTGATCAGCGGAATGATGACGCTGGTGGCGACGCCGCCGAACCTGGTGGTCAATAGCGAGCTGATTCGTGAAGGGTTTCAGGGCTTCAGCTTTTTCAGCGTCACCCCGCTTGGGCTGGTGATTCTGGCGATGGGCGTGGTCTACATGCTGCTGACCCGTTTTGCCCTCAAAGGCGACAAACAGGATAAGAATAAAGAGGGGTGGAAGCGACGTACCTTCCGCGATCTGATCAAAGAGTACCGCCTCACCGGGCGGGCGCGCCGTCTGGCCATTCGCCCCGGCTCGCCGATGGTCGGCCAGCGGCTCGACGACCTTAAGCTGCGCGAGCGTTATGGCGCGAACGTGATCGGGGTTGAGCGCTGGCGTCGTTTTCGCCGGGTGATCGTTAACGTGAACGGGGTATCAGAGTTCCGCGCGCGTGATGTCCTGCTGATTGATATGTCAACGGCGGACGTGGATCTGCGAGAGTTCTGTAGCGAGCAGCTGCTGGAGCCGATGGTGCTACGCGGCGAGTATTTCTCCGACCAGGCGCTGGATGTGGGGATGGCCGAAGTGTCGCTGATACCGGAATCGGAACTGCTGGGTAAAACCGTGCGTGAAATGGGGTTCCGTACCCGCTATGGCCTGAACGTAGTGGGGCTGAAGCGTGATGGCGTGGCAATGGAAGGGGCCGTCGTCGATGAGCCGATCCTGCTGGGCGATATCTTTCTCGTGGTCGGCAACTGGAAGCTGATAAGCCAGCTCGGGCAAAAAGGGCGTGATTTTGTGGTGCTCAACATGCCGGTCGAGGAGAGCGATGCCTCCCCGGCGCACAGCCAGGCGCCCCATGCGATTTTCTGTCTGGTATTGATGGTGGCGCTGATGCTGACCGATGAAATCCCTAATCCGGTCGCGGCCATTATCGCCTGCCTGCTGATGGGGAAATTCCGTTGCATTGACGCCGAAAGCGCGTATAAAGCCATTCACTGGCCGAGCATTATTCTTATCGTCGGGATGATGCCCTTTGCCCTGGCACTGCAAAAAACCGGCGGGGTGGATCTGATCGTAAAAGGCTTGATGGACGTGGGCGGCGGGTATGGACCATACATGATGATGGTCTGTCTGTTTGTCATGTGCGCCACGATAGGGTTATTTATCTCGAATACCGCGACGGCGGTGCTGATGGCGCCCATTGCGCTGGCGATGGCGAAATCTATGGGCGTGTCGCCGTACCCGTTTGCGATGATGGTCGCGATGGCGGCATCCGCGGCGTTTATGACGCCGGTTTCATCGCCGGTGAACACGCTGGTGCTGGGGCCGGGGAATTATAAGTTCAGCGATTTCGTGAAGCTGGGCGTGCCGTTCACCGTGCTGGTGATGGTGGTGTGCGTGGTGTTAATTCCGGTGTTATTCCCGTTTTAGCGTGAGCGCAGAAACGTAGGCCGGGTAAGGCAAAGCCGCCACCCGGCTAAAATTACAACGGTGAATCCTGGCTAATCTCGTCCAGCGATAGATGGAAGCTCGGCACAAATACCTGCATGAAGTAGTCCATCTCTTCGCTGCGGCGGGATTCCAGCGTTTTTTCCAGACGCGTTTTCGCCAGTAAAAATTCATTATTGCCCGCAGACAGCTCTTCCAGACACTTCAGATAGGCGCACAGCGCGTCGGCTTGCTTGACCAGCGACTTTTCATCTTCCGTATACTGATGCTCGTCGATGAGCGGTTCAAAGATATCGCGCAGCTCTTCGGGCACCATCTCGATAAGCTTTTGCTGGGCAATCTTCTCGATAGCCTTATATTCCTGAGCAATCTGAGAATTGAAATATTTCACTGGGGTAGGCAGGTCGCCGGTCAGCACCTCTGATGCGTCGTGGTACATCGCCAGCAAAGCGATGCGCTCGGCATTCACCTGCCCGTTAAATTTGCGATTCTTAATGGCAGCCAGCGCATGAGCAACCATAGCAACCTGCAGGCTATGTTCAGACACGTTCTCTGTACGCACGTTGCGCATCAGCGGCCAGCGGTTGATCAGTTTCAGGCGGGAGAGGTGGGCAAAGAAATGGCTCTGACTCATAGGTTACCTTTTGTCTTCACTGCGACAGGACTTCATTGTGCGGGGAGGGGAGGGAAGATGCAAATCAGGCTACCGAAGTAGCCTGATTTTAAGATTACTGATGGTATCCAGAGAGGAATCGCCCGAAGCGGCTGATGGCCATTTCGAGATCGTCTTCACGCGGCAGAGTCACGATACGCACGTGGTCCGGCCACGGCCAGTTAAACGCCGTTCCCTGAACCAGCAGCACTTTTTCCTGCAACAGGAAATCGAGCACCATTTTCTGATCGTCGTGGATATTGAAGCGCTTCGCGTCAATTTTCGGGAACATATACAGCGCCCCGTTCGGCTTCACGCAGGAGACGCCCGGGATATCGTTGATCAGTTCCCATGCGCGGTTACGCTGTTCGTACAGGCGACCGCCAGGGACGATAAACTCGCTGATGCTCTGGTAGCCGCCCAGCGCCGTCTGGATCGCGTGCTGCGCAGGCACGTTGGCGCAAAGACGCATCGACGCCAGCATCTCAAGCCCTTCAATATAGCCTTTTGCGTGCTTTTTCGGGCCGTTCAGCACCATCCAGCCCTGACGGAAACCGGCCACGCGGTAGGTTTTAGACAGTCCGTTAAAGGTGACGGTCAGCAGGTCGGGTGCCAGCGCGGCGATAGAGTGGTGCTGCGCCGCGTCGTACAGGATCTTGTCGTAGATTTCATCAGCGAAGATGATCAGGTTGTGCTGGCGGGCGATCTCCACGATCTCCATCAGCAGCTCTTTTGAATAGACCGCGCCCGTCGGGTTGTTCGGGTTGATGATCACAATCCCACGCGTGCGAGGCGTGATTTTCGCGCGAATGTCATCCAGATCCGGGAACCAGTCAGAGGATTCGTCGCAAAGATAATGTACCGCTTTACCGCTTGAGAGCGATACGGCAGCGGTCCACAGCGGATAGTCCGGCGCGGGAACCAGCATTTCGTCACCGCTGTTCAGCAGCGCCTGCATGGCCTGAACGATAAGTTCGGAGACGCCGTTGCCGATATAGATATCTTCGACGGTAACGTCACGCATACCGCGCGCCTGGTAGTGCTGCATAATGGCTTTACGGGCGGAGTAAAGTCCCTTTGAGTCACAATAGCCTTGTGCCGTAGGCAGGTTACGGATCACATCAACCAGAATTTCATCCGGCGCTTCAAAACCAAATGGCGCGGGGTTGCCGATGTTGAGCTTCAGAACCTTGTTGCCTTCTTCTTCAAGGCGTTTTGCCTCTTTCAGAACCGGGCCACGGATGTCATAACAGACGTTATCTAGCTTGCTGGATTTTTCGATAGGGGACATGAACCTTTAACCTTTTCGCTATTATTGCCACTCCCTGCCGTGGAAGTCAGCACGGAATAATGTACTCCCCCCACGCTTCGTTTTGAAGGGTGTGCAGAAGAAGATTTTGTGCTCATAGCGAAATTGTGATGAATCTTTTTAACTATTGACTGTCGCTTTCACCGCCTTAACGTAATGTGCAAACCATAAATAAAGGTTGATTGTGCTACTGATTTATGTGAATTATGTATATTGTTCTGGTGGAAAATAAAAAACGCGCAGACAACAAGCAGAAGTTACGCTGGGTGACATTTCGTAAAACCTGAGTGTTAAAGGGACCTTGCAGTAATAGCCCGGAGCGGCTAAAAGTTAATCATGTGAAATTAATGTTAAGTGTTATTAATGAATGACCATAATCTAAATTAAAATTTATTTATTATTAACCAACAAAATGCAACTTTAGTTAATTCTAATAAAATTAGTTTAGAAGCTTAACAAACCTCTTTAATCCGGAATATTGCAATAAGACTTATAAATAAAGTGGATTTGGGTTAAGATGTCTATACGGAAAGCAGTAGAAAGATGCAGTGGTTTTGCATTTTTGAAACTGATTTTTCGATTTAATTGATTGTTATTGTTGGAGTTATCTCTGGCTGGAATGTGTCAAACATCTCCTGCTACGTTGACAGCGCTGCGAAAAAGATGGCAGAAAAAGTGTTACGCCTTTAATGTAATTTACATAACCCTGCGAACATCTAAATATCCTGAACGTTTAAGAGAATAAAAATAACGTCATGAAACGTGCTTTCTGACTGTTGATATAAAGCAGCACAATAACTATCTGTCAGGCAGTCTGCCGGGCCGGGATGCGAGGGAAAACCTTCAGAAGGAATTGCTTAACTGTTACACACAGCTTCAACCCGGGCAGCTCCGCACGAGCAACCTGAAAGTGAATAGATATGATAAATGCAAATCGTCCGATAATGAATCTCGACCTCGATCTGCTGAGAACGTTTGTTGCGGTCGCCGATCTCAACACTTTTGCAGCAGCTGCTGCCGCCGTCTGCCGAACTCAGTCCGCCGTTAGCCAGCAAATGCAGCGGCTGGAGCAACTGGTTGGGAAAGAGCTTTTTGCCCGTCACGGGCGTAATAAGCTCTTAACGGAACACGGTATTCAGCTACTGGGTTATGCCAGGAAAATTCTTCGCTTTAATGATGAAGCATGTATGTCATTAATGTTTAGCAACCTTCAGGGGGTGTTAACCTTAGGGGCATCTGATGAGTCAGCGGATACAATATTGCCGTTTCTTCTCAACCGAATTAGCTCGGTTTATCCGAAGCTTGCGCTGGATGTGAGCGTAAAGCGTAATGCCTTTATGGTTGAGATGTTAAATGAGAACAAGGTCGACCTGGTGGTCACGACGCATCGTCCCGGACAGTTTGATTGTCTGACCTTGCGCACATCGCCAACGCACTGGTATTGCGCAGCGGAATACGTGTTGCAAAAAGGGGAACCCGTACCGCTGGTTTTACTGGACGATCCGAGTCCTTTCCGGGATATGGTGCTTACGGCGTTAAATGAAGCCAACATTCCGTGGCGTCTGGCCTATGTAGCGTCCACGCTGCCCGCGGTGCGTGCCGCCGTGAAAGCGGGTCTTGGCGTAACGGCCCGTCCGGTAGAGATGATGAGCCCCGATCTGCGCGTTCTCGGTAAATCTGATGGTCTCCCAGCACTGCCGGATACCGAGTATCTGCTTTGCCATAACGCGTCCAGTCATAACGAGCTGGCGAAGGTGGTGTTTGAGGCGATGGAAAATTACCATAACCCATGGCAGTTCGAGCATGTTACCTCCGAAGGGGGGGATGATTCCCTGATCGTTGAAGGTGACTTTGAGTGATCAAAAGCTCAAAATTCTGGTAACAAATTGTAAGTGTAAAAAAAAGCCACTCGTGCCGTTTTCGCACGCAGTGGCTTTTTTTTGCCATTATTATCCTCTTTCGTTACAGGGTTTTCATAAATAAAACATACATATCAAGGGAATAAATGCTTCTGCTTAAATCTTGTTCACTTACCGTTCTAACTTCATCCATAACCCCTTGATGTTAAAAAAGCAGCAAATATGTTGCCGGTTTTTTGGGTGAATTAACAAAAGCGTGTCTCAGATCAAGAAAATACTCCTATTTGGGGGGAGGAATCGTTGGCAAATCCTGTCAAAATAGGAGGGTTATTTTTTTTACTTCCAAAACGGACACGATTCAACAACATGCATTTGACGAAAAGTCAGGTAACCACCAGGGTTAAAGGGCACCAAATGTTAATGAGAATCGCTCGATGTAATTTAATGTGAAGAAACCTTTGTTAAAGTTGACAATAGGTTATAGAAAGGAGTAAAAAACCCCATCATTTTGCTGTCTACGTCTCATTTCAGACAGTTAGTGTAAGGTTATTTGTTCCTCCCCATGAATCGATGTGATGCCCATCTGCCAGCAAGAGCAGTGTCGTCGGTATCACTTTTGATGAGTAAGCAATGAGTATGTCAACATCCACAGAAGTCATCGCTCATCACTGGGCATTCGCAATCTTTCTTATTGTAGCCATTGGCCTGTGCTGCCTGATGTTAGTCGGCGGCTGGTTCCTGGGCGGTCGCGCCCGTGCAAGGCACAAAAACACACCTTTCGAATCAGGTATTGATTCAGTAGGTTCCGCTCGCTTACGCCTGTCTGCCAAGTTCTATCTGGTAGCGATGTTCTTCGTCATCTTTGACGTGGAAGCGCTCTACCTGTTCGCATGGTCGACCTCCATTCGCGAAAGTGGTTGGGTGGGCTTTGTCGAGGCCGCAATTTTCATTTTAGTGCTACTGGCCGGTCTGGTTTATCTGGTGCGTATTGGCGCGCTTGACTGGACGCCTGCGCGTTCACGTCGTGAACACATCAACCCGGAAAACAGTATCTCTAATCGTCAGCAGTAACAGCGAGGCAATAAGATGGATTATACGCTCACCCGCATAGATCCTAACGGTGAGAATGACCGTTACCCCCTGCAAAAACAGGAGATCGTAACCGACCCCCTGGAGCAAGAAGTCAACAAAAGCGTGTACATGGGCAAACTCGAACATGCCATGCACGATATGGTCAACTGGGGTCGTAAGAACTCCATCTGGCCATACAACTTTGGCCTTTCTTGCTGCTACGTTGAAATGGTGACGTCATTCACTGCGGTGCATGACGTTGCGCGTTTTGGGGCCGAGGTACTTCGTGCTTCCCCGCGTCAGGCTGACCTGATGGTGGTGGCCGGTACCTGCTTTACCAAAATGGCACCTGTTATTCAGCGTCTGTATGACCAGATGCTGGAGCCAAAATGGGTTATTTCCATGGGCGCATGTGCAAACTCCGGCGGTATGTACGACATTTATTCCGTTGTGCAGGGCGTTGATAAGTTCATTCCGGTGGATGTTTACATCCCGGGCTGCCCGCCGCGCCCAGAAGCCTATATGCAGGCGCTGATGCTGCTGCAGGAGTCTATCGGTAAAGAACGTCGCCCACTCTCATGGGTTGTTGGCGATCAGGGTGTCTATCGCGCGAACATGCAGTCCGAGCGCGAGCGTAAACGTGGTGAACGTATTGCCGTCACCAACCTGCGTACGCCTGACGAAATTTAATTTGCGCCTGTAGGCCTGGAGAAAACCTTCGCATATCACTACTCAAATAGCGCGAAGCCAGGCTTAACAGTCACCACGGACCATTTGCAATGGTGAACAATATGACCGACTTAACCGCGCAAGAAGCCGCCTGGCAGACCCGGGATCATCTTGATGACCCCGTTATTGGCGAACTGCGCAACCGTTTTGGGCCGGATGCCTTTACCGTTCAGGCGACCCGCACTGGGGTACCCGTTGTTTGGGTGAAGCGTGAACAATTGCTGGAAGTTGTCGATTTCCTCAAGAAATTGCCAAAACCTTACGTCATGCTGTTTGACTTACACGGCATGGACGAACGTCTGAGAACGCACCGCCAGGGTCTCCCTGCTGCGGATTTTTCCGTTTTCTACCACCTGATCTCAATAGACCGCAACACGGATATCATGCTCAAGGTGGCATTGTCTGAAAACGACATGCATCTGCCGACGATCACCAAACTTTTCCCGAACGCTAACTGGTATGAGCGTGAAACCTGGGAAATGTTCGGCATGACCTTCGACGGCCACCCGCACCTGACGCGCATCATGATGCCGCAGACCTGGACCGGCCACCCGTTGCGTAAAGACTACCCGGCACGTGCGACCGAATTCGATCCGTTTGAGCTGACCAAAGCCAAGCAGGATCTGGAGATGGAAGCGCTGACCTTCAAGCCGGAAGACTGGGGCATGAAGCGCGGTACTGAAAACGAGGACTTCATGTTCCTCAACCTCGGTCCGAACCACCCGTCTGCGCACGGTGCATTCCGTATTATTCTTCAGCTTGATGGCGAAGAGATTGTCGACTGCGTTCCTGACATCGGCTACCACCACCGCGGTGCTGAGAAGATGGGCGAGCGTCAGTCCTGGCACAGCTACATTCCGTATACCGACCGTATCGAGTACCTCGGCGGCTGCGTAAACGAAATGCCATACGTGCTGGCCGTTGAGAAACTGGCAGGCATCACCGTACCGGATCGCGTTAACGTGATTCGCGTTATGCTGTCTGAACTGTTCCGTATTAACAGCCACCTGCTGTACATCTCCACGTTCATTCAGGACGTCGGCGCGATGACCCCGGTCTTCTTCGCCTTTACCGACCGTCAGAAAATCTACGATTTGGTGGAAGCGATTACCGGCTTCCGTATGCACCCGGCCTGGTTCCGTATTGGCGGTGTGGCGCACGATCTGCCGCGCGGCTGGGACCGCCTGCTGCGTGAATTCCTCGACTGGATGCCGAAGCGTCTGGCCTCCTACGAGAAAGCCGCGCTGCGCAACACCATCCTGAAAGGCCGTTCCCAGGGCGTTGCTGCCTATGGCGCGAAAGAAGCGCTGGAGTGGGGGACTACAGGTGCTGGCCTGCGCGCGACCGGTATTGATTTCGACGTGCGTAAAGCCCGTCCTTACTCTGGCTACGAGAACTTCGACTTTGAAGTCCCGGTTGGCGGCGGTGTTTCCGACTGCTACACCCGCGTGATGCTGAAAGTGGAAGAGCTGCGCCAGAGTCTGCGCATCCTCGAGCAGTGCCTCAACAACATGCCGGAAGGCCCGTTCAAGGCGGATCACCCGCTGACGACGCCGCCACCGAAAGAGCGCACGCTGCAGCATATCGAAACCCTGATCACCCACTTCCTGCAGGTTTCCTGGGGCCCGGTCATGCCGGCGCAAGAATCCTTCCAGATGATTGAAGCGACCAAGGGTATTAACAGTTACTACCTGACCAGCGACGGCAGCACCATGAGCTACCGTACCCGCGTGCGTACGCCGAGCTTTGCGCACCTGCAGCAGATCCCGTCCGCCATTCGCGGCAGTCTGGTCTCTGACCTGATTGTGTATCTGGGTAGTATCGATTTTGTTATGTCAGATGTGGACCGCTAATTATGCACGAGAATCAACAACCACAAACCGAGGCTTTTGAGCTGAGTGAAGCAGAGCGTGCCGCCATTGAGCACGAGATGCACCACTACGAAGACCCGCGTGCGGCGTCCATTGAAGCGCTGAAAATCGTACAGAAACAGCGTGGTTGGGTGCCGGATGGGGCGATTTACGAGATCGCAAAAGTGCTGGGCATTCCGGCAAGTGACGTAGAGGGCGTAGCCACGTTCTACAGCCAGATCTTCCGTCAGCCGGTAGGTCGCCATGTGATCCGCTACTGTGACAGCGTCGTCTGCCACATTACCGGCTATCAGGGCATTCAGGCTGCGATTGAGAAAAAGCTCAATATCAAGCCGGGCCAGACCACGTTCGATGGACGCTTTACTCTGCTGCCAACCTGCTGCCTGGGTAACTGCGACAAGGGGCCGACCATGATGATTGATGAGGACACTCACAGTCATCTGACGCCGGAAGCGATTCCTGACCTGCTGGAGCAGTACAAATGAAAACTGTAATTCGTACTGCTGAGACGCATCCGCTGACCTGGCGTCTGCGCGATGACAAACAGCCGGTATGGCTCGACGAATACCAGAGCAAAAACGGCTATGCCGGTGCGCGTAAAGCCCTTGGCGGCATGGCGCCGGACGACATCGTTAATGCGGTGAAAGATTCCGGTCTGAAAGGCCGCGGCGGTGCGGGCTTCTCCACCGGTCTGAAGTGGAGCCTGATGCCGAAAGACGAATCCATGAACATCCGTTACCTGCTGTGTAACGCCGATGAAATGGAGCCAGGCACCTATAAAGACCGCCTGCTGATGGAGCAGCTGCCGCACCTGCTGGTGGAAGGCATGCTGATCTCCGCGTTTGCGCTGAAAGCGTACCGTGGCTACATCTTCCTGCGCGGTGAGTACATCGAAGCGGCAGAAAACCTGCGTCGCGCGATTGCCGAAGCCACCGAAGCCGGCCTTCTGGGTAAAAACATCCTGGGTACCGGGTTTGACTTCGAACTGTTCGTGCACACCGGTGCCGGGCGTTACATCTGCGGTGAAGAAACTGCGCTGATTAACTCCCTGGAAGGCCGCCGTGCGAACCCGCGTTCCAAGCCACCGTTCCCGGCAAGCTCCGGCGTGTGGGGTAAACCGACCTGCGTAAACAACGTCGAAACCCTGTGTAACGTCCCGGCTATCCTCGCCAACGGCGTGGAGTGGTATCAGGGCATCTCCTCAAGCAAAGATGCCGGTACCAAGCTGATGGGCTTCTCCGGTCGCGTGAAGAACCCTGGCGTCTGGGAACTGCCGTTCGGTACCACCGCACGCGAAATTCTTGAAGACTACGCCGGCGGCATGCGCGATGGCCTGAAATTCAAAGCCTGGCAGCCGGGTGGGGCAGGGACAGACTTCCTGACCGAAGCCCACCTTGACCTGCCGATGGAATTCGAAAGCATTGGGAAAGCAGGCAGCCGTCTGGGTACGGCGCTGGCGATGGCCGTCGACCACGAGATCGGCATGGTATCCCTGGTGCGTAACCTGGAAGAGTTCTTCGCCCGTGAGTCCTGCGGCTGGTGTACACCGTGCCGTGACGGTCTGCCGTGGAGCGTGAAGATCCTGCGCGCCATCGAGCGTGGCGAAGGCCAGCCTGGCGATATCGAGACACTTGAGCAACTGTGTCGATTCTTAGGGCCAGGTAAAACCTTCTGCGCCCACGCACCGGGTGCCGTCGAGCCGCTGCAGAGCGCGATTAAATATTTCCGCGACGAATTCGAAGCAGGCATCAAGCAGCCGTTCAGCAATACCCATTCGATCAATGGTATTCAGCCGAACCTGCTGAAAGCGCGCTGGTAACGACAAGAATTTTGATTAACGCTCGGTTTCGACTGAGCCAACTGGAAGCATGCTAATGGCTACGATTCATGTAGACGGCAAAGAATACGAAGTCAACGGGGCGGACAACCTGCTGGAAGCTTGTCTGTCTCTTGGCCTCGATATTCCGTACTTTTGCTGGCATCCGGCGCTGGGCAGCGTCGGTGCTTGCCGCCAGTGTGCGGTGAAGCAATATCAAAACGCGGAAGACACGCGTGGTCGCCTGGTGATGTCCTGTATGACGCCAGCCACCGAAGGCACTTTTATTTCGATTGATGACGAAGAAGCCAAACAGTTCCGCGAAAGCGTGGTGGAGTGGTTGATGACCAACCACCCGCACGACTGTCCGGTTTGTGAAGAGGGCGGTAACTGCCACCTTCAGGATATGACCGTGATGACCGGTCACAGCTTCCGTCGCTATCGCTTTACCAAGCGTACCCACCGTAACCAGGATCTGGGGCCGTTCATCTCTCACGAAATGAACCGCTGCATCGCCTGCTATCGCTGCGTGCGTTACTACAAAGACTATGCAGACGGTCAGGATCTGGGCGTGTATGGCGCGCACGACAACGTCTACTTCGGTCGTCCGGAAGACGGCGTGCTGGAGAGCGAATTCTCCGGTAACCTGGTAGAAATCTGCCCGACCGGCGTCTTCACGGATAAAACCCACTCCGAGCGTTACAACCGTAAATGGGACATGCAGTTTGCGCCAAGCATCTGCCAGCAGTGTTCCCTCGGCTGTAACACCAGCCCGGGTGAGCGCTACGGCGAACTGCGTCGTATCGAGAACCGCTACAACGGTACCGTTAACCACTACTTCCTGTGCGACCGCGGTCGTTTCGGCTATGGCTATGTGAACCTGAAAGACCGTCCGCGTCAGCCGGTTCAGCGCCGTGGCGACGACTTCATTACCCTGAACGCAGAACAGGCGATGCAGGGCGCGGCAGATATTCTGCGCCAGTCGAAGAAAGTGATCGGTATTGGCTCCCCGCGCGCCAGCATCGAAAGCAACTTCGCGCTGCGCGAGCTGGTTGGGGCGGAAAACTTCTATACCGGCATCGCCCAGGGCGAACAGGAACGTCTGCAGCTGGTGCTGAAAGTGCTGCGTGAAGGCGGAATCCATACCCCTGCGCTGCGCGAAATTGAATCCTATGATGCGGTTCTGGTGCTGGGTGAAGACCTGACCCAGACCGGCGCACGCGCGGCTCTGGCAGTTCGTCAGGCGGTGAAGGGGAAAGCACGTGAAATGGCAGCGGCGCAAAAAGTGGCTGACTGGCAGATTGCGGCGATCCTCAACATCGGCCAGCGCGCTAAGCACCCTCTGTTTGTAACCAACGTCGACAACACCCGTCTGGACGATATCGCGGCGTGGACCTACTGCGCGCCGGTTGAAGACCAAGCGCGCCTGGGCTTTGCCATTGCCCACGCGCTGGACAACAGCTCACCGGCCGTTGAGCTGGATCGCGACCTGCAAAACAAGGTTGACGTGATTGTTCAGGCCCTGGCCGGTGCGAAGAAACCGCTGATTATTTCCGGTACCAACGCCGGTAGCGCAGAGATCATTCAGGCCGCAGCCAACGTGGCCAAAGCTCTGAAAGGCCGCGGTGCTGACGTTGGCGTGACCATGATTGCCCGTGCGGTGAACAGCATTGGTCTGGGCATGATTGGCGGCGGCTCGCTGGAAGAAGCGTTAAGCGAACTGGAATCTGGTGCCGCTGACGCCGTGGTGGTGCTGGAAAATGACCTGCATCGTCATGCTTCTGCCGCTCGCGTTGACGCCGCGCTCTCCAAAGCGCCGCTGGTGATGGTGATTGACCATCAGCGCACCGCGATTATGGACAAAGCGCACCTGGTGCTCTCTGCGGCAAGCTTCGCAGAAAGCGACGGTACCGTTATCAACAACGAAGGCCGCGCCCAGCGTTTCTTCCAGGTTTATGACCCGGCGTACTACGACAGCAACACCGTGATGCTGGAAAGCTGGCGCTGGCTGCACTCCCTGCACAGCACCGTGCAGAGCCGTGAAGTGGACTGGACGCAGCTCGACCACGTTATCGACGCGGTGGTGGAAAAACTGCCTCAGCTGGCAGGCATTAAAGATGCCGCGCCTGAAGCAAGCTTCCGCATCCGCGGCCAGAAGCTGGCGCGTGAACCGCACCGCTACAGCGGCCGTACCGCGATGCGTGCCAACATCAGCGTGCACGAACCGCGCCAGCCGCAGGATAAAGACACCATGTTCGCCTTCTCCATGGAAGGGAACAACCAGCCGTCTGCCCCGCGTTCGCAAATTCCGTTCGCATGGGCTCCGGGCTGGAACTCCCCGCAGGCGTGGAACAAGTTCCAGGCTGAAGTGGGCGGCTCCCTGCGCCACGGCGATCCGGGCGTGCGTCTGATTGAAGCTTCCGAAACCGGTCTGGACTTCTTCACCACCGTACCGGCGAGCTTCCAGGCGCAGGACGGTAGCTGGCGTATTGCCCCGTACTACCACCTGTTCGGTAGCGACGAGCTGTCCCAGCGTTCACCGGTCTTCCAGACCCGTATGCCGCAGCCTTACATCAAGCTCAACCCGGCGGATGCCGCGAAGCTTGGCGTTAACGCGGGCGCGAACATCGCCTTTAGCTATGACGGCCAGACCATCAGCCTGCCGCTGATTATTTCTGAAAATCTGACAGCAGGGCAGGTCGGTCTGCCGATGGGTATGCCTGGCATCGCGCCGGTTCTGGCGGGTGCGCGTCTTGATAATCTGCAGGAGGCAAAAGCATGAGTTGGTTAACGCCGGATCTTATCGACATCCTGCTGAGCATTCTGAAAGCGATTGTTATCCTGCTGGTGGTGGTCACCTGCGGCGCGTTCATGAGCTTTGGTGAACGTCGTCTTCTCGGTCTGTTCCAGAACCGTTACGGACCGAACCGCGTGGGCTGGGGTGGTTCACTCCAGCTGGTCGCGGACATGATCAAGATGTTCTTTAAAGAGGACTGGATCCCGCGCTTCTCGGATCGCGTGATCTTTACTCTGGCACCGATGATCGCCTTCACCTCGCTGCTGCTGGCGTTTGCTATCGTTCCGGTCAGCCCGACCTGGGTGGTCGCTGACCTGAACATCGGCATTTTGTTCTTCCTGATGATGGCAGGCCTTGCGGTTTACGCGGTGCTGTTCGCAGGCTGGTCCAGTAACAACAAATACTCGCTGCTGGGCGCGATGCGTGCTTCCGCGCAGACCCTGAGCTACGAAGTGTTCCTGGGGCTCTCCCTGATGGGCGTGGTGGCGCAGGCCGGTTCATTCAACATGACCGACATCGTCAACAATCAGGCCGACATCTGGAACGTTATCCCGCAGTTCTTTGGGTTTATTACCTTTGCTATCGCGGGCGTGGCCGTGTGTCACCGTCACCCGTTTGACCAGCCGGAAGCCGAACAGGAACTGGCCGACGGTTACCACATTGAATATTCCGGCATGAAGTTCGGTCTGTTCTTTGTGGGCGAGTACATCGGTATCGTCACCATTTCCGCGTTGATGGTAACGCTGTTCTTTGGTGGCTGGCATGGCCCGTTCTTACCGCCGTTCATCTGGTTCGCGCTGAAAACCGCGTTCTTCATGATGATGTTCATTTTGATTCGCGCAGCGTTACCGCGTCCACGTTATGACCAGGTAATGTCCTTCGGCTGGAAAGTGTGCCTGCCGCTGACGCTCGTCAACTTGTTGGTAACGGCAGCTGTCATTCTCTGGCAGCAGCCATAAGGGGCTATAGACCATGACCTTAAAAGAATTACTGGTAGGTTTCGGTACCCAGGTACGCAGTATCTGGATGATCGGCCTGCACGCGTTTGCTAAACGCGAAACCCGGATGTACCCGGAAGAGCCGGTATATCTGCCGCCGCGCTACCGTGGCCGTATCGTGCTGACGCGCGACCCGGACGGTTCCGAGCGCTGCGTCGCCTGTAACCTGTGTGCGGTAGCGTGCCCGGTCGGCTGTATCTCTCTGCAGAAAGCCGAGACGGTAGACGGCCGCTGGTACCCTGAGTTTTTCCGCATCAACTTCTCACGCTGCATCTTCTGCGGTCTGTGTGAAGAAGCGTGCCCAACCACGGCGATTCAGCTGACTCCAGACTTCGAGCTGGGTGAGTACAAGCGTCAGGACCTGGTGTACGAGAAAGAGGATCTGCTGATTTCCGGTCCGGGCAAATACCCGGAATATAACTTCTACCGGATGGCGGGTATGGCAATCGACGGCAAAGATAAGGGCGAAGCAGAGAACGAAGCTAAGCCTATCGACGTCAAGAGCCTGTTACCGTAAGGAGAGGGCAATGGAATTCGCTTTTTATATCTGTGGCCTTATCGCCATCCTGGCTACGCTGCGAGTGATCACGCACACCAATCCGGTGCATGCGCTGCTGTACTTAATCATTTCGCTGCTGGCCATTTCCGGGGTGTTCTTTGCGCTGGGCGCGCACTTCGCCGGTGCGCTGGAAATCATCGTCTACGCGGGAGCCATCATGGTGCTGTTCGTGTTTGTGGTGATGATGCTGAACCTGGGCGGCTCTGAAATTGAGCAGGAACGTCAGTGGTTAAAACCGCAGGTGTGGATTGGCCCGGCAATTTTGTCGGCCATCATGCTGGTGGTGATCGTTTACGCCATTCTGGGCGTGAACGATCAGGGCATAGACGGCACGCCAATTGGTGCGAAAGAGGTGGGTATCACGCTCTTTGGCCCATACGTTCTGGCGGTGGAACTGGCCTCTATGCTGCTGCTGGCAGGCCTGGTTGTGGCTTTCCACGTTGGCCGCGAAGAGCGTGCTGGCGAGGTGCTGAGCAACCGCACTGACGACCGCGCGAAAAGAAAAACGGAGGAGCGCGCATGATCCCCTTAACACATGGACTGATCCTCGCTGCGATTTTATTCGTTCTGGGTCTGACCGGTCTGGTTATCCGCCGCAATCTGCTGTTTATGCTGATCGGCCTGGAAATCATGATTAACGCCTCCGCGCTGGCCTTCGTGGTCGCCGGAAGCTACTGGGGCCAGACCGATGGTCAGGTGATGTACATTCTCGCCATCAGCCTCGCGGCTGCTGAAGCGAGTATTGGCCTGGCGCTGTTGCTGCAGCTCCATCGTCGCCGCCAGAATCTGAACATCGATTCAGTAAGTGAGTTGCGTGGATGAACATGCTTGCCTTAACCATTATTTTTCCGCTGATTGGCTTCGTGCTGCTGGCGTTTTCTCGCGGCCGCTGGTCTGAGAATCTGTCCGCGACCGTTGGCATGGGCTCTGTCGGCCTGGCCGCGCTGGTCACAGCGTATGCGGGTATCGACTTCTTTAACAACGGACGCCAGCCTTTCAGCGTGCCGCTGTGGACCTGGATGTCGGTCGGTGATTTCAACATCGGTTTCAACCTGGTGCTGGACGGCCTCTCGCTGACCATGCTCTCCGTGGTCACCGGCGTCGGCTTCCTGATCCACATGTTCGCCTCCTGGTATATGCGCGGTGAAGAGGGTTACTCCCGCTTCTTCGCCTACACCAACCTGTTTATCGCCAGCATGGTGGTTCTGGTGCTGGCCGATAACCTGCTGCTGATGTATCTGGGCTGGGAAGGCGTGGGCCTGTGCTCTTACCTGCTGATCGGTTTCTACTACACCGATCCGAAGAATGGCGCAGCGGCCATGAAAGCGTTCGTCGTGACCCGCGTGGGTGACGTCTTCCTCGCGTTCGCGCTGTTCATTCTCTACAACGAACTGGGCACGCTGAACTTCCGCGAGATGGTGGAACTGGCGCCAGCACACTTCGAGGCAGGCAATAACATGCTTTGGTGGGCAACGCTGATGCTGCTGGGTGGTGCCGTGGGTAAATCCGCGCAGCTGCCGCTGCAGACATGGCTGGCCGACGCGATGGCGGGTCCAACCCCTGTCTCCGCGCTGATCCACGCCGCGACCATGGTCACCGCCGGTGTTTACCTGATTGCGCGTACTCATGGCCTGTTCCTGATGACTCCGGAAATTCTGCATCTGGTGGGTATCGTCGGTGCGGTCACGCTGGTGCTGGCAGGCTTTGCCGCGCTGGTTCAGACCGACATCAAGCGCGTTCTCGCGTACTCCACCATGAGCCAGATTGGTTACATGTTCCTGGCGCTGGGTGTTCAGGCGTGGGACGCGGCCATTTTCCACCTGATGACGCACGCGTTCTTCAAAGCGCTGCTGTTCCTCTCATCCGGTTCGGTGATTCTGGCCTGCCATCACGAGCAGAACATCTTCAAGATGGGCGGACTGCGTAAGTCCATCCCGCTGGTCTACGTCTGCTTCCTGGTGGGCGGCGCGGCGCTGGCGGCACTGCCGCTGATCACCGCGGGCTTCTTCAGTAAGGACGAAATCCTTGCGGGTGCCATGGCGAATGGTCATATCAATCTGATGGTTGCGGGTCTGGTCGGTGCGTTCATGACCTCCCTGTATACCTTCCGTATGATTTTCATCGTATTCCACGGTAAAGAACAAATTCACGCTCACGCAGGGAAGGGGATTACCCACCACCTGCCGCTGATTGTGCTGCTGGTACTGTCCACCTTCGTTGGCGCGATGATTGTGCCACCGCTGCAGGGCGTACTGCCAGACACCACCGAGCTTGAGCACGGTCGCGTTCTGACGCTTGAAATCACCTCCGGTGTGGTCGCTATCGCGGGTATCCTGATTGCGGCATGGCTGTGGCTGGGCAAACGTACGCTGGTCACTGCCGTGGCCAATAGTGCGCCGGGCCGCCTGCTGGGCACCTGGTGGTACAACGCGTGGGGCTTCGACTGGCTGTACGACATGATCTTCGTTAAGCCGTTCCTGGGCGTTGCGTGGCTGCTGAAGCGCGACCCGCTGAACAGCCTGATGAACATCCCGGCGATCCTCTCCCGCTTTGCAGGTAAAGGCCTGCTGTACAGCGAGAACGGTTACCTGCGCTGGTATGTGGCGTCCATGAGCATCGGTGCGGTTGTCGTGCTGGCGCTGCTGATGGTATTGCGTTGATCGTTAAGTGAATTTTATTCGAATTCGTTGAAAATCAGGCCCCTGCTGGGGGCCTTAAAAAGGAATGTAAATCGCCATGTTACTACCCTGGCTAATATTAATTCCCTTCATCGGCGGCTTCCTGTGCTGGCAGACCGAACGCTTTGGCGTGAAGATGCCGCGCTGGATCGCGCTGATCACCATGGGATTGACGCTCGCGCTTGGCCTGCAACTGTGGTTGCAGGGCGGTTACTCACTGACCCAGTCTGCGGGCATTCCGCAGTGGCAGTCTGAGTTCATCCTGCCGTGGATCCCGCGTTTCGGCATTACGATCCACCTGGCGATTGACGGTCTGTCGCTGCTGATGGTGGTGCTGACCGGTCTGCTCGGCGTTCTGGCGGTACTCTGCTCCTGGCGAGAAATCGAAAAATACCAGGGCTTCTTCCACCTGAACCTGATGTGGATCCTGGGCGGCGTGATCGGCGTGTTCCTTGCCATCGACATGTTCCTGTTCTTCTTCTTCTGGGAGATGATGCTGGTGCCGATGTACTTCCTGATCGCGCTGTGGGGCCACAAGGCGTCCGACGGTAAAACGCGTATCACGGCGGCAACCAAGTTCTTCATCTATACCCAGGCGAGCGGTCTGGTAATGCTGATTGCCATTCTGGCGCTGGTGTTCGTTCATCACAACGCAACCGGCACCTGGACCTTCAACTACGAAGACCTGCTGAAGACCCCGATGTCACACGGCGTTGAATACCTGCTGATGCTGGGCTTCTTCATTGCCTTCGCGGTGAAAATGCCGGTGGTTCCTCTGCACGGCTGGCTGCCAGACGCGCACTCCCAGGCACCAACGGCGGGTTCCGTTGACCTGGCGGGCATCCTGCTGAAAACGGCGGCCTACGGTCTGCTGCGTTTCGCACTGCCGCTGTTCCCGAATGCCTCCGCGGAGTTCGCACCGATTGCCATGTGGCTGGGTGTGATCGGTATCTTCTACGGTGCCTGGATGGCCTTCACGCAATACGACATCAAGCGTCTGATTGCTTATACCTCCGTTTCCCACATGGGCTTCGTGCTGATTGCTATCTACACCGGCAGCCAGCTGGCGTACCAGGGCGCGGTGATCCAGATGATTGCGCACGGTCTGTCCGCAGCCGGTCTCTTCATCCTGTGCGGCCAGCTGTACGAACGTCTGCACACCCGCGACATGCGTATGATGGGTGGCCTGTGGAGCAAAATTAAATGGCTGCCAGCGCTCTCCATGTTCTTCGCGGTGGCGACCCTGGGGATGCCGGGTACCGGTAACTTCGTCGGCGAATTCATGATTCTGTTCGGCAGCTTCAAAGTGGTACCGGTGATTACCGTGATCTCCACCTTTGGTCTGGTGTTCGCTTCCGTGTACTCGCTGGCGATGCTGCACCGCGCTTACTTCGGTAAAGCGAAGAGCGAAATTGCTGCACAAGAACTGCCGGGGATGTCGCTGCGTGAGCTGTTCATCATCCTGCTGCTGGTCGTACTGCTGGTGCTGTTGGGCTTCTTCCCGCAGCCGATTCTGGATACCTCGCACAGCGCGATGGGCAATATCCAGCAGTGGTTTGTTAATTCTGTTTCTACTACAAGGCCGTAATTCGCCATGACAATAACTCCACAACAACTGATCGCGCTGCTACCGCTGCTGATCGTCGGATTGACGGTGGTGGTTGTGATGCTCTCCATTGCGTGGCGACGCAATCACTTCCTGAATGCCACGCTGTCGGTCATCGGCCTGAACGCCGCGTTAGTCTCACTCTGGTTTGTTGGCCAGGGCGGGGCGATGGACGTCACCCCGCTGATGCGCGTTGACGGTTACGCCATGCTGTATACCGGGCTGGTGCTGCTGGCGAGCCTGGCAACCTGTACCTTTGCTTACCCGTGGCTCGAAGGCTACAACGACAACAAAGAAGAGTTTTACCTGCTGGTACTGATTGCCGCGCTGGGCGGCATTCTGCTGGCGAATGCCAACCATCTGGCCGCGCTGTTCCTCGGTATTGAGCTGATCTCTCTGCCGCTGTTCGGCCTGATTGGTTACGCCTTCCGTCAGAAGCGCTCTCTGGAAGCGAGCATCAAGTACACCATTCTGTCTGCTGCCGCGTCGTCCTTCCTGCTGTTTGGTATTGCGCTGCTGTACGCACAGTCCGGTAACCTCTCCTTCATGGCGCTCGGCAAGAGCCTCGGCGACGGCATGCTGCATGAGCCGCTGCTGCTGGCGGGTCTGGGCATGATGATCGTTGGCCTCGGCTTCAAGCTCTCTCTGGTTCCGTTCCACCTGTGGACGCCAGACGTATACCAGGGTGCGCCTGCACCGGTCTCTACCTTCCTGGCGACGGCGAGCAAAATCGCTATCTTCGGTGTGGTCATGCGTCTGTTCCTGTACGCGCCGGTGGGTGATAGTGAAGCCGTTCGCGTGGTGCTGGGCATCATCGCGTTCGTCTCCATCATCTTCGGTAACCTGATGGCGCTGAGCCAGACCAACATCAAGCGTCTGCTGGGCTATTCGTCCATCTCTCATCTGGGCTACCTGCTGGTGGCGCTGATTGCGCTGCAGAGCGGTGAGATGTCGATGGAAGCCGTAGGCGTGTATCTGGCCGGTTACCTGTTCAGCAGCCTCGGCGCCTTCGGCGTGGTGAGCCTGATGTCCAGCCCGTACCGTGGTCCGGATGCCGATTCACTGTTCTCCTACCGTGGTCTGTTCTGGCACCGTCCAATTCTGTCCGCGGTAATGACCGTGATGATGCTCTCTCTGGCGGGTATCCCGATGACGCTGGGCTTTATCGGTAAGTTCTACGTGCTGGCCGTCGGTGTGCAGGCGCACCTGTGGTGGCTGACTGCCGGTGTCGTTATCGGCTCCGCGATTGGTCTGTACTACTACCTGCGTGTGGCCGTGAGCCTGTACCTGAGCGCGCCTCAGCAGCTTAACCGTGATGCTCCAGGCAACTGGCAGTACAGCGCCGGTGGTATCGTAGTGCTTATCTCCGCGCTGCTGGTGCTGATCTTCGGTATCTATCCGCAGCCGCTGATTGATATCGTGCAGCGAGCGATGCCATTAATGTAAAAACAAAAAACCCGCCTCGGCGGGTTTTTTATGGTTTGCGCCCTCTCCCTGTGGGAGAGGGATGGGGTGAGGGCACCAGCCCGCACAGGACTTAAGCCAGCTGCTTCCGGCTAATCAACGGCCCGCCAATCTTCTTCATCGAACGATCCAGCACTTCCTCAATCACCGACGACAGCTCGTTCAGCTCAAACTTCGCCACGTACCCGTCCGCCTTCACCTTGCGAATATGATCTTCGTTGGCGTTGCCGGAAAGGGAGGAGTGGATCACTACCGGAATATCCTTCAGAACCGGGTCGGTTTTGATTTTGCGCGTCAGCGTAAATCCGTCCATCTCCGGCATTTCGAGGTCGGTCAGCACCAGCGCGATCTTATCGGTGATCGGCACGCCCTCAGCCTGCGCCTGCGCGGCCAGCACGCCAATTTTTTCCCACGCGTCTTTGCCGGTGATGTGCAGCTGCGCTGGGATCTCCATCGCCTGCAGACCTTTCTCCAGCATCGAACGCGCCACTTTGGAATCTTCCGCCACAATCGCGACTGCGCCCGGCTTGATGTTGAACTTGGTGGTTTTCAGATTGGTGGCGTGCAGATCGTGGTTGGCTGGGGTGATGTCATACAGGATCTGCTCAACGTCCAGCACCATCGCCAGATCGTTG
Source organism: Enterobacter cloacae complex sp. P47BA (assembly GCF_014930485.1). Lineage (NCBI taxonomy): Bacteria > Pseudomonadati > Pseudomonadota > Gammaproteobacteria > Enterobacterales > Enterobacteriaceae > Enterobacter > Enterobacter cloacae complex sp. P47BA. The sequence goes on along the minus strand of NZ_JADBRF010000005.1, from coordinate 143,491 downwards.
GTATCCGTTTTCTCATCCAGGCAGGCAATGCTGGTGATATAGCGGCCGCTGACGGCCGTTTCCGCCGCGTGCACCTGCTTCCAGTCCAGACGCATGATGTTTTCAACCGACTCCACGGCAAAGGCCTGCACGCTGCGGGCATATTCGGTGATAAGCAGGATGTTCAGCCCGGTGGTAGGCTTACAGCCCGCCACGGCGGCCAGATCGATCACCGGGATCACCTGATCGCGAATATTCACCATCCCCATCAGCGGTGATTTCATCCCGGCGGGTTTTGTGAATTCCGGCATCGGCACAATTTCACGCAGCTTAAAGACGTTAATGCCAAACAGCTCGGATTTATTTTCGTTCAGAGAGGTGCCAAGACGGAACAGCAACAGTTCAAAACGGTTCGACAGGGTGAGATTCGCCCTGTCATCAATATCTTTCTGGAAATTATCCATTCTACCCTCGAGAGAAATGCTGACCTTTTAATCGTTATCGGCATCCTGAGAGAAAAATGAAGGGCTAAACGCTGACCTTAGCGAAATCTTCGGCCAGCTCGCACGCCGGGAACACCGCCAGGCACTCTGCCAGCAGGCTTGCACACCCCCGCGCGTCGTAGCGGGAACTGACGTGAGTGACGATCAGCCTTCCGACGCCTGCGTCGCGGGCAAGCTGCGCCGCCTGACGCGTTGAGCTATGGCCGCGGCCGTTGGCTTTCTCTTCCATCGCCGTTTCCAGCGTGGCTTCGTGCACCATCACGTCAACGCCCTGGGCAAGCTGAAGCGCCGCCGGGCACGGGGCCGTGTCGCCAAAGATAGCCAGCTTCTTGCCCGGCTCGGGCGCGGCGAGATAATCCTGACCGTTGATGACGCGACCGTCCTCCAGCGTGACGGTCTCGCCGTGCTTCAGGCGCTGGAACAACGGTCCGGGTTTTACGCCAGCGGCCATCAGCGCGGCGGCGTCCAGCGCGCCGGGCTTGTCATGCGCTTCAATGCGATAGCCATAGCACTCAACGGGATGATTTAGCGGCTGAGCACTCACCTTATAATCACCGTCATCGAAAACCAGGCCTTCGCTAATCTCAACGATCTCCAGCGGATAATCCGTCCATGATCCGCTCAGGCGCAGCGCGGTTTCAACAAATTCACGCACACCCGCAGGCCCGTAAATCGTCAGCGGATTGGCGTTGCCGGCCATGGAGCGGCTGCACAGCAGGCCCGGCAGGCCAAACAGATGGTCGCCGTGCAGGTGAGTAATAAAAATTTTATCCAGCTTGCCGGGGTGATACGCGGTGTGCAGCAGCTGATGCTGCGTCCCTTCACCGCAGTCAAACAGCCACAGCCCGCCGCGGGTGGGATGCTTAAGATCCAGCAGAATTGCCGTCACGTTTCGTGAGCGGGTTGGCACGCCAGCGGACGTACCCAGAAAAATCAGTTCCATAACGCAATCAGCCCTTTGCCGAACGGGGAGGGGTTTAGTATAACGTGATGAACCCCAGGAAGGAGAAAGAGATGATCCAGTGGCAAGATTTACATCATAGTGAGCTCACCGTTCATTCGCTCTACGCGCTGCTTAAACTGCGCTGCGAAGTGTTTGTGGTTGAACAGACGTGCCCGTATCAGGATATCGACGGCGATGACCTCGTTGGCGAAAACCGCCATATCCTCGGCTGGAAGGATAACGAGCTGGTGGCGTATGCGAGGATTCTGAAAAGCGAGGACGATGTCGAGCCCGTGGTGATAGGCCGCGTCATTATCAGCGGTAACGCTCGGGGTGAAAAACTGGGCTATCAACTGATGGAAAAAACGCTGGAGTCATGCCAGAAACAGTGGCCGGACAAGGCGTTATACCTGGGCGCGCAGGCGCACCTGCAATCCTTCTACGGTCATTTCGGTTTTATGCCGGTCACCGACATCTACGACGAAGACGGTATTCCGCACATCGGCATGGCGCGGGAAGCGAAACAGGCGTAATGGCGCGTCGTTGTCTATAGTTAGCGGACTGGTGTACTAACATGGAGAAAAATATGTCATTTCAATCCTGGGATACCCGTATCGACGACGACCTGACCTTACTGAGCGAAACGCTGGAAGAGGTGTTACGTTCCTCGGGCGACCCTGCCGATCAGAAATATATCGAGCTGAAAGCTCGTGCCGAGCAGGCGCTCCACGACGTTAAAAACCGCGTCAGCCATGCGTCTGATACATACTACTACCGCGCCAAAAAAGCGGTTTATCGTGCCGATGATTACGTCCATGAAAAACCGTGGCAGGGCATTGGGGTGGGCGCAGCCGTAGGGCTGGTGCTGGGTCTGCTGCTGGCCCGTCGTTAAGCCGTTTAACCACTCCCTATACGTGGGTACTGATATTTCTTATGGTACCCCGTATAATATGAGGTTTTAACAGGGAGAGGTTCGCGTGAATTCGATTTTCCTCGCGCTGGAACAATTGCGTAGCCATCTTTCGCAAGCGTTACCTGCCACATCCGGCCTGCGTCATTTCGACGTCTCTTTCCCGTTAAACGATGCCTTCGATCCCCTTGCCTGGCTGGGCGAGCAGCAGTGCTATCCCCAGTTTTACTGGCAACAGCGTAACGGCGATGAAGAGCTGGCCGCGCTGGGAGCGGTGGTCCAATTCTCCTCTCTGGCGTTAGCCTCGCAGTTTTTAAGTGCGCAACACGCCCCTGAAGATACCCGAATCTGCGGCCTGAACGCGTTTAACCCGGAGCAGGGCAGCCTCTTTTTACCGCGTCTGCTGTGGCGACGTACCGCTGGCAACGCCACGTTGCGTCTGCAGCTGTGGAGCGACAGCTCGCTTGAGGACGATGCCGACACCGCGCGGGCGTTCTTACAGCAACTGCTTCCCGCCAGACCGATCCGTCCGCTCTCCGTGCAGGTTGAGCGCGAAACCCATCACCCGGAAAAACCGCAATGGCTTAGCCTTATCGGCAAAGCGACAGAGACAATTGCACGCGGTGATTTCGAAAAGGTCGTTCTCGCCCGAGCCACCGACCTGCAGTGTAAACAGCGCGTTAACCCCGTCGCGCTGATGGCCGCCAGCCGCGCCCTGAATTTAAACTGCTATCATTTCTGCATGATATTCGACGCCAGCAACGCGTTTCTCGGCTCCACGCCCGAGCGTCTCTGGCGGCGGCGCGGCAAGCTGCTGCGCACCGAAGCGCTGGCGGGCACCGTCGCCAGCCATACTGACGATAAACAGGCGCAGCGTCTGGGCGAGTGGCTGCTGAATGACGATAAAAACCAGCGCGAAAATATGCTGGTGGTGGAAGATATTTGCCAGCGTCTTCAACACCATACGCAGACGCTGGAGGTGTTGCCGGCTCAGGTCGTCCGCCTGCGCAAAGTGCAGCACTTACGCCGCTGTATCTGGACCGAGCTCAAGCAGGCCGACGATGAGCTGTGCCTGCACGTGCTACAGCCGACGGCGGCGGTTGCCGGGCTTCCGCGACAGCCAGCGCGCGAGTTTATTCAGCACGTTGAACCCTTTAACCGCGAGTGGTACGCCGGTTCGGCCGGGTATTTATCCCCCGAACAAAGCGAATTCTGCGTGGCGCTGCGCTCGGCGCGCGTACAGGAAGACGCTCTGCGGCTTTACGCCGGAGCGGGCATTGTCAGCGGCTCTGACCCGGAGCAGGAGTGGCAGGAGATCGAAAACAAAGCCGCCGGATTGCGCTCTCTGCTCCTAAGGGATTAATACTGATTCGCGCAATCCCGATTCATATCAAAATTCCAATTTTTTCTATTATTTATACTGTGTCGCATTCTTGATACCGGACAATCTCATGTCAGTAAGTTCTTTTAACCGACGCTGGGCGGCGGTGATCCTTGAAGCCCTGACGCGCCATGGCGTCAGGCACGTGTGTATTGCACCGGGTTCTCGCTCAACGCCGCTGACGCTGGCGGCGGCTGAAAACCGGGCGTTTGTTCACCACACCCACTTTGACGAGCGAGGCCTGGGGCATCTCGCGCTCGGGCTGGCGAAGGTCAGCAAAGAACCCGTGGCGGTGATTGTCACTTCCGGTACCGCCGTGGCGAACCTCTATCCGGCCCTGATTGAGGCCGGGTTAACCGGTGAAAAACTGATCCTGCTGACGGCCGACCGTCCGCCTGAGCTAATCGACTGCGGCGCCAATCAGGCTATTCGCCAGCCCGGACTTTTTTCTACGCACCCTTCGCAGACGGTTTCGTTACCGCGTCCCACCCAGGATATTCCTGCAAGCTGGCTGGTCTCGACCGTCGATCACGCCATGGCGACATTGCGCAGCGGGGCGCTGCATATCAACTGCCCGTTTGCCGAGCCGCTGTACGGCGAGCTGGACGATACCGGCCTTGACTGGCAGCGGTCGCTCGGCGAATGGTGGCAGAGCGAAAAGCCGTGGCTGCGCGAGCAGACGCATCTTGAGAGCGCGAAACAGCGCGACTGGTTCTTCTGGCGGCAGAAGCGAGGCGTGGTCATCGCCGGGCGCATGAGCGCCGCCGAAGGCAGGCTGGTCGCCGAATGGGCGCAAACACTCGGCTGGCCGCTGATTGGCGACGTGCTTTCCCAGACTGGCCAGCCGCTGCCGTGCGCCGATCTCTGGCTGGGTAACGCGAAAGCGGTTACTGAGCTTTCGCAGGCGCAGATTGTGGTCCAGATCGGCGCAAGCCTGACCGGAAAACGTCTGCTGCAGTGGCAGGCGACCTGCACGCCGGAAGAGTACTGGGTGGTGGACGCACTGGAAGGGCGGCTCGACCCGGCGCACCATCGCGGCCGTCGTCTGGTGAGCAAAATTGATAGCTGGCTGGAACTGCACCCGGCGGAAAAACGTCAGCCCTGGGCGGTGGCGATCCCTGAGCTGTCGCGTCAGGCGTGGGAAATCACCAAAGCGCGCTGTGAGACATTCAGCGAGGCCGGGCTGGCGCACCGTATTCGCCAATACCTGCCGGAACAGGGGCAGCTGTTTGTCGGCAACAGCCTGGTCGTGCGGCTGATCGATGCCTTTTCGCAGCTGCCGGCGGGCTACCCGGTGTACAGCAACCGCGGTGCCAGCGGCATCGACGGGCTGATCTCGACGGCGGCGGGGGTGCAGCGCGCCAGCGCGAAATCGACGCTGGCGATCGTGGGCGATCTCTCCGCGCTCTACGATCTCAACGCGCTGGCGCTACTGCGTCAGGCGTCCGCGCCGTTTGTGCTGATTGTGGTCAACAACAACGGTGGGCAGATTTTCTCCCTGTTGCCAACGCCCCAGAGCGAGCGCGAGCGCTTCTACCTGATGCCGCAGAACGTGCAGTTTGAACACGCCGCGGCGATGTTCAGCCTGAAATACCATCGCCCGGAAAGCTGGGAACAGCTGGAAGCGGCGTTAAGCACCGCCTGGAAGCAGCCGGGCGCGACGCTGATTGAGCTGGTGGTGAACGAGGCCGATGGCGCGCAGACCCTGCAAAGCCTGCTGGCGCAGGTGAGCCAGCTGTGATCCTCTCGGGCGTGCAGCAGGCCGGAAAACCGGGCTATCCCTGGCTGGTCTTTTTGCACGGTTTTTCCGGCGACTGCCGTGAGTGGCAGGCTGTCGGGAAGCAACTCGGCGAGTATTCCCGGCTCTATCTTGACCTGCCGGGCCACGGTGAGTCCGGGAATATTGCCGTGACGGGGTTCGACGAGATGAGCACGTTGCTTACCCGAACCCTGCTTAGTTACAACATACTGAACTTTTGGCTGGTGGGGTACTCCCTCGGCGGCCGCATTGCGATGTTTTATGCCTGCCAGCAGCCGAAGGGGCTGCTGGGGGTGATCGTTGAAGGTGGACATCCGGGCCTGCAGGATGAGGATGAGCGTCACGCGCGGTGGACATCCGACCGCCGCTGGGCGACGCGTTTTCGCACCGAACCGCTGGAAAAGGTATTTACCGACTGGTATCAACAGCCGGTATTTGCTTCCCTCACTGACCACCAGCGCAAGGCGCTTATCGCCCTGCGCAGCCAGAACAACGGCGCGACGCTGGCGAAGATGCTCGAAGCAACGTCGCTGGCCGTGCAGCCCGATTTGCGTGCCGCGATTAGCGTATGCAATTTCCCTTTTGACTATCTCTACGGTGAACGTGACCAGAAGTTCGCGGCCCTGGCCGCTGAACTGGACGCCGTTCGCCATGCGATTCCAAACGCCGGACACAACGCCCACCGGGAAAACCCCGACGCGGTTGCCGCGAGTCTGGCTCAGATACTGCGTCTTCGAATAAAGGACACTCTATGATCTATCCTGATGAACATATGCTTTATGCGCCGGTTGAATGGCAGGACTGCTCCGAAGGCTACACCGACATTCGTTACCACAAATCCGCCGACGGCATTGCCAAAATAACCATCAACCGTCCGCAGGTGCGTAACGCCTTCCGTCCGCTGACCGTCAAAGAGATGATTCAGGCCCTGGCGGATGCGCGCTACGACGACAGTATCGGCGTGATCGTGCTGACCGGTGAAGGCGAGAAGGCCTTCTGCTCCGGTGGCGATCAGAAGGTGCGCGGCGACTACGGCGGATACCAGGACGATGCGGGTACGCACCACCTGAACGTCCTCGATTTCCAGCGCCAGATCCGCACCTGCCCGAAACCGGTGGTGGCGATGGTGGCGGGCTATTCCATCGGCGGCGGCCACGTGCTGCACATGATGTGCGACCTGACCATCGCTGCGGAAAATGCCATCTTCGGCCAGACCGGCCCGAAAGTGGGCTCCTTCGACGGCGGCTGGGGTGCCTCTTACATGGCGCGCATCGTCGGGCAGAAAAAAGCCCGCGAAATCTGGTTCCTGTGCCGCCAGTACAACGCACAGGAAGCGCTGGATATGGGCCTGGTGAATACCGTGGTGCCGCTTGCCGATCTCGAAAAAGAGACCGTGCGCTGGTGCCGAGAGATGCTGCAAAACAGCCCGATGGCGCTGCGTTGCCTGAAAGCGGCACTTAATGCCGACTGTGACGGTCAGGCGGGTCTGCAGGAGTTGGCGGGTAACGCCACCATGCTGTTCTACATGACCGAAGAGGGTCAGGAAGGACGCAACGCGTTTAACGAAAAACGCCAGCCAGACTTCAGCAAATACAAACGGAATCCGTAATGCGTCGCGCGCAGGTTTACCGCTGGCAGATACCGATGGACGCGGGCGTGGTGCTGCGTGAACGGCGTTTAAAAACCCGTGACGGCTTCTTCGTGCATTTGCAGCAGGGCGAGCGGGAAGGCTGGGGCGAGATTTCGCCTCTGCCGGGCTTTAGCCTGGAGTCGCTGGATGAGGCGCAGTCTGCATTGCTGACGTGGGTAAAGGCGTGGCGTGAGGGCGCAAACCCGGCATTACCGGACACGCGTTCCGCCGCCTTTGGCATCAGCTGCGCGCTGGCGGAGCTGGACGGTAGCCTGCCGGAAGAGGCTAACTATCGCGCGGCACCGCTCTGCACGGGCGACCCGGACGAGCTGTTCGCGCTGCTCGCCGCCATGCCGGGCGAGAAAGTGGCGAAAATCAAAGTCGGTCTCTACGAAGCGGTGCGTGACGGCATGGTCGCCAACCTGCTGCTGGAAGCAATCCCCGATCTGCACCTGCGTCTGGATGCCAACCGCGCGTGGAAGCCGCTTAAGGCGCAGCAGTTCGCGAAGTACGTCAACCCGGCGTACCGCAGCCGCATTGCCTTCCTCGAAGAACCGTGCAAAACCCGCGATGATTCGCGCGCCTTTGCCCGCGAAACGGGGATCGCCATCGCCTGGGATGAAAGTCTGCGCGAGGACGATTTTGAATTTGTCGCCGAGCCCGGCGTCAGCGCGGTGGTGATTAAGCCGACGCTAACCGGCAGCCTGGCGAAGGTGCGCGAGCAGGTCTCGGCGGCGCACGCGCTGGGGCTGACGGCGGTGATCAGCTCGTCGATAGAGTCCAGCCTGGGGCTGACCCAGCTGGCGCGCATTGCCGCCTGGTTAACGCCGGACACGGTTCCCGGCCTCGACACGCTGAACCTGATGCAGGCTCAGCTTCTCCGCGAGTGGCCTGCCAGCACGCTGCCGTGCCTCGACGCAGAGGCGCTGGAGCCGTTGCTATGAGTTTTACCGACTGGCCCTGGCGTCATTGGCGCGCGCTTTTTGCCGATAAACCGGCCCTGAGGCTGAATGATGAAGCGCTCACCTGGCAGCAGTTGTGCGCGCGCGTCGACCACCTTGCGGCAGGGTTTCACCAGCAGGGCGTGGCGGAGGGCGATGGCGTACTGCTGCTGGCCTATAACCACCCGCAAACGCTGCTGGCGTGGCTGGCGCTGCTTCAGTGCGGGGCACGTATTCTTCCCGTTAATCCGCAGCTGCCGCGCCCGCTGCTCGACGTGCTGATCCCGCAGATGACGCTGCGCTTTGCGCTGGTGCTGGACGGCAGCTACGACGGCCTTCATGGCCTGAGCATGTGCGAGCCAGCGGATGCGTACTGCGCTGCGTGGCAGCCGGCGCGGCTGGCCACCATGACGCTCACCTCCGGCTCCACCGGGCTGCCGAAGGCGGCGGTGCATACCTGCGCCGCCCATCTTGCCAGCGCCCGCGGCGTGCTGTCGCTGATGCCCTACGGGGATAACGACGACTGGCTGCTTTCGCTGCCGCTGTTTCACGTTTCCGGCCAGGGGATTTTATGGCGCTGGCTGCAGGCCGGTGCGCGCTTAACCGTGCGCGAGAAGCAGCCGCTGGAGCAGGCGCTACGCGGCTGCACCCACGCCTCGCTGGTGCCGACCCAGCTCTGGCGTCTCCTCAATAGCGAAAGCCACATCGCACTGAAAGCGGTGCTGCTCGGCGGGGCGGCCATTCCCGTAACGCTGACGCAAAAGGCCCGGGAACAGGGCGTTCGGACGTACTGCGGCTACGGCCTCACCGAGTTTGCCTCTACCGTCTGCGCAAAAGAGGCTGACGGCGATCCGGACGTGGGCCGTGCGCTGCCGGGCAGAGAGGTGCAGGTCGTTAACGGTGAAGTCTGGATCAAAGCGCAGAGCATGGCTTCCGGCTACTGGCGGGACGGCGCCCTGATACCGCTGACCAACGCGCAGGGCTGGTTTGCCACTCGCGATCGCGGGGAATGGCATGGCGACCGTCTGACGATTTTAGGCCGCATGGACAATCTCTTTTTCAGCGGTGGAGAGGGGATCCAGCCGGAATCGCTGGAGCGCGTTATCGCCGCGCACCCGCAGATTAACCAGGTGTTTATCGTCCCGCTGGATGACGCCGAGTTTGGACAGCGTCCGGTGGCGGTGGTGGAGTGCGAGCCGGGAACGGATATCACCCGTTTCCCGACCTGGGTACAGGGCAGGCTGGCGCGCTTTGAGCAGCCCGTTCACTGGCTGGTGCTGCCGGCTGAGCTAAAAAATGGCGGGATTAAGATCTCCCGCCAGGCGTTAAAGCAGTGGGTCAATGCCCAGCTTTCCGTATAGTTAGCCGATATCCGGCTCCGGTTTGCGCTGGCGACGACGCAGCAGGCGCAACACCGGCGGCACCACAATCACCATGACCGCGAGCGCTAACAGAACCTTCGCGACGCTGCTGTCCCACAGTATCGACACATTACCGTTGCTGATGGACAGGGCGCGGCGCAGGTTCTGCTCCAGCATCTCACCCAGCACAAAGCCCAAAATCAGCGGAGACATTGGGAAGTGCATTTTTCGCAAGATGTAGCCGAACACGCCGAGGACCACCATCAGCACCAGGTCAAACGTGGTGCTGTGCACCGCGTAAACCCCCACCGCAGAGACGGCGGCAATGGCGGGCACCAGGAACCACAGCGGAATCGTCAGCATGCGGGTGAACAGCCCAATCAGCGGGATATTCATCACCAGCAGCATCACGTTGGCGATCAGCAGCGCGGCAATCAGCCCCCAGACAATATCAGGCTGCTCGGTAAACATCGCCGGGCCGGGCGTAATGTTATAGAGCGTCAGCGCGCCCATCATCACCGCCGTGGTGCCGGATCCCGGCACGCCCAGGGTCAGCATCGGGATAAACGAGCCGCAGGCCGAGGCGTTATTGGCCGCCTCAGGCGCGGCGACGCCGCGAATATCGCCTTTACCAAAGCTGTCGCTATTGCCGCTGAGCTTCTTCTCGGTCATGTAGGTGATGGCGCTGGCGATAGTGGCCCCGGCGCCCGGCAGGATGCCGACGAAGAAGCCAATCACCGACGAGCGCAGCGTGGCGCCGATGCACTGCGCGCCCTCTTTAGCGCTAAAGAGCATCCGGCCGGTTTTGCGCACCAGCGTCTGCCCGCTGCTGGTATGCTCCAGCATCAGTAAGATCTCAGAGACAGAGAACAGGCCGATCACGACGACAATGAACTGCACGCCATCGGACAGGTGAACGCTGTCGAAGGTAAAGCGATAGACCCCGGTGTTGGCATCCACGCCGACGGTGGCTAACCCTAAGCCAATCAGCGCGGATAAAAACGACTTCAGCGGATTTTGCGCCATCATGCTGCCGAGGCAGGCAATGGCGAACACCATCAGGGCAAAATATTCTGCCGGACCAAACGCCAGCGACCACTGGGCCAGCGCAGGAGCGAACAGAATGATGCCGCCAATGGCAATCAGTGAGCCAAAGAATGAACTGACCGCAGAGATGGAGAGCGCCACGCCGCCGCGTCCCTGCCGCGCCATTGGGTAGCCGTCCAGCGCGGTCATGATCGCCGCCGCATCCCCCGGCACGTTAAGCAGGATCGACGAAATGCGTCCGCCATATTCACAGCCAATGTAGACCGTTGCCAGCAGGATCAGTGCCGATTCCGCAGGCAGATGCAGGGCAAACGCCAGCGGGAGTAAAATCGCCACGCCGTTGATCGGCCCAAGGCCCGGCAGCAGGCCGACAATCGTGCCCACGAAACAGCCGATCAGGGCGATCACCAGGTTTTCCGGGGTCATCGCCACGGCGAACCCCTGCGAGAGGTAAATCCAGGTATCCATAGCGTGCTCCGTTAATTAAGCCAGGCGCCGAGCGGTAACGTCACGTCCAGCAGGCGGTCAAAGGCGTACCACAGTAAAATCCCCATCACCACGCCTGAGATCCCCGCCGCGGGGAGGGTGGCGTTAAACAGCATGCCGATGACCATCGTCAGAATGGCGGTCGCCACCGGGAAGCCGAGCCACTCAAAGCCCCAGGCATACATCAGCAGGACAATCACCATCACCAGCAGACGCTGCAGAATGCGACGCGGCGGCCACTCGACGGTATCCGGGTGGCGAAGCAGCAGCGCCACCGAGCAGAGCAGCATCAGGCCGACGATGCCCATCGGGAAGGGGCGGGGTCCCACGGGTTCATAGCTGTATTCGCTGTGGATCTGCCAGGCGACAAACATCCCGCCAACGCAGAGCAGCAGCCATATCCCGGCAAAAATACGATCGCTCATAGCGCCTCCGGTTATTTCGCCAGGCCAAAGGCTTTCGCCTGTTCGCGGTAGTCATTCACCTGTTTTTTGACGTACTCATCCAGTGGCTTACCGGTCAGGTTAAACTCAAACAGTCCGCGCAGATCGCGCTGTTTCTTAAATTCTTCGGTCTGCTGGAGTTTGTTGAACGCGTCGACCCACCACTGGTACTCGGCGTCGGTCACTTTTGGCCCGACGAAGAAGCCGCGGATGATCGGCCAGACCAGGTTATAACCCTGCTCTTTGGCGGTCGGGACGTTCGCCAGCTGGCCCGGCAGACGGTTTTCCGAGAAGACAGCCAGCACGCGGATTTTATCCCCGCTCAGGTACGGCACCATCTCGCTGAGATCGCCGGAAACGGCCTGAACGTGGTTGCCCATCAGCGCCGTGACCGGTTCGCCGCCGCCCTCAAAGGCCACGTAGCGCATCTTGTGCGGGTCAACCTTCGCCTGCTGGGCGAGAAGGGCCGCTTTCATCCAGTCCTGGCTGCCGATAGACGCCCCTGCGCCAATCACCACGCTGTTCGGATCTTTTTCCATAGCGGTCAGCAGATCTTTCAGGGATTTCCACGGGGAATCGGCACGCACGGCAATCATTCCGTAGTCGGTGCCGACGGTCGCCAGCCAGCGCACGTCGTCCACACCGTAGCGGCCAAACTTGCCCTGCGACAGGTTCAGCAGCGAGCCGCCGGAGAAGGCCACCACCGTTCCCGCTTCCGCCGGACGTTGCGCGACAATCGCGTTATAGGCCACCGCGCCCACGCCGCCTGGCATGTAGGTGACGCGCATCGGTTTCTCAATGGCCTTCGTCTCCAGCAGGCTGACCTGAATAAGCTTGCAGGTGAGATCGAAACCGCCGCCCGGTTTGGCCGGGGCGATACATTCGGTACGGGACGGAGCGTCCTGGGCCTGAACGACAGACGTACTCAACAGCAATACGCTTGCAGCAAGGGTAGAAAGTAATTGTTTTTTCATCGTTTATCCTCACGCCGGGGGTACGGGTCTTTTTTCTGATTATGTGAACCACCTTGTAGCGGTTCCGTTGCGTGATTGTTAAAACAATAACCTTTCATTTCCCTTTCAACGGGACACCAACTTTACAGGATGTGATATGCGTCTCTTACTCGCAGAAGATAATCGTGAGCTGGCTCACTGGCTGGAGAAAGCGCTGGTGCAGGAGGGCTTTGCCGTGGACTGCGTCTCCGACGGACGTGCCGCCGACCATCTGCTGCAGGGTGAAAACTACGCGGTCGCTATTCTGGACATCGGCATGCCCGGTTTTGACGGCCTGGAAGTGGTCCACCGCCTCAGAAAACGGGGGCAGACGCTGCCGGTGCTGTTTCTTACCGCCCGCAGCAACGTGGCGGATCGGGTGAAGGGACTGAACGCCGGGGCAGATGACTATCTGCCAAAACCGTTTGAGCTGGAGGAGCTTGACGCGCGTCTGCGCGCCCTGTTGCGCCGAAGCGAGGGTCGAACGCAGGAGCGCCAGCGCCTTGGGGAGCTGGAGTATGACGACGAGGGCTTTTTCCTGCTGCGCGATGAACCGCTTTCTCTGACGCCGCGGGAGCTCTCCCTGCTGAAAGTGCTGATGCACCGCCGGACCCGTCCGGTTTCACGACAGCAGCTTTTCGACCAGGTGTTCAGCCTGAACGACGACGTCAGCCCTGAAAGCATCGATCTCTATATTCACCGGCTGCGTAAGAAGCTGACCGGCAGCGGCGTGCGGATAACCACCCTTCGGGGGCTTGGGTACGTGCTGGAGTGCGGCGATGAGGTGGGTTAAGCCGCAGTCGCTCTATCTGCAGCTGCTGCTTTTCCTGGGTCTACCGCTGCTGCTGCTGTGGGGATTGTCGGCCTTTAACAGCTACGTTAGCGCGCTGCAGGCGGCCACGCAGGCCTACGATCGCACGCTGTTATCCTCTGCCCGCACCATCTCCGAGCGGCTGGAGGTGCGCAACAGCAGGCTGGCGGTGGACGTGCCCTGGGTGGTGCTCGACAGCTTTGAGCTCAACATGAACGACCGGCTCTACTATAAGGTGGTCGACCCCGACGGACGGGTGATCTCCGGCTATGACGATCTGCCGAAGATGCCGCCTGCGACGTCGCGCACCACGCTCTATCCGGCGCTGGCCTGGTTTTACCACACCGAATATCGCGGCCAGGCGATTCGGGTGGCGCGCCTGCTGCAGCCCGTAAATGAAGATAATGTTTTTGGCATGGCGGAGATTTACGTCGCCGAGACGCTCCAGTCCCGCCGCTATCTCGCCAGCCAGCTGCTCTTTTCATCCTGGGTTTCACAGGGGCTGCTGGTGCTGCTGACGCTGGTGCTGACCGCATGGCTGCTGCGCCGCGTGCTGCGCCCAATGCGCCAGCTTTCGTCACTGATGGTGCGGCGCGAGCCGGGCCTGCTCGCACCGCTGCCGGAGCTGCTGCCCTGGTCGGAGACCCGGCTGCTGATAGTCGCCTTTAACCGCTATATCGACCGGCTGCGCGGCGTGCTTTCACGTCAGGAACGCTTTAACGCGGATGCGTCGCACCAGCTCAAAACGCCGCTGGCGGTGCTTAAAACCCAGGTCTCCGTCGCCCTCGCGCGTCAGGATCCCGCCCTGTGGCAGGAGAGTCTGCGGGCAATGAATGCCACCCTGGACGACACTATCGTGCTCACCGAGCGGCTGCTGCAGCTTTCAGCGGTGAAGGGAAAAGAGCAGGGGGATCGTCATTTTACGCCTGTGGATCTGGTTCAGGTGGTGCAGAACTGCTGCTTTTCCCGGCTGGCGCAGGCGCGGAGCAAGGCGATTGATTTAGGATATGACGGTGTACAGCAGCCGGTCACGATCGAAGGCGATGACGTTCTGCTGGGCGAGCTGTGCGCCAACCTGCTGGAGAACGCGATTAAATATACGCCTGCAGGCGGGACCGTGACCGTTTTCCTGCGCGTGGATGGCGGTGCCGTTGAGCTGAGCGTTGAGGACAGCGGCCCCGGCATTGAAGAGGATCAGATCTACCAGGCGATGCAGCCTTTCCACCGTCTGGACAACGTCGGGAACGCCGCCGGTTCCGGGATTGGGCTGGCGCTGGCGGGGGATATCGCCCGGCTGCACCGCAGCCATTTGCAGCTGACTCGCAGCGAAACGCTGGGTGGCCTTTGCGTCAAAATGCGCTTTCTGCTGCTTACGTAAAAAAGCCGGGGGTTTCAAATCATTACAATCTTCCTGTCCGCCGCACGCAGAGTGCTTGATCCCCCGCAGACTCAGGTTAAAATCTCGCGGTTTTGGGGACTTCTCTATAATTATGCAGGATCGCGACAATGAAAAAAGTGGCATTACTGGGCCTCGGCCTGATGGTTGTATCTGCGGCGGCTAACGCCATTAGCATTAATGGTTCGGCGGGTCAGGACTATACCCACCTCGGTTTTGGCATGGGTACTGACACCTCCGGTCTGGCAATGACCGGCGGCTGGACGCACAACGATGACGACGGCGACGCGGCAAGCCTCGGCCTCGGTCTGAATATTCCTCTTGGCCCTTTCCTGGCCACCGTTGGCGGTAAAGGTATCTACACCAACCCAAATGACGGTGATGAAGGGTATGCGGCGGCTGTGGGCGGCGGCCTGCAGTGGAAAATTGGCGACAGCTTCGGCCTGTTTGGCGAGTACTACTACTCTCCGGATTCCCTCTCCAGCGGCATCGACAGCTATGAAGAAGCCAACGCCGGCGCGCGCTGGACCATCATGCGTCCGATTACCATCGAAGCGGGCTACCGTTATCTGAACCTGGCCGGTAAAGACGGCAACCGCGATAACGCGCTGGCTGACGGCCCGTACGTGGGCGTGAGCGCAGGCTTCTAATCGTTCCGGCGCGGCGTTCCGTCGCGCCAGTTTCTCTCATCTCCACCCCGCGTTTGCGCTATAGTGTTTTGACCAAATAAGCGGGAGAACACAATGATTAACGTGGAGATGTTATCCACCGGCGACGAAGTGCTGCACGGACAGATTATTGATACCAATGCTGCCTGGCTTGCCGATCTTTTCTTTGAGCAAGGATTACCGTTAACGCGCCGCAATACCGTGGGCGACAATCTGGAGTCACTGGTCGCTGTTCTGCGCGAGCGCAGTGAACAGTGCGACGTGCTGATCGTGAACGGCGGGCTCGGCCCCACCAGTGACGATCTCAGCGCGCTGGCCGCCGCGACCGCAAAAGGCGAAGGGCTGGTGCTGCACGAGGCGTGGCTTTCGCAGATGGAGCGCTTTTTCACCGAACGTGGCCGCGTCATGGCCCCCAGCAACCGTAAACAGGCTGAAATTCCCGCCAGCGCCGAGCTGGTTGATAACCCGGTCGGTACCGCATGCGGGTTTGCCATGCAGCTGAACCGCTGCCTGATGTTCTTCACGCCGGGCGTGCCTTCCGAATTTAAGGTGATGGTCGAGCAGCAGATCCTGCCGCGCCTTCGCCAGCGTTTTACTCTGCCTGAACCTCCGCTGTGCCTGCGCCTGACCACCTTTGGCCGCTCGGAAAGCGATCTGGCCCAGAGCCTTGACCACCTTCCGCTGCCGCCGGGCGTCTCCATGGGCTATCGCTCCTCTATGCCGATCATTGAACTCAAATTAACAGGACCGGCCACGCAGAAAGAGGCGATGCTGGCCCTGTGGCCTGAGGTGCAGCGCGTGGCGGGCGAAAGCCTTATTTTTGAAGGGACGGAAGGGTTGCCTGAGCAGATTGCAAAACATCTGCAGACTCGCCAGCTCAGCGTGACCTTAAGCGAGCAGTTCAGCGGTGGCCTGCTGGCGCTGCAATTGTCGCGCGTCAACGCGCCGCTGCTCGCCAGCGAAGTGGTGCCGTTTCAGCAGGAGACCCTGGCGCAAACCGCCCGCTGGGCTTCCGAAAGAAGGGTGAAGCATTTTGCCGGTCTGGCGCTGTTTGTCGGCGGGCTGGATGAGGATTACCTCAACTTCGCGCTGGCGACGCCGGAAGGCACCTGGGCGCTGCGGGTAAAAATGAGCATCACCCGCCACAGCCTGGTGGTGCGTCAGGAGGTGTGCGCCATGATGGCGCTGAATATGCTGCGCCGCTGGCTCAACGGCAAAGAGGTCGCCAGCGAGCACGGCTGGATTAACGTTGTCGAGTCGCTGTTCGTTGAGTAATGCCTGTGCCGGGGCCTTTCGCCCCGGCAACGTTCAGCCCAGCGCTTTCGCCAGCAGGGTAATCGGATGTTCGCAGCGCTTGCTGGTGGACATCTCAATCTGCCATTTACAGGTTTCGCAGTCCGTCACCACGATATCCGCGCCGCTCTCTTCAATCTGGCGGAACAGCGGGGCGCCAATTGCCTGCGAGGTTTCGTAGTTTTCACGCTTAAAGCCGTAGGTGCCTGCGATGCCGCAGCAGCGCGAATCCAGCACCGTCAGCTCCAGCCCCGGAATTAACCGCAGCAGCTCCAGCGTATAGAGCGACCAGCCCATTTTCTCCATATGACACGGGGTGTGATAGACCACCTTCAGCGGCAATGTTCCCAGCGGCAACGTCTGCCCGCTGTCCAGCTTGCGCCAGAGGAAGCGCGTCGCCAGCTCGATGTGCTCACGCAGTCCGGCGTTATCCACGTCCAGCAGGTGCGGATACTCATCGCGCAGGGTGAAGGTGCAGGTGGACGACGTCGCCAGCACCGGCATGCCTTTATCGACAATCGCTTCGCGCAGGGAGGTGACGTTGCTTTTGGCCTGCCTGCGCGCTTTATCGGTAAACCCGTTGGCAATCAGCGGCACGCCGCAGCACTTCTCTTTGCTAAGCAGCTGTACGCCTGTTCCCATGGCGTTCAGCACCTTCAGCAGATCTTTTCCCAGCTGCGGGTGGTTGTAGTTCACATAGCAGCCGTGGAAAAAGGCTACCCGATCGTCGTACTGCGCCTGCTGCTCCGCGACGGTTTTATACCAGCGACGGAAGGTGCCGTGAGAATATTTTGGCAGGCTGCGGTGATGGTCTATTTTAAGCGTGGCATCCAGCAGCTGACGCACCGGCTTGAGTGAGGTTGCGGCATTTACCAGCGGGGCAAACGGCGTGGAGACGCTGCCCATCAGATCGGTATGGCTCAGGATCGCATCGCGCAGTGTCGGCTTTTGCGTGCTGTAGCGCGCCCGGGCGCGCTGGATGATGTCGCCGATTTTTACGTCCGACGGGCAGGCGACCTCGCAGCGCTTGCAGTTGATGCAGTATTTCAGCGCCTCGTCGTACAGCCTGCCGTCCTTCAGGCGCAGGCGCTCGCCGTCCGGTCCGGCCTGCTTTGGCCCAGGGTAGCGCGGGTTTACGCCGCTGACCGGGCAGACGGTGGTACAGACCGTGCATTTAATGCAGCTTTCGAAACGGGTATCGTTCATTGTTCAGCCTCCACGCGCTGAATAATCTGCTCGGCTACATACAGCGCCGTGACGGCGCAAACCCCGCCGCCGCATCCCTGGGGGATCGGATCGTATCCGCCCAGCAGTGAGCCGATGGCAAAAAGATTACCGACGGGCATACCGGAAAGCTGCGGATGTAGCCGGTTATCGACAATTACGCCAAACTGCTGCCAGGGCTGCGGCGTGAAGAAATCACACTGATACCAGTCCGCGCGGGAAGCGGTTTGCCGCACATCCAGCCCCATAATCGCTTCCCGGATGCCCTCCCGGCTGCTCAGCAGCCCGTTGCTGAAGAAGCTCCCGCTCGCCAGCACCGTATAGCGGGCGCGAAGCGGAATATCCTCGTGGTTGCGCGTCCAGATTTCGCTCACCGCGCCGTCGGTCAGGGTGATTTTTTTCACCTCGTCACCCGCCATCCATACGCCGCCCTGCGCAACAAACTGGCGCTGAAGCTGGGTGTGCAGACGAATGCCGGGTACGGAAGGGGGAAGCGTCGGCAGCAAACCGAGCGTGCAGGGCAGACGATCCGAGAGCCAGCGCCAGAGCCGGTTGTCGTTTAAACCAAAGCAGGCGGGCATTATCAGGGCATCGCAGGTTTCACCGAGCGGCCTGAGCGCCTCATACAGCAGCGGCCATTTCTCCTCGTTATCCAGAAAACGGGCGATATTCACCGCGCGAAACTCGCTCGGGTTATCGCGCAGGATATCCAGCTCGGGCAGCTCTATTTCTGCCGTGTCGGCGTTGATGCCATGGCGACAGAGCGAGGCCGCCGCGAGATGGGGTTGAAAATCCAGAAAGCCGCTAATACCCACCACCCGCACTCGTCCCGCGCTGACGGGGGCCACGGGGACTTCCTCCGGGCTGAGCCACGCGGAGCGCAGGGTGCCGAGCGGCGTGATGCGCTGGTGATTTTGCCTGGCGCTTCCCTTCAGACGCGCGCCGCAGCCCGCCAGCAGCGCTTCGGCTTCCAGCGCAAAGCGGTCAATATGCTGCGCGCCAACCAGGTGATAGGGGTGCTCCGGCGGCAGCCTGTCGCGGTACGCTTCGTCCACCAGATCCAGCGATCCCGACGAGAAGTGCAGGGCGCTCTGGCCGCGGGTGATAATGGCGCAGCGCAGCCCCTGCTTCGTGAGTTTGATGCCGCAGAGCAAGCCTGCCAGCCCGCCGCCGACGATTACGGTATCAAATTTCATCGTATTGCTCCTTCTCCAGGCCGCAAAGTCCCTGATAGACCCAGCGGGTAAATTCGCTTTCGCGCAGAGCATCGCCCCAGGCGACAGGCTGAATGCCTTTCCAGCGCTCGTTCAGAAACGCGCTGAGCTGATCGAGCGACTGGGTGGCGGTGGTGGTATGAAAACGCTGCAGCAGCCCGGCGGCACGACAGGCGCACAGTTCGCCCTGACAGGTCCCCATTCCGACGCGGGTGCGGCGGCGGAGATCCAACAGGCTGTTGACTGTCAGGTTCTCTACCGCGTACTGCACTTCGCCTGCGGTAACGGCTTCGCACTCGCACACCAGGCTGCGGCTCAGTCGTCCTTCACCGAGCCACTGCGGCGTTCTGTCGCCGTGGCGGTAGATGGCCGAACCGCGCAGCGGCGCGGGCAGGGAGATGATTTTTTGCAGCGTTTTTTCGGTAGACTGGCGCGATCCCGGCAGCGGCTGTTCTGCGGTAACGCACGGTTCGGTATTTCCGAGCTTGCGGCAGACGGCATCGGTCGCCCACTCGGCCATCAGCCGGTAGGTCATCAGCTTGCCGCCGGTAATGGTGATAAACCCGTCCATGCCGTCGCGCTCGGCGTGATCGAGCAGCACGATGCCCCGGCTGACGTTACGTCCGCTCGGATCGTTATCGCTGGCGACAAGGGGACGCACGCCCGCGTAGGCGCGCAGGATACGCGTCTGCGCCATCACCGGCGCCAGCTTTTCCCCTTCGCGCAGCAGAATATCCACTTCTTCGGCGGTGACCCGGTTGACGTCAATGTCGCTGTAGTCAACGTGCGTTGACGTCGTACCGATGAGCGAAATGGTGTCGCCCGGCACCAGAATGTCGGCGTCAGACGGTTTGCGGCAGCGGTTGATGACGTGGTTATTGATGCGGTGGTCAAGGATCAGCAGCGAACCTTTGGCCGGGAACATGCGGATGGATAAGTCGGCGTATTCCGCGATGCGCTGGCCCCAGATCCCCGCCGCGTTGACCACCACGGCGGCGTGCAGCTCGCTGTGCTCGTTGTACTGCGTATCAAACACCCGCACGCCGCAGATGCGATGACCCTCGCGGATAAGCCCGGTCACTTCATGTCCGGTCAGAATGCGCGCGCCATGCTCGCGGGCGTCCAGCATGTTGGCGGCGGTCAGGCGGAACGGATCGACGGTGCCGTCAGGCACCTTCACCGCGCCGATCAGCGTCGGGTTCACCGACGGCTCCAGCCGCCGGGCCAGAGCCGGATCCATGGCCTCAGCCTGAATGCCCGCGGCAGTACAGGCGGTTATAAAGGTTGACTGAAAGGCGAGGTCATCTTCGGGAAGGGTAATAAAGAGACCGTCGGTCGGCTCTATGCAGTGTCGGGCGATACGCTTGAGGATCTGGTTTTCAGCGATACATTCGCGCGCGGATTCACCGTCGGTGACCGCATACCGCGCGCCGCTGTGCAGCAGGCCGTGGTTACGCCCCGTCGCGCCGGTGGCGATATCGTGGCGCTCCAGAAGCGTGACGCTTAAGCCGCGAAGGGCGCAGTCGCGTGCGATGCCGGCGCCGGTTGCGCCACCGCCAATGATAATCACATCGCTGTAGCGTGGATCGTGAATTGTCATTGCCTTTCCTCTATGTTCGTTTTTTAGCATTTAGCCACATAGATCGTGTGGTTTGTTTGATTTCGAACATAAACGCGCGAAATTCGAAACTGAAACGTGATTTCATGCGCTTTTTTGCGCATTCTGTCATATTTCTGTAACAATCTGTGCGTTGATTCACAGTAACAAACCGCATGTTTTTTTAACATCCCCGCCTCTGTAACCGGGCGCGAGATGCCTGGTCATTTTTTGAAAGGCCACGGAGGCTGTTATGCTCAGTATCTTCAAACCTGCGCCGCATCGGGCGCGACTGCCAGAGGCAGAGATCGATCCTCTCTACCGCCGTCTGCGTTGGCAAATCTTCCTCGGGATCTTCTTCGGGTATGCGGCGTACTATCTTGTACGTAAAAACTTTGCGCTCGCCATGCCGTATCTGGTGGAGCAGGGCTTCTCACGCGGCGACCTGGGCTTCGCGCTGTCGGGGATCTCCATCGCCTACGGTTTTTCTAAATTCATCATGGGTTCCGTGTCGGACCGCTCGAATCCGCGCGTGTTCCTGCCCGCCGGTCTGATCCTCGCGGCAGCGGTCATGCTGTTCATGGGCTTTGTGCCGTGGGCGACGTCCAGCATTGCCATCATGTTCGTGCTGCTGTTCCTCTGCGGCTGGTTCCAGGGGATGGGGTGGCCGCCGTGCGGACGTACCATGGTGCACTGGTGGTCGCAGAAGGAGCGTGGCGGCATTGTGTCGGTGTGGAACTGCGCGCATAACGTCGGGGGCGGGCTTCCACCTCTGCTGTTCCTGCTGGGGATGGCCTGGTTCAACGACTGGCACGCGGCGCTCTACATGCCTGCCTTTGGTGCTATTCTGGTGGCGATTATTGCCTTCGCCCTGATGCGCGATACGCCGCAGTCCTGCGGGCTGCCGCCAATCGAAGAGTACAAAAACGACTATCCGGATGATTACAGCGAGAAGCACGAAGAAGAGCTGACCGCGAAACAGATCTTCATGAAGTACGTGCTGCCGAACAAGCTGCTGTGGTACATCGCGGTGGCGAACGTGTTCGTATACCTGCTGCGCTATGGCATCCTCGACTGGTCCCCGACCTACCTGAAAGAGGTTAAGCATTTCGCGCTGGATAAATCCTCCTGGGCGTACTTCCTGTATGAATACGCCGGGATCCCGGGCACGCTGATTTGCGGCTGGATGTCGGACAAAGTGTTTAAAGGCAACCGCGGCGCAACGGGCGTGTTCTTTATGACCCTGGTGACCATCGCGACTGTCGTTTACTGGCTTAACCCGCCGGGTAACCCATCAGTAGACATGGCCTGTATGATCGTTATCGGCTTCCTGATTTACGGCCCGGTGATGCTGATCGGTCTGCACGCGCTTGAGCTGGCACCGAAAAAAGCGGCGGGCACGGCGGCAGGCTTTACCGGTCTGTTTGGCTACCTCGGCGGTTCCGTCGCGGCGAGCGCTATCGTGGGCTACACCGTTGACTTCTTCGGCTGGGACGGCGGCTTTATGGTGATGATCGGCGGCAGCGTGCTGGCGGTTCTGCTGCTGGTTGTTGTGATGATCGGCGAGAAACGTCACCACGCGGAAGTGCTGGCGCGTCGTCAATAAGGAGCATTGCGATGAAATTAACTCCATTAACCACCGGCCTGCTGCTGGCAGGCCTGATAACAGGCTCTGCCCTGGCGGCGGATAAAATCGTTATCGCCCACCGCGGTGCCAGCGGCTACCTGCCGGAGCATACGCTGCCGGCGAAAGCGATGGCCTATGCCCAGGGCGCGGATTACCTGGAGCAGGATCTGGTGATGACGAAGGACGACCAGCTGGTCGTCCTGCATGACCACTATCTTGACCGCGTCACGGACGTGGCGGAGCGTTTCCCGGACCGCGCGCGCAAAGACGGTCGTTACTACGCCATCGACTTTACCCTGGATGAAATTCGCTCTCTGAAGTTTACCGAAGGCTTTGAGATTGAAAACGGCAAGAAGGTGCAGGTCTACCTGGAACGTTTCCCGATGGGCAAATCTGACTTCCGGATCCATACCTTCCAGGAAGAGATTGAGTTTGTTCAGGGGCTGAACCACTCCACCGGTAAAAACATCGGTATCTACCCGGAAATCAAAGCGCCGTGGTTCCACCATCAGGAAGGGAAGGACATTGCCGCGAAGACGCTGGAGGTGCTGAAACAGTACGGCTACACCAGCAAGAAGGACAAAGTTTACCTGCAGTGTTTTGACGCCGCCGAGCTGAAGCGCATCAAAACCGAGCTGGAGCCGAAGATGGGGATGGATCTCAATCTGGTGCAGCTGATTGCCTACACCGACTGGAATGAAACCCAGGAGAAACAGCCGGACGGGAAGTGGGTGAACTACAGCTACGACTGGATGTTCAAGCCGGGCGCGATGAAGCAGATTGCGCAGTACGCTGACGGCATCGGGCCGGATTATCACATGCTGGTGGCGGAAGGCTCAACGCCTGGCCACGTGAAGCTGACGGCGATGGTGAAAGAGGCGCACGCCAGCAAGATGCAGGTGCATCCGTACACGGTGCGTGCCGACCAGCTGCCGCCATATGCCACCGATGTGAATCAGCTTTACGAGGTGTTGTATAAGCAGGCGGACGTGGACGGGCTGTTTACGGATTTCCCGGATAAAGCGGTGACGTTCTTAAAATAGAAAAAGGGCCGTAAGGCCCTTTTTTACATCTCGATCTCAATATCGCCTTTTGCCCGGCAGCAGCAGGGCAAAATTTCCCCTTCACTGATAAAGGCCAGCGGTTCGGTCAGCCAGTCCACCTGGCCTGCGACCAGACGGCAGCGGCAGGAGCCGCAATAGCCTTCACGACACTGGTACTCTACCTCCACCTGATGCGCTTCAAGCGCCACCAGAAGGGAAGGGTGCTCATCCTGGCACAGCACTTCGGTGCCAGAAAGGCTCAGCGTTACGCGCGTCATCAGAGCTGGAAGTCGCTCAGGTCGTCGGTGTTGACTTCAGAATCAATCTGACCGACCAGATAAGAGCTCACTTCCACTTCCTGCGGCGCAACCTGCACGTTATCGGATACCAGCCAGGTGTTGATCCACGGAATCGGGTTAGAGCGCGTCTGGAACGGCAGGTCCAGACCAACCGCCTGCATGCGGATGTTGGTGATGTACTCCACGTACTGGCACAGAATATCTTTGTTCAGGCCAATCATGGAGCCGTCGCGGAACAGGTAGTCAGCCCACTCTTTCTCCTGCTGAGCCGCCAGCACGAACAGGTCGTAGCACTCCTGCTTGCACTCTTCGGCGATTTCCGCCATCTCCGGGTCGTCCGTACCGCTGCGCAGCAGGTTCAGCATGTGCTGGGTGCCGGTCAGGTGCAGGGCTTCGTCACGAGCGATCAGACGGATGATTTTGGCGTTGCCTTCCATCAGCTTGCGCTCGGCAAAGGCGAAGGAGCAGGCGAAGCTCACGTAGAAGCGGATCGCTTCCAGGGCGTTAACGCTCATCAGGCAGAGGTACAGCTGCTTTTTCAGCGCGCGCAGGTTCACGGTAACGGTTTTGCCGTTCACGCTGTGGGTGCCTTCGCCCAGCAGATGCCAGTAGCTGGTCATCTCGATCAGCTCGTCGTAGTAGTGCGCAATGCCTTCCGCGCGCTTCTGGATCTGCTCGTTAGTGACGATATCGTCAAACACCACCGCCGGATCGTTCACGATGTTGCGGATGATGTGGGTATAAGAGCGGGAGTGGATCGTCTCGGAGAACGCCCAGGTTTCCACCCAGGTTTCCAGTTCAGGAATCGAGATCAGCGGCAACAGCGCCACGTTCGGGCTACGGCCCTGAATGGAGTCCAGCAGCGTCTGGTACTTCAGATTGCTGATGAAGATATGCTTTTCGTGATCCGGCAGCGACTGGTAATCAATACGGTCGCGGGAAACGTCAACTTCTTCCGGACGCCAGAAGAAGGAGAGTTGCTTTTCAATCAGCTTTTCGAAGATGTCATATTTTTGCTGATCGTAGCGTGCCACGTTGACCGGCTGGCCGAAGAACATTGGCTCTTTGAGCTGGTCGTTTTTCGTCTGTGAAAAGGTGGTATATGCCATGAGTGTGTCCTGTCTTACGAAATAAAGGCGGGGATATCCCCGCCCTTCATTAGATCTTACATGCGCCGCTTTCGCAGCCATCGTCCTGAATTGACGGTACCAGGTCGTCCTGCGCGTCTTCTGCACCGTCACGGGTGTTGTGATAGTACAGCGTTTTCACGCCAAATTTGTAGGCGGTCAGCAGGTCTTTCAACAGCTGCTGCATCGGTACCTTGCCGGACGGGAAGCGCGTCGGGTCGTAGTTAGTATTGGCAGAGATCGACTGGTCGATAAACTTCTGCATGATACCCACCAGCTGCAGGTAGCCGTCGTTGTTTGGCATCTCCCACAGCAGCTCGTAGTTGTTGCCCAGCGTTTCGTAATCCGGCACCACCTGACGCAGCACGCCGTCTTTCGACGCTTTAATGCTGACGTGGCCGCGCGGTGGCTCAATACCGTTGGTGGCGTTGGAGATCTGCGAAGAGGTCTCGGACGGCATCAGGGCAGAAAGCGTGGAGTTACGCAGGCCGTGCGTTTTGATGGACTCGCGCAGGCCTTCCCAGTCCAGGTGCAGCGGCTCGCTGACGATCGCATCCAGGTCTTTCTTATAGGTGTCGATCGGCAGAATGCCTTTTGCATAGGTGGTTTCGTTGAACCACGGGCACGCGCCTTGCTCTTTCGCCAGCTCGTTAGAGGCTTTCATCAGGTAGTACTGAATCGCTTCGAACGTCTGGTGCGTCAGGTTATTAGCGCTGCCGTCGGAGTAACGCTTGCCGTTTTTCGCCAGCCAGTAGGCGAAGTTGATCACGCCGATACCCAGGGTACGACGGCCCATTGCGCCGCGTTTAGCGGCCGGGATTGGGTAATCCTGGTAGTCCAGCAGGGCATCCAGCGCACGTACCGCCAGCACGGCCAGCTCTTCCAGCTCGTCCAGACTCTTAATCGCACCCAGGTTGAATGCGGAGAGCGTACACAGGGCGATTTCGCCGTTTTCGTCGTTCACGTCTTCCAGCGGTTTGGTCGGCAGGGCGATCTCCAGGCACAGGTTAGACTGGCGCACTGGCGCAACCGCCGGATCAAACGGGCTGTGGGTATTGCAGTGGTCAACGTTCTGGATGTAGATACGGCCGGTAGAGGCGCGCTCCTGCATCATCAGGGAGAACAGGTCTACCGCCTTCAGGCGCTGTTTACGGATGCTGTCGTCTTTTTCATATTTGGTGTACAGACGCTCGAACTCGTCCTGATCGGCGAAGAACGCGTCGTACAGGCCCGGGACGTCGGACGGGCTGAACAGGGTGATGTCCTCCCCTTTCAGCAGACGGGTGTACATCAGCTTGTTGATCTGCACGCCGTAGTCCATGTGACGCACGCGGTTGCCTTCCACGCCGCGGTTGTTTTTCAGTACCAGCAGGCTTTCCACTTCCAGGTGCCACATTGGGTAGAACAGGGTCGCTGCGCCGCCGCGCACGCCGCCCTGAGAGCAGGATTTTACCGCCGTCTGGAAGTGCTTGTAGAACGGGATACAGCCGGTGTGGAACGCTTCACCGCCGCGAATCGGGCTGCCCAGCGCGCGGATGCGACCGGCGTTGATGCCGATACCGGCACGCTGGGAGACGTATTTCACGATGGCGCTGGAGGTGGCGTTGATGGAATCCAGGCTGTCACCACACTCGATCAGTACGCAAGAGCTGAACTGACGAGTAGGGGTGCGCACGCCAGACATGATCGGCGTTGGCAGAGAAATTTTGAACGTCGATACCGCATCGTAGAAACGCTTCACGTAGTCCAGACGGGTGTCGCGCGGGTAGTTTGAGAACAGGCAGGCGGCCACCAGAATATAGAGGAACTGGGCGCTTTCGTAGATCTCACCGGTCACACGGTTCTGAACCAGGTATTTGCCTTCGAGCTGCTTCACCGCCGCGTAGGAGAAGTTCATGTCGCGCCAGTGATCGATAAACCCGTTCATCTGCTCGAACTCTTCTTCCGTATAGTCTTCCAGCAGATGCGTGTCGTATTTGCCCAGCTCAACCATTTTCACCACGTGATCGTAAAGCTTTGGCGGCTCGAACTGGCCGTAGGCTTTCTTACGCAGGTGGAAAATCGCCAGACGCGCAGCGAGGTACTGATAATCCGGTGCGTCGCGGGAGATCAGATCCGCCGCTGCTTTGATAATGGTTTCGTGGATATCAGACGTTTTGATGCCGTCGTAGAACTGAATGTGAGAACGCAGTTCAACCTGGGATATAGATACGTTATTCAGTCCTTCTGCTGCCCAGTCGAGAACTCGATGGATTTTGTCCAGATTGATACGCTCGGTAGTACCGTCGCGCTTTGTCACCAGCAGACTCTGATTCATGTGGGTTTTACCTGTCCGTGAAATAAAAAATATCCCCCGCTTATCCACAGATCCGTCTTGTGACTAACTCTGTGGATAAATACTACATATAGGGGGTTTGCGATAAGAAAAACGCTATATGGTGAGTATTCTAGTATCGAATCTTTTCAGCACAAGGGTTGATTTTGAGGTTAAATTGAGGTTGTGAAAGGGTAAAAAAGCGTAAGTCCTCGTACCGTAAGGCCTGGAAGAGATGTCAATAATTTAGAAAAAAAATTCAAAATTTGATCGAGTGCTGATTTCTTCAACGGGAGGTCAGAATTGCGCAACATGATGTCGCGCAATCATTATAAGAATAACGGATGACGTTAGTCGTTTTTGGCGGTTGTATGCAACATATAGTTAACATCCACGCCCGGGGCAAGTTTGAATTTATCCGTTAGCGGGTTGTAGTGCAGGCCCGTGATGTGCTGCTCCTTAAGCCACGTCTGGTCAACCCAGCCCAGCAGTTCGGCAGGCTTGATAAACTTCTTCACGTCGTGCGTCCCTTTCGGCACCATGCGCAGCACATATTCTGCGCCGACCACGGCCATCAGCCAGGCTTTACCGTTGCGGTTAATTGTCGAGAAGAAGACCTGGCCGCCCGGCTTCACCAGTTTTGCACAGGCGTTTACCACGGACTGCGGATCCGGAACGTGCTCCAGCATCTCCATGCAGGTCACCACATCGTACTGGTGGGCATGTTTTGCCGCGTGCTCTTCCACGGTTTCCTGCACATATTCCACCTGTATACCGGACTCCAGCGCATGAAGACGGGCAACCTGTAGAGGCTCGAAGCCCATGTCCAGGCCGGTGACGGTGGCCCCTTCGCGCGCCATGCTCTCCGCCAGGATGCCGCCGCCGCAGCCGACGTCGAGCACTTTCTTACCGAACAGACCGCCGGAACGCTCCGCGATATAGCCCAGACGCAGCGGGTTAATGCGATGCAGCGGTTTGAACTCACCTTCGAGATCCCACCAGCGGGACGCCACCGCTTCAAATTTGGCAATCTCTTCGTGGTCAACGTTGTGTGCCACCGGGGATTTTTCGGCATTCATGGGCGCTTTTACTCCTTATTTAGCAAGACAAATGAGTATATCAGGCAATCCCTGTGAATAAAGCGTATAGGTTTACCTGTATCACCGCGGCTGTGTTATAATTTGCGACCTTTGAATCCGGGATACAGTAGAGGGATAGCGGTTAGATGAGCGACCTTGCGAGAGAAATTACACCGGTTAACATCGAGGAAGAGCTGAAAAGCTCCTATCTGGACTATGCGATGTCGGTCATTGTTGGCCGTGCGCTGCCGGATGTCCGCGATGGCCTGAAGCCGGTACACCGTCGCGTACTATACGCCATGAACGTATTGGGCAATGACTGGAATAAAGCCTACAAAAAATCTGCCCGTGTCGTTGGTGACGTAATCGGTAAATACCATCCCCATGGTGATTCCGCGGTGTACGACACCATTGTCCGTATGGCGCAGCCGTTCTCGCTGCGTTACATGCTGGTAGATGGTCAGGGTAACTTTGGTTCTATCGACGGCGACTCCGCCGCGGCAATGCGTTATACGGAAATCCGTCTGGCGAAGATTGCCCATGAGCTGATGGCCGACCTGGAAAAAGAGACGGTTGATTTCGTTGATAACTACGACGGCACGGAAAAAATTCCTGACGTTATGCCAACGAAGATCCCTAACCTGCTGGTGAACGGCTCGTCCGGTATCGCCGTGGGTATGGCGACCAACATTCCGCCGCACAACATCACGGAAGTGATCAACGGCTGCCTGGCCTATATCGACGATGAAGACATCAGCATTGAAGGGCTGATGGAACACATCCCGGGCCCGGACTTCCCGACGGCGGCGATCATCAACGGTCGTCGCGGCATTGAAGAAGCGTACCGCACCGGTCGCGGCAAGATTTACATTCGTGCCCGCGCCGAAGTAGAAGCGGACGCCAAAACCGGCCGTGAAACTATCATTGTTCACGAGATCCCGTATCAGGTGAACAAAGCGCGTCTGATTGAAAAAATCGCCGAGCTGGTAAAAGAGAAACGCGTTGAAGGCATCAGCGCGCTGCGTGACGAGTCTGACAAAGACGGTATGCGCATCGTGATTGAAATCAAGCGCGACGCGGTGGGTGAGGTTGTGCTGAACAACCTGTACTCCCAGACTCAGCTTCAGGTCTCCTTCGGTATCAACATGGTTGCGCTGCACCATGGTCAGCCGAAGATCATGAACCTGAAAGAGATCCTGAGCGCGTTCGTGCGTCACCGCCGCGAAGTGGTGACCCGTCGTACCATCTTCGAACTGCGCAAAGCGCGCGATCGCGCTCATATCCTTGAAGCACTGGCCGTTGCGCTGGCGAACATCGACCCGATCATCGAGCTGATCCGTCGTGCGCCGACGCCGGCAGAAGCGAAAGCTTCGCTGGTTGCGCGTCCATGGGATCTGGGCAACGTGGCGGCGATGCTGGAACGTGCGGGCGACGACGCTGCGCGTCCTGAGTGGCTCGAGCCTGAATTCGGCGTGCGTGACGGTCAGTACTACCTGACTGAACAGCAGGCCCAGGCGATTCTGGATCTGCGCCTGCAGAAGCTGACCGGCCTTGAGCATGAAAAACTGCTCGACGAGTACAAAGAGCTGCTGGAGCAAATTGCTGAGTTGCTGCACATCCTGGGTAGCGCAGAGCGCCTGATGGAAGTGATCCGCGAAGAGCTGGAGCTGGTCCGCGATCAGTTCGGCGACGAGCGTCGTACCGAAATCACGGCCAACAGCTCTGATATCAACATTGAAGATCTGATCAACCGCGAAGACGTGGTCGTGACGCTGTCTCACCAGGGCTACGTGAAGTATCAGCCGTTGACCGACTACGAAGCACAGCGTCGTGGCGGTAAAGGTAAATCTGCGGCACGTATTAAAGAAGAAGACTTCATTGACCGTCTGCTGGTGGCTAACACCCACGATACGATCCTCTGCTTCTCCAGCCGTGGCCGTCTGTACTGGATGAAGGTCTA
Source organism: Enterobacter cloacae complex sp. P47BA (assembly GCF_014930485.1). NCBI lineage: Bacteria > Pseudomonadati > Pseudomonadota > Gammaproteobacteria > Enterobacterales > Enterobacteriaceae > Enterobacter > Enterobacter cloacae complex sp. P47BA. Next base: position 113,464 of record NZ_JADBRF010000005.1, on the reverse strand, counting down.
TCAGCTGCCGGAAGCGAGCCGCGGTGCGCGCGGTCGTCCAATCGTCAACCTGCTGCCGCTGGAAGCGAACGAACGTATCACCGCCATCCTGCCGGTACGCGAGTACGAAGAGGGCGTGAACGTCTTTATGGCGACCGCCAGCGGTACCGTGAAGAAAACCGCGCTGACCGAGTTCAGCCGTCCACGTTCTGCCGGTATTATTGCGGTGAACCTGAACGAAGGCGACGAGCTGATCGGTGTGGATCTGACCTCCGGTTCTGATGAAGTGATGCTGTTCTCTGCGGCCGGTAAAGTGGTGCGCTTCAAAGAGAATGCCGTGCGTGCAATGGGTCGTACGGCGACCGGCGTGCGCGGTATTAAGCTGGCGGGTGAAGACTCCGTTGTTTCCCTGATCGTTCCACGTGGCGAAGGCGCAATCCTGACCGTCACCCAGAACGGCTACGGTAAACGTACGGCGGAAAGCGAATACCCGACCAAGTCACGCGGCACGCAGGGTGTTATCTCCATCAAGGTCACCGAGCGCAACGGTTCCGTTGTGGGCGCGGTGCAGGTGGACGATGCCGACCAGATCATGATGATCACCGATGCCGGTACGCTGGTGCGTACGCGCGTATCCGAGATCAGCGTGGTGGGCCGTAACACCCAGGGCGTTATCCTCATCCGTACGGCGGAAGATGAAAACGTGGTCGGTCTGCAACGCGTTGCTGAGCCGGTGGACGACGAAGAGCTCGATTCCATCGACGGCAGCATCGCGGAAGGTGATGATGAAATCGCACCGGAAGCAGAGAGCGACGACGACGCAGCGGATGACGCTGACGAGTAATCTCTTCTGACGCATAAAGGGCCGGATTCCGGCCCTTTTCTTTTGCAGATGCAGATACGTGAACGTTGCGACAAGCCGCGTTTACCGCTACCTTAACCACATTCTTTTGACCCCGACGGCGGAGCCTCGCCCCTTTGAAATACCTCGTCTCCTTTCGTACCACGCTGAAAGTTTCTCGCTATCTGTTCCGGGCGCTGGCGCTCCTGCTTTGGCTGCTGGTGGCCTTGCTGTCGGTGTTTTACATCGTCAATGCGCTGAACCAGAAAGAAGCGGAGATCCGCCAGGAGTTTAATTTAAGCTCCGATCAGGCCCAGCGCTACATTCAGCGAACGTCTGACGTGATGAAGGAGCTGAAGTATATTGCCGAAAATCGGCTGACGGCAGAAAACGGTATCCTTGCCCTGCGCGGGCGCAATGACAAAACCGAAGTACCGGACTTCCAGCCGCTGTTCCCGGACTCGGATTGCTCCACCATGAGCAGCACCTGGCGCGGGTCGCTGGAATCCCTCGCCTGGTTTATGCGCTACTGGCGCGACAACTTCTCCGCCGCCTACGACCTTAACCGCGTATTCCTGATTGGCAGTGAAAACCTCTGCATGGCTGACTTTGGCCTGCGCGATGTGCCCGTCGAGCGCGATGATGCGCTGAAAAGCCTGCACGAGCGTATTGTGAAATATCGCAATGCGCCGCAGGACGAGCGCGGGAACAACATCTTCTGGATTAGCCAGGGGCCGCGCATGGGCGTGGGCTATTTCTACGCGCTGACGCCGGTCTACCTGGGTAATCGTCTGCAGGCGCTGCTGGGGATTGAGCAGACCATCCGCATGGAAAACTTCTTCACGCCGGGGAGCCTGCCGATGGGCGTGACCATTCTGGATGAAAACGGGCATCAGCTGATCTCACTCGCCGGGCCGGATAAAAGTTTGAACGTCGATCCGCACTGGATGCAGGAACGCTCATGGTTTGGCTACACCTCCGGCTTCCGCGAGCTGGTGCTGAAAAAAAGCCTGCCGCCATCGTCGCTGAGCATTGTTTACTCGCTGCCGGTGGATATGGTCCTTGAGCGGATACGCATTCTTATTATGAATGCGATCCTGCTGAACCTGCTGGTGGGCGGGGCGCTGTTTACGCTGGCGCGCATGTATGAGCGGAGAATCTTTATTCCCGCCGAAAGTGACGCCCAGCGTCTGGAGGAGCACGAGCAGTTCAACCGCAAAATTGTCGCCTCGGCTCCGGTGGGGATCTGCATTCTTCGTACCCAGGACGGGACCAACATCCTGAGTAACGAGCTGGCGCACAACTACCTGAACATGCTGACGCACGAGGACCGGCAAAGGCTGACGCAAATCATCTGCGGCCAGCAGGTGAACTTTGTCGACGTGCTCACCAGCACCCACACTAACCTGCAGATCAGCTTTGTTCATTCCCGCTATCGCAATGAAAACGTAGCGATTTGCGTGCTGGTGGATGTCTCCGCGCGCGTGAAGATGGAAGAGTCGCTGCAGGAGATGGCGCAGGCCGCGGAGCAGGCCAGCCAGTCGAAATCCATGTTCCTGGCTACCGTCAGTCACGAGCTACGTACGCCGCTGTACGGGATTATCGGTAACCTCGATCTGCTGCAGACGAAGGAATTGCCGAAAGGCGTCGACCGGCTGGTAACGGCGATGAACAACTCCTCCAGCCTGCTGCTGAAGATCATCAGCGATATTCTCGACTTCTCTAAAATTGAGTCTGAGCAGCTGAAAATTGAGCCGCGCGAGTTTTCGCCGCGTGAGGTCATGAACCACATCAGCGCCAACTATCTGCCGCTGGTGGTGCGTAAACAGCTGGGGCTCTACTGCTTCATTGAACCGGATGTGCCGCTGACGCTGCACGGCGACCCGATGCGCCTGCAGCAGGTCATCTCTAACCTGCTCAGCAATGCCATTAAATTCACCGATATCGGCTGCATTGTGCTACACGTACGCCGGGCGGGAGATTACCTCAGCATCCGCGTGCGTGACACGGGGGTGGGCATACCGGCCAAGGAGGTGGTGCGTCTGTTCGACCCGTTCTTCCAGGTCGGCACCGGCGTGCAGCGTAACTTCCAGGGCACCGGTCTGGGGCTGGCGATTTGCGAGAAGCTCGTCAGCATGATGGACGGTGACATTTCCGTGGATACTGAGCCCGGCATGGGCAGCCAGTTCACCATCCGCATTCCGCTCTATTCCGCGCAGTATCCGGCAAAAGCCACGGTTGACGGGCTGAACGATAAGCGCTGCTGGCTGGCGGTCAATAATGCCTCGCTGAATGACTATCTGACGGCGCTGCTCGCCCATAGCGGCGTGAGGGTCTGCCGCTATGAAGGCCAGACGCCGGACGTGGACGATGTGCTCATCGCCGACGAGATGCCGGAACAGCCGTGGCAGGGGAGAGGAACGGTGCTCTTCTGCCGTCGCCACATTGGCATACCGGTTGAACGTGCGCCGGGCGAATGGGTGCACAGCGTCGCAACGCCGCATGAGCTGTTGAGCCTGCTGGCCCGTATCTATAAAGTTGAGCTGGAAGAGAACGACGGTGCAGTCGCGCTGCCGTCACCGGAAGGTCTGGCGTCAGTGAATGACGATATGATGATTCTGGTGGTGGATGACCATCCGATTAACCGCCGCCTGCTGGCTGACCAGCTTGGATCGCTGGGCTATCAGTGCAAAACCGCCAATGACGGCGTGGATGCGCTGAATGTGCTGAGTAAAAATCATATTGATATCGTGCTGAGCGACGTCAACATGCCTAACATGGACGGCTACCGGCTGACGCAGCGCATCCGACAGCTTGGCCTGACGCTGCCGGTCGTGGGCGTAACGGCGAACGCGCTGGCGGAAGAGAAACAGCGCTGTCTGGAGTCGGGCATGGACAGCTGCCTGTCGAAACCGGTGACGCTGGACGTGCTCAAACAAACGCTGTCTGTTTATGCGGATCGCGTGAGAAAAACCAGAATATAAAAAAGGCCCGTAAGGGCCTTTTTTATTTGCCCGGCGGCGCTGCGCTTGCGCGGGCCTACGGGTTCTGTAGGCCGGGTAAGCGTGAGCGCCATCCGGCATTTACAGTGGGGGATCAATCCTTATCCGATGCGCTCAGCGTAACGGAGGAGAGATAGTTCAGCAGGGCAATATCGTTGTCCACGCCCAGCTTCATCATTGCTGATTTTTTCTGGCTGCTGATGGTCTTAATGCTGCGGTTCAGTTTCTTGGCAATCTCGGTCACCAGGAAACCTTCGGCGAACAGGCGCAGAACTTCGCTCTCTTTCGGCGACAGGCGTTTGTCACCGTAGCCACCCGCGCTGATTTTTTCCAGCAGACGAGAGACGCTCTCAGGCGTGAACTTCTTGCCTTTCTGCAGCGCAGCCAGCGCTTTTGGCAGATCGGTCGGGGCGCCTTGCTTCAGCACAATCCCTTCGATGTCCAGATCCAGCACGGCGCTCAGGATCGCCGGGTTGTTGTTCATGGTCAGAACAATAATCGAGATGTCCGGGAAGTGACGTTTAATATATTTGATGAGCGTGATCCCATCACCGTATTTGTCTCCAGGCATAGAGAGATCGGTAATGAGCACGTGCGCATCAAGCTTTGGGAGGTTATTGATCAGTGCTGTAGAGTCTTCAAATTCACCGACTACATTCACCCACTCGATCTGTTCAAGTGATTTGCGAATACCGAACAGTACAATCGGATGGTCATCGGCAATAATTACGTTCATATTGTTCATGTATAAGGCTACCTTGCTACAGCAAGCTTTTGACGTAGGCGTCAATGTCGCTGATGTATTTTTCAATGCCAGAGGCATCTTTCTCACGAATTAGATGTTCCAGCGTTTCACATAATTGCTTGCCGGGAACCAGATTAAGCATGGCAAACACCCCTTTAAGCCGGTGTGCTGTCTGTGCCAGCGCTGCAAAATCATTCGCAGCGGACTCAGTATACAACCGCTTCACATCATCTGGTACTGTATCAACAAAGAGGGAATAGTATCCGCTGGCGTGAAGCTCGGCATTTTCATTACCGCCTAACGGGGATTCCGTTATCTCTTCCTGCGCCAGCTGCTCTTCTATTAGTTGTAGTACAGCTTCCTGCATCGCATTGCTTATATTAAAGTTGACGCGCAGCTGGCCAGGGCCGATTTTCCGCACGCGTGACTCATCATCGCTTAAAAGCAAGCCCGAGGCAGTAAGATTAGACGGATTATCAGTTAAAAACAGATCAAATTCTTGACTTGCCAGCCTTTCATCCGGCGTGATGCAGGCCGCGCCCCAGTTTTCGAGCTGACGAACCACAATATTGCGGATCTCGTTTGAGGTCACATCCACCATCACCACGACGTCATCCAGCAGGCGTTCTTCATCTTCTTCCTGCGGATTGGCGGCCATTTTCACGTGCAGAGAGTAACGCGTACCCAGTGATTCACGGGCCTTGATATTCAGATGACCGCCGAGCTTACGTGCCAGCTGATCGCACAGCCAGAAGGTCAGGGCGTTAGCCTTGCCGTAATGATCGCTTTGCGTGTCATTCAGGAACGGGAAGTGCAGATTATCAATTTCACTCGCCGTCACGCCTTCCCCGGTGTCCAGAATGCGGAACGTCAGGCGATCTTCCGCCGACTCGTCGGTGCTCACTTCAAGGGTGATCTTGCCGATTTGCGTGGTGGTCACGGCGTACTGAATAATCATCAGCAGAATACGACGCAGCGCCTCGCGGTCGCCGTGACGTTCGTCATTGGCGGGTAAATGGTTGTTGATTAGCAGCTGCAGCCCTTTGCGCTTAATTACGGGCAGGACTTCGGGAACCACTTCATCGATCAGATCCTGAATGGAGAAGAGAGAAGGGGTGCCTTTCCAGAAATCATTCTCCAGCATGTTTGCCAGCTGGATCTCATCCACCATGCGGACCAGCGAGTCGGCCTGGCAGGCGAGCTGGTGGCTTTCAGACGTGTTTAACGCCGCCGCCTGGGTCGCCAGCGTTTTTAACGGCTGCTTGAAGGCATCGCCAATATTCTGCATGAATGCCGCGCGCCCCTGCTGGTTCTTCTCATACAGCCTTTGCGCCTGCTTGAGCTTTTTATTCACCAGCACTTCGCGATCCTGATCGCGAATGATGAAGATTTGCGTACGCGGGGCCACCTGGCTGCGGAACTGACGGATCTCGTACAGTTCATTGTTAATGGTGGCCTGAATAACCCCCTGGTGCTGATCCGCCATAGTGGTGATGTTCTGCAGGTTAAGGTGCGGCAGCAGATGGTCAGCAATTTTATTGCTCATCACCGTGCGATTCGATTCCTGATCGTGAACTAACACCCCTAGCGGCAGCACGGAGACAATCTCTTCATTGAGCGCGCGCAATACGCGCAGCTCGTTGGTGTTGCCCGCGGAGACCGCAGACGCGTCGCTCTGGCGTCCCGGCTGGAAGCGGAAGGTGCTGTAGCCAAACAGGGCCAGCGCCAGCAGACCAATATTCAGCAGCAGCGGCAGCAGAATATTTTGCAGGGTATCAAGCAGCAGCGTGCCGAACGGTACCTGCCACACCAGACGCATGCCGGTTGAGTTCAGCGACGAGGCAATTTCAATTTTCGAGCCGTTAAAGGAGATGGTGACGCTCTCTGCGGCCTCTTTGTCGGACGCCGCACGCATGTTCTGGGTGCTGCTGTCCGGCTCCAGACGGAAGCTGTCGAGCGGCATATCCGGCGGGATCAAATCATTAATGGGTAAATCGAAGGCCACGACCGTCGCCAGATGACCCGGCTGGTTAAAGGTGGTACGCAGGGTAAAATAGTGACCATTCTGCCAGGCCAATCGGCGCAGCGATGAGAAGCTCTCACGTTCATCAAGGGCATTGGCCTGCTGCAGCATTTCTGCCCGGCGGGAGTCGACAATGCTGCCGACCGTCGTCTCTTTAAATCCGGAAGAGAGATCTTTCAACGGCAGCGTCGAGATCAGGATCATGCTGTTGTCCTGACCGTTCAGATAGTACATCGACCACGGCACCGTTTCGGCGCCCCAGAGGGTATCCAGGTAGGTCGAAATACGCTGCGTCATCTCAAGGGTCGCGCTGTCGTGAGAGCCAAAGATAAGCGCTTCAGTCTTACGCTGCGGTTTTTCGAGATAGTAGACATCCTGCTTAAGCCGCGTCTCCTGAAGCCCATCTCCGGATGAGCTGGCAGGCGCTGCCGCAATGTTGTCGTAAATCTGCCAGGTGGCGTAGCGCCAGGTATCAATACGCTTGTGTACGGCGTGGGTAATATCCACCACCTGATAGCTCTTATCCTTCAGCCAGGCGTTAACCGCGCTCTGCACCATCACGCCCATTGTGACTAACAGCACCACGATCAAAAGAAGAAAGAAACGGGTGATGCTCCCGGGCAGAAGGGAGAATTTGCTTTGGGCGGTAGTTTCAGTCTGACTCATTGATATCTTTAACCCGTGATGGTCGTGCTCTGTGGCGATAGGGCAGTATAAAGGGTAATAACTGAATTTCCAGCGCCACTGTCCTTGAACAAGCGACTTTTTCGATGGCCCGTGCGAGAGAGAAAGGACGTCTTAAATGTGTACAAGAACATAATGTATGTACAAATAAAAAATGCATTTCGTCAGAAAATAGCACGAATTAACAAGAAATTAAGTTTTGAGCGAATTTTCCCATTATGCACAGGGGCGAGCGTGAATTTAGTTAATAGTCGTTATAATTACGCGGCGGTAGCACAAAAAAGGAAAAGTTACGTAAAGAAGGGTAAAAAAAAACCGAATGCGATGCATCCGGTTGAATTAGGGATAAACAGACATTCAAAGCTGAATGACGGTAATAAATAAAGTTAATGATGATAGCGAGAGTTATTTTAGAGACTGGAGTCGATCTTGTTTTGTCATTCAGTGCGGTAACGTTTTTTATTTTAACTCTTTGATATGTATTGGGTCATTTTTCGTTTTGATTATAAGTGCTAAATTTCTAAGCTTTTTGTGCTTTGTAAAAGTTCCTTTTCATTTACATTTTGAAACATGTTGATGGATAAATGAAACATCTTCAAAGTTTTCGTATCATATTCGCATTGGATTATTCTGTAATTTTGCGGAGAATGAATTTGCCGACTGGTTAATGAGGGTTAACCAGTAAGCAGTGGCAATTATAAGGCATATAACAGAGGGTTAATAAAATGAAAGTTAAAGTACTGTCCCTCCTGGTACCAGCACTGCTGGTAGCAGGCGCAGCAAATGCGGCCGAAATTTATAATAAAGATGGCAACAAATTAGATCTGTACGGCAAAGTTGATGGTCTGCACTATTTCTCTGACGACAAGAGTGCTGACGGCGACCAGACCTACATGCGTCTTGGCTTCAAAGGCGAAACTCAGGTTAACGATCAGCTGACCGGTTATGGCCAGTGGGAATACCAGATCCAGGGCAACACGACTGAAAGCGACAACCAGTCCTGGACGCGTGTGGCGTTTGCCGGTCTGAAATTCGCTGAAGCGGGCTCTTTCGATTACGGTCGTAACTACGGCGTGATCTACGACGTAACTTCCTGGACTGACGTTCTGCCAGAATTTGGCGGCGATACCTACGGCTCAGACAACTTCCTGCAGTCTCGTGCTAACGGCGTGGCGACCTATCGTAACCAGGACTTCTTTGGTCTGGTGGATGGCCTGAACTTTGCGCTGCAGTATCAGGGTAAAAACGGTAGCGTAAGCGGCGAAAACGACACTGGTCGTAGCACCCTGAAACAGAACGGCGACGGCTACGGCGCGTCCCTGACCTATAACCTGGGTGAAGGCTTCAGCATCGGTGGTGCAATGTCTTCTTCCAAACGTACCGCTGACCAGAACAACACCGCTAACCCGGCGCTGAAAGGCGAAGGCGATCGCGCTGAAGTATATTCTGGTGGTCTGAAATACGACGCCAACAATATCTACCTGGCGGCACAATACTCACAGACCTACAACGCAACGCGTTTCGGCAACTCTCAGAGCAGCAGCGACATTTACGGTTTTGCTAACAAAGCGCAGAACTTCGAAGTGGTTGCTCAGTACCAGTTCGACTTCGGCCTGCGTCCATCCGTGGCTTACCTGCAGTCCAAAGGTAAAGACATCGAAGGTTACGGCGATCAGGATCTGCTGAAATATGTGGATGTGGGTGCGACTTACTACTTCAACAAAAACATGTCCACCTACGTGGATTACAAAATCAACCTGGTTGATGAAAATGAGTTCACCCGTCAGGCCGGTATCGGCACTGATGATATCGTCGCGCTGGGTCTGGTTTACCAGTTCTAATCGCGTCATCGTGTGACTAAGGGGCCTGAGGGCCCCTTTTTTGTGCTTTTTTTTGGCCTCACAATGCAACCGTTTTGGTGTACTCTTGCCGCCCTGGCATGAGGATAATAATGAATGGACATGACTTTTTTACGCGCCAGCTTTCTGGCTATGCTTTTTTTCCTGACCGCGTGTGACGATTCCGCGCCCGTGGCGAAAACCGATGCACCCGCCGCGACGGTGCTCGAAGGCAAAACGATGGGCACCTTCTGGCGCGTCAGCGTGATGGGCCTGGATAAAACGCGCGCTGATGAACTTCGCGGTAAAATCCAGTCTCAGCTGGACGCCGACGACCAGCTGCTCTCAACCTATAAAAATGACTCGGCGCTGATGCGCTTCAATCTTTCCACCAGTACCTCCCTGTGGCCGGTGAGCGAAGCGATGGCCGATATCGTCACCGAATCAATGCGCGTGGGATATAAAACCAACGGCGCGATGGATGTCACCGTCGGGCCTCTGGTCAATCTCTGGGGATTTGGCCCGAACAAACAGCCGGATACCACACCCGATCAGGCGGCCATTGATGATGCCCGCGCCCGGACAGGGCTAAAGCATCTGACGGTGATCAACCAATACGGCCAGCAGTATCTGCAGAAAGACATCCCCGATCTTTTTGTCGATCTGTCGACGGTAGGTGAAGGTTACGCGGCGGATCACCTTGCCGCGCTGATGACGCAGGAAGGGATATCGCGCTACCTGGTCTCCGTGGGGGGCGCGTTAGTCAGCCGGGGCATGAACGCCAGCGGTAAACCGTGGCGCGTGGCGATTCAAAAACCGACCGATCGGCAAAACGCCGTACAGGCCATTGTGGATATTAACGGGCACGGCATCAGCACTTCCGGGAGCTACCGTAACTATTACGAGCTCGACGGGAAGCGTATTTCGCACGTGATCGATCCGCTGACCGGACGTCCCATCACGCATAACCTGGTCTCGGTGACCGTGATTGCCCCCACTGCGCTGGAAGCCGACGCCTGGGATACCGGATTAATGGTTCTCGGCCCGGAAAAAGCCAAAGAGGTGGTTCGTCAGGAAGGGCTGGCGGTTTATATGATCACTAAAGAGGACGACGGGTTCAAAACCTGGAGCTCGCCGCAGTTCAACAGCTTCCTGGTGAGCGACAAAAATTAAAAAGCAAGGTTGCGGGTTTTTTATCACTGGCACTCGGGCACGCTAAAGGTATGCTTGTAAGAGGAGCTGATGATGAAAAATCCAACCTATATGAATGATGAGGATCGCTGGCAGGCCGTTCTGGCTCGCGATCCGCGCGCTGACGATCGGTTTGTCTTTGCCGTGCAGACGACGGGGATTTTCTGCCGCCCGTCATGCCGCGCCCGTCACGCGCTGCGTAAAAACGTCTGCTTTTATCCCGATGTCCAGCATGCCGTTCAGGCAGGGTTTCGCCCGTGTAAGCGCTGCATGCCGGACAAACGCGATCCGAATCAGCAAAAGCTGGCGAAAGTGGAGCACGCCTGTCGCCTTCTGGAGCAGGATCCCGCGCTGACGCTTGAAGGTCTGGCGCAGCAGGTCGCCATGAGTCCTTTCCATTTCCACCGGCTGTTTAAGTCCGTCACCGGGATGACGCCAAAAGCCTGGCAGCAGGCGGCGCGGGGGCAGCGTCTGCGCGCGGCGCTTGCACAGGGAAACAAAATTACCGATGCCGTGCTGGCGGCAGGTTTTCCCGACAGCAGCAGCTATTACCGCAAAGCCAACGATGCGCTGGGCATGACGGCGAAGCAGTACCGCAAAGGCGAGGTGGCGGTGCGTTACGCCATCGGCGACTGTTCGCTGGGACGCTGCCTGGTTGCGGAAAGCGAGCGGGGGATTTGCGCGATACTGCTGGGCGACAACGATACCAAACTGGCAGAAGAATTTGCGACGCTGTTTCCAAACGCGGAGCATGCCCCGCAGGAAGATGCCTTTGCCCAGCGTATCAGCCAGGTCATTGCCAGTATTGATAACCACGCGGTGCCGCTGGCGCTGCCGCTGGATATACGCGGCACCGCGTTCCAGCAGCGGGTCTGGCAGGCCCTTCGTGACATCCCCTGCGGGGAAACGGCCAGCTATCAGCAGGTGGCGAAGGCGATAGGCCAGCCCAACGCGGTGCGTGCCGTCTCGGGAGCCTGTGCGGCAAACAGGCTGGCGATTGTGATCCCCTGTCACCGCGTGGTCCGCAACGACGGCGCGCTGTCGGGCTATCGCTGGGGGGCGGCGCGAAAAGCGCTATTACTGAAACGTGAGGCGAAACGCCGGGAGGGATAATGCTCGATCTTTTTGCGGATGCTGAACCGTGGCAGGAGCCGCTTGCGCCCGGGGCAGTGATCCTGCGCCGCTTTGCACTCTCCCGTGCGGCGGCATTGCTTGCCGGTATTGAAGAGGTCACGGCGGTTTCACCGTTTCGCCATATGGTGACGCCGGGCGGCTACACCATGTCGGTGGCCATGGCCAACTGCGGCGAACTGGGGTGGGCGACGAACGAACGGGGGTATGTGTATGCCCCGAACGATCCCACGACCGGCCGGCCGTGGCCTCCCATGCCTGCGGTGTTTCAGGCGCTTTGTCACGAGGCTGCCGTTGCAGCAGATTACCCTGACTTCCGGCCGGATGCCTGCCTGATTAACCGCTACGCCATCGGTGCGAAGCTCTCCCTGCATCAGGATAAGGATGAACCCGATCTGCGCGCGCCCATCGTCTCGGTATCGTTGGGTCTGCCCGCCGTCTTCCAGTTTGGCGGATTGCGCCGCAACGATCCGCTCAGGCGCATTATGCTGGAGCACGGCGACGTGGTGGTGTGGGGCAGGGAGTCACGGCTGTACTATCACGGCATCCAGCCCCTGAAGCCCGGGGTTCATCCCCTCACTGGCGAGTACCGCTATAATCTGACTTTCCGTCAGGCGGGATTGAACAAACAAAAATAAGAATTATTCTTGATGTCCGCTCAGGGCAGTTTACACTGCTGGCTGATTTTTATTGTCCGGATTGCCTGCATGCAACTACTTCTTCTTGTCTGGCGTCAGTACCGCTGGCCCTTCATTGCCGTAATGGCCTTAAGCCTTGCCAGCGCGGCGCTGGGTATTGGCCTGATCGCGTTTATAAACGTGCGGCTGATCGAAATGGTCGATACCTCACTCTCGGTTCTGCCGGAGTTTCTCGGCCTGCTGCTGCTGTTGATGGCGGTTACGCTCGGCTCTCAGCTGGCGCTGACCGCGCTCGGCCACCATTTCGTTTTCCGCCTGCGCAGCGAGTTCATCAAGCGGATCCTCGACACGCAGGTTGAGCGCGTGGAGCAGCTCGGCAGCGCCTCCCTGCTGGCGGGGCTGACCAGCGACGTGCGCGCGATTACCATCGCGTTTGTCCGCCTGCCGGAGCTGGTGCAGGGGATCATCCTGACCTTTGGCTCGGCGGCCTATCTCGCCTGGCTTTCGACCAAAATGCTGGCGGTGACCGCGGTGTGGATTGCCATCACCATCTGGGGCGGTTTCGTGCTAGTGTCGCGCGTCTATAAACACATGGCGGTCCTGCGCGAAACGGAAGATAAGCTCTATAACGATTACCAGACGGTACTGGAAGGGCGCAAAGAGCTGACCCTCAACCGCGAGCGTGCCGAGCATATCTTTAATAACCTCTATGTCCCGGACGCGCGCGAATACCGGCACCACATTATTCGCGCCGATACCTTCCACCTGAGCGCGGTGAACTGGTCCAACATTATGATGCTGGGCGCCATTGGCCTGGTATTCTGGATGGCGAACAGCCTGGGCTGGGCGGACACCAACGTGGCGGCGACCTACTCGCTGACCCTGCTGTTCCTGCGTACGCCGCTGCTCTCAGCCGTCGGCGCATTGCCCACCTTGCTAAGCGCGCAGGTGGCGTTTAACAAGCTTAAGAAGTTCGATCTGGCGCCATTTAAGGCTGAATTCCCGCGCCCGCAGGCCTTCCCGAACTGGCAGACCCTGGAGCTGCGCGACGTGACGTTCCGCTATCAGGACAACGCCTTCTCCGTGGGACCGGTCAACCTAACGATTCACCGCGGCGAACTGCTGTTCCTCATCGGCGGCAACGGTAGCGGAAAATCCACGCTGGCGATGTTGCTCACCGGACTTTACCAGCCGCAGTCGGGCGAGATCCTGCTGGACGGTAAGGCGCTGAGCGCGGAGAAACCTGAGGATTACCGCAAGCTTTTCTCAGCGGTATTCACCGATGTCTGGCTGTTTGACCAGCTGCTGGGGCCGGAAGGGCAGCAGGCCAATCCGGCGCTGGTTGAGAAATGGCTTGCGCAGCTGCAGATGTCGCACAAGCTGGAGCTCCAGGACGGCAAAATCCTGAACCTCAAGCTCTCTAAGGGGCAGAAGAAGCGCGTGGCGCTGCTGCTGGCGCTGGCGGAAGAGCGTGACATCATCCTGTTGGATGAATGGGCGGCAGATCAGGACCCGCACTTCCGTCGCGAGTTTTATCAGGTGCTGCTGCCGCTGATGCAGGAGATGGGCAAGACCATTTTCGCCATCAGCCACGACGATCATTACTTCATTCACGCCGACCGTCTGCTGGAGATGCGCGACGGCAGGCTGAGCGAGCTGACCGGCGACGAGCGCGATGCGGCGTCGCGTGACGCGGTGGCGCGCACGGCCTGATGCCCTCACTCTAACCCTCTCCCACGGGGAGAGGGGATAATCGTGGCCGTAATGCCGCTTTTTTCTCCATCCCGCCTCGCTGTTTATTCTTATTTACATATCCTCGCGCTATGCTTAGTCTCAACTCATTTAATGGATTTATGATTGATGTCGGTATTAAAGAAAAACAGCGCCAGGCAGCGTGACCAGGAACGTGCGCGACTCATCTGGCTTCTCACGACCGATAAAGCGGTCACGTCTACGCTATTAGGCAAACTGACTCTGGCTGAGCAATATGATGTCGGCACCTTAGCCGACGATATTGCTGAGGTAGGTGCGCTGGTTGCTCATTTACCGCCGCCGGATCTGGCGGATACCCTGGAAGCGCTTCCTTCGGAAGAGCGTCACGCCCTCTGGCGCCTGGTACAGGATCACGAGCGCGGCCAGGTTCTGCTTGAAGCCTCGGAAAACGTCTGGGATGACCTGATCGACGAGATGAGCGATCGGGATATCCTCGACGCCCTGCAAACCCTGGATATCGACGAGCAGATTTACCTTGTACAGCATCTGCCGCGTAACCTGACCGGCCGCCTGCTGGCCTCTCTGCCTGCCGATGAACGTGCGCGTGTGCGTCAGGTGATGCACTACGAGAAAAACAGCGTCGGCGCGATCATGGAGTTCGGCGTTATCACGGTACGTCCGGACGTCACGCTCGGTACCGTGCAGCGCTACCTGCGCCGCCTGGGCAAAATGCCGGACAACACCGATAAGCTGTTTGTCACCTCGCGGGATAAAACCCTGCTCGGCGAGCTGGAGCTGAAAACCATCCTGCTCAACAGCGCCCAGCAGCGGGTGAGCGAGGTGATGGAAAACGAGCCGATGGTCTTCTCCCCGGAAGACGATGCGGAAAAAGCGGCGCGTACCTTTGAACGTGATGACCTTGTGAGTGCGGCGGTCGTAGACTCCGTTGGCAAGCTGATGGGCCGTCTGACCATCGATGAAATCGTTGACGTGGTTTATGAAGAGACCGATAATGACCTGCGCGCGCTAGGCGGGATCAGCGCCGAAGATGACGTCCACGCCTCCGTCGGTAAGGCGGTGAAAACCCGCTGGGCCTGGCTGGCTATTAACCTGTGTACCGCCTTCATCGCTTCCCGCGTGATTGACGGCTTTGAACACACCATTTCGCAGCTGGTGGCGCTGGCCTCGCTGATGCCGATTGTGGCCGGAATTGGCGGCAACACCGGAAACCAGACCATCACCATGATCGTCCGCGCGCTGGCGCTGGAAAATATTCAGCCCGGTAACTTCGCCTTTCTGATCTTCAGGGAAATGGGCGTGGCGCTGATTAACGGCCTGGTATGGGGCGGCATTATGGGCGGCATCACGTGGTGGCTGTATGACGATATGGCCTTAGGCGGCGTGATGATGCTGGCGATGGTGCTAAATTTGCTGGTGGCATCGATGATGGGCGTCATTATCCCGCTGACGATGACCAAACTGGGGCGCGACCCCGCGGTGGGGTCGAGCGTGATGATCACCGCCATCACCGATACCGGCGGTTTCTTTATTTTTCTTGGGCTGGCAACGATTTTTCTGCTTTAACCCGACGCTTAATGCGGGCGGGGATCAGTGCCATGACGATAATCCCGCCCAGCACGCCAACCGCCAGGTTGCCGGTTGATACCGTGGCGGCTACCGTCACCAGCATCACCACCGTTTCGGCAATCGGGGCTTTTTTTATCGTGGCGGGCTGAAGGCTGTGCCAGCTGAAGGTTTTGACGGCAACAATCGCCATAATCCCCGCCAGCACCGCCATCGGGATTTTGGCCATCACTTCGCTGAGTGCCGTCACCAGGAGCAGCAGCACGATGCCCGCCGCAATGGTTGAAATGCGGCTTCGTCCTTTTCCCATCTCCACGTTAACGATGGTTTGTCCGATCATCGCGCAGCCCGCAATGCCACCGTAGAGCCCGGCCATGATATTCCCCACGCCCAGCCCGATGCTCTCGCGACGCTTGCTGGAGGGCGTAACCGTCAGTTCATCCACGAGTTTTGCCGTCAGCAGGGACTCCAGCAGACCGACGAAGGCAATACTCAACGCGCACGGCCAGATAATGTTCAGCGTCTGTAAATTAAGCGGCACCAGCAGCTCGGTAAATCCAGGCAGACCGCCAGTCATTGAGCCTTCATCACCGACAGTCGGCAGGATCTGACCGGTGGTGACGGTGAAAAGGGTTAACAGCACAATCGCAATCAGCGGGGAAGGGACGCTTTTAATATAGCGCGGCACCCACAGCACAATCAGCAGCGTCAACACGAACAGGCCCACAATCAGCGGGCTTCGGCTCCAGAAATGCGGCACCTGAGCGAAGAAAATCAAAATGCCAAGGGCGTTAACAAATCCGGTCATCACCGACTGGGGAATAAAGCGCATCAGCCTTGCCATGCCCAGCACGCCAAACAGAATCTGGATCACGCCAGCCATCAGCACGGCGGGAAGAATGTACTGTACCCCGTGCTGATGCACCATCGGGCCAATCACCAGCGCTACGGAACCGGCCGCAGCCGTGACCATCGCCGGACGACCGCCCAGCACGGAGAGAGCAAGACACAGCACCACGGAGGCGATCAGGCTGACCTTCGGGTCAACGCCCGCCACCACGGAAAATGAGATCACTTCGGGGATCAGCGCCAGAGCGGTAATCACGCCCGCCAGCGTTTCACGCGCCAGTTGTTTAGGGGAGTGCAGCACGCTGGCTACACTGACTTCAGGGGATACGGCAGAATGAGGTAAGGACATAACAGTTCGCTGGTTAGGGCAGGCTTCCGTGCGCGCGATCACAAAGTGCAGCATAGTAGCCATAAATTCCTCCTTATACCAGTTGCGCGCCGCAATTCCCTACAAACAATCCATCATTAAATTTCACAATTACAATAATTTCGTAACCTTTAAACAATATTTAAAAGTTGTTACCGTGCCCACGCAGCTTTTTTCACCTGCAATTTCCACGCATCAAGCACTTTTACACTAAGGCATAAATTATGAAAAAAATGACTGCCATGCTCTTTTCTCTGGCCGTCGGGCTCAACGCCGTCTCAATGGCAGCGAAAGCAGACGAACCAAAAGAGCAGGAAACGGACGTCCTTTTAATTGGTGGCGGCATCATGAGCGCCACGCTGGGAACCTATCTGCAAGAACTGCAGCCGGACTGGTCCATGACCATGGTCGAGCGCCTCGATGGCGTGGCGCAGGAGAGTTCGAACGGTTGGAATAACGCTGGTACGGGCCATTCGGCACTCATGGAACTGAACTATACGCCGCAGAAAAAGGACGGTTCCATTAGTATCGAGAAGGCGGTAGAGATCAACGAAGCGTTCCAGATCTCGCGTCAGTTCTGGTCCCACCAGGTCAACAGCGGCGTGATGCACGACCCGCACTCCTTCATCAATACCGTGCCGCACATGAGCTTTGTGTGGGGCGAGCAAAACGTGAATTTCCTGCGCGCGCGCTACGCTGCGCTGCAGCAGAGCACCCTGTTCCGCGGGATGAAATACTCCGAAGACCACGCGCAGATTAAAGAGTGGGCGCCGCTGGTCATGGAAGGCCGTGACCCGAACCAGAAAGTGGCGGCGACCCGTACCGAAATTGGCACCGACGTGAACTACGGCGAAATTACCCGTCAGCTGGTGGCGTCCCTGAAGAAGAAAGATAACTTCAATTTGCAGCTCAGCACCGAAGTGCGCGGCTTTAAGCGCAATGCGGACAACAGCTGGAGCGTGACGGTTGCCGATCTGAAAAACAATGAAGCCGAGCACGTCATTAAGGCGAAATTTGTCTTCATCGGTGCGGGCGGCGCGGCGCTGAAGCTGCTGCAGGAGTCCGGTATTCCTGAAGCTGACGACTACGCGGGCTTCCCGGTCGGCGGCCAGTTCCTGGTGTCCGAGAACCCGGAAGTGGTGAACCGTCACCTGGCAAAAGTGTACGGTCAGGCTTCCGTCGGTGCGCCACCGATGTCCGTCCCGCATATCGATACCCGTATGCTTGACGGTAAACGCGTGGTGCTGTTCGGACCGTTCGCGACCTTCTCCACGAAGTTCCTGAAAAACGGCTCCCTCTGGGATCTGCTGAGCGCGACCACCACCTCTAACGTCAAACCGATGATGGACGTGGGCCTGGATAATTTCGACCTGGTGAAATACCTGATTAGCCAGGTGATGCTTTCTGATGAAGAACGCTTCGAGGCGCTGAAAGAGTACTATCCGCAGGCGAAGAAAGAAGACTGGCGTCTGTGGCAGGCGGGTCAGCGCGTGCAGATCATCAAGCGCGATCCGAAAGAGGGCGGCGTGCTGCGTCTGGGTACCGAAGTGGTGAGCGATAAGGATGGCACGATTGCCGCGCTGCTGGGTGCGTCACCGGGTGCATCTACCGCTGCGCCAATCATGCTGCACCTGATGGAAAAAGTGTTTAAAGACAAAGTTGCCAGCCCGGAATGGCAGGCGAAGCTGAAAACCATTATTCCATCCTACGGCACGAAGCTGAACGGTAACGTGGATGCGACGGAACAAGAACTGGAGTACACCAGCCGCGTGCTGCAGCTGCAGTACGTGAAGCCGCAGGCTGCGGATGCTGCGCCGAAGGCGGAGCTGAAGCCTCAGCCGGAAAACAAGCCGGTTGCGGATATCGCGCTGTAAGGTAAAAGCAAAACGGTAACATCTGTTACCGTTTTTAGTTTAGCAGGTCGGGTAAAGCGAAGCCGCTACCCGACTTGTTTTTAACGTACTACCGCTTGTCCGACCGTCTCTTCTGCCTTCCACACGCGATATTTTACTTCCACGTTTTCAGGCGTATATACCACGATCGGCAACTTGCTGTTGTAGCGCAGCAGGCTGTGGTCGCCCAGATAGGCCGTCACAAATTTCTTCTCTTTTTTGCCGTCCGGGCAGGCCATCATGGTAGAGACCGGAGAGGTCACTTTATCAAAGACGTAATAGTCATAGCCCCAGCCTTCCAGAGTTTTGCTTTCCAGCTGGCCGCCCAGACGATGCTGATTGCAGTCCACTTCCAGCGTCTTGCCAATTAACAGTTCGACTTTGTAATTCGCTTCGTCCTGCTGAACCGGCAGTTGAATCACCTGACGCTTCATGCCTTTTTCCGCTTGCGGATAGGGTGCAACTTTTTCCAGCGGCTGCGCTTTTTGGGCGTCGCTGGCGAAAGCGCTGGTGCTGACGCACGCGGCGGCGAGAAGCGCGATGGCAAATTTAGGTGCGTTTTTCATTGTCATTCCTTTATGTCAAAACGGTCCTGAACAGACTAACATAATGAGCATGAATGATTGGTGTGATTTACTTACATTTTCATTATATGCAGCGTAATAAACTTATAATTAACCGTTTTGGCAGGTGTTTGTACTGGTGTGGAGTGTGACGGGCGTTCGTGTTATTTTAGTCCATCGATAATGTTATTCATCTGTGAAAGGGAAGAGAGATGGTTCGTGCAAAACTGAAAACACCTGAAGGCCGCAAGTTCCTCCTGGCGCTACTCGTCGTGTTTATGATTGCTGCCGCGTGCGTCGGGCGGGCCACCATTGTTGGCGTCATTGAACAGTACAACATTCCTCTCTCCGCCTGGACCACCAGCATGTATGTGCTGCAGTCGGCGATGATCTTCGTTTACAGCCTTGTCTTCACCGTTCTGCTGGCCATTCCGCTGGGCATTTTCTTCCTGGGCGGACGTGAAAAACACTGAGCATTCACCTGCTATAGGAAGCCAGCCTGCGGGCTGGCTTTTTTATATGTGATGATATTTATTCGCATTTCTAGGGTATTCTGTGTCGAACAAGGTTGTTCGACATAAAGCAGGAGATGTTCAATGTTATCCCGGTTTGCAACGCTCAGCCGGATCCCGAAAGGCGTCTGGGTTGTGGGTGGGGTCAGTATGCTGATGGATATCTCCTCGGAGATCATTCACAGCCTGCTGCCGCTCTTTATGGTCACGACGCTGGGAGCCAGCGTGATTTTCATTGGCTTGATTGAAGGCCTGGCTGAAGCCACCGCGCTGTTTATCAAAGTTTTTTCCGGTGCCATCAGTGACTACCTGGGTAAACGTAAAGGACTGGCGGTGCTGGGCTACGGTCTTGGCGCGCTGAGTAAGCCGTTGTTCGCTATCGCCTCTTCGTCGGGCATGATTCTGGGGGCACGCTTAATCGACCGGGTAGGGAAGGGGATCCGGGGGGCGCCGCGCGATGCGCTGGTCGCTGACGTTACGCCGCCGGAACTTCGCGGCGCGGCCTTTGGGCTGCGTCAGTCGATGGATACCGTCGGCGCATTTCTCGGGCCGCTGCTGGCCGTAGGCTTAATGCTGCTGTGGAACGATGATTTCCGCACGATTTTCTGGATTGCGGTGATCCCCGGCGTCCTCGCCGTTGCACTGCTTTTTTTCGGCCTGCATGAGCCGAAAACGCCCGTCGAACATAAACGCACGAACCCCATCAAAAAAGAGAACCTCAGGCGTCTCGGGAAAGGCTGCTGGTGGGTCATTGGCCTGGGCGCCATCTTTACGCTCGCACGTTTCAGTGAAGCCTTTCTTGTCCTGCGCGCACAGCAGTCGGGGGTGCCGCTGGCGCTGATCCCGCTGGTGATGGTGGCCATGAATTTGCTCTATTTCCTGTCAGCCTATCCGTTTGGCAAGTTATCGGACGGGATGAGCCACACCCGACTACTGCAGTGGGGCCTGGTGATGCTGATTGGGGCAGATATTGTGCTGGCGCTAAGCACCCACTGGGCTGGAATGCTTTTGGGCGTTGCGCTTTGGGGAGTGCATATGGGGATGACGCAGGGGCTGCTGGCGGCAATGATCGCAAAAACAGCTCCTGCGGATCTGCGCGGTACCGCCTACGGCATTTTTAGTCTGGTCAGCGGCGTGGGATTGTTAGTCGCCAGCCTGGGCGCCGGGGCCATCTGGGAAACGTTTGGCGCGGAATATACGTTTTATGCCGGAGCCGTGATTTGTCTGGTTACGCTGATGTACCTGCGCAAAACACCGGACGAGGTAAAATAAAAAACCAGCCGTAAGAGGCTGGTTTTCAATGTGTTTTTGGTCGGCACGAGAGGATTTGAACCTCCGACCCCCGACACCCCATGACGGTGCGCTACCAGGCTGCGCTACGTGCCGACGCATAGAAAGAATACTACTCGATTCCGTTTCGAATGCAAGGGAATCCGTCGCTAACTGGTTTATTATTAATCAGTTAGCGATGAAGCGCTTCTCATCCGTCAGAACCTGTAACAGCAGGCTAAGCTGTGGTTTCTGGTCCTTCAGCCGTTCACCCTGCAGATTATAGGTCTGATAGTTCCCGTTGCTATTCAGCACCAGCGTCAGCTTCGGCGTGGTCACCACCAGCGTGTTGCCGTCAGCTGCAGTCACCCAGTTATGGCGGCGCGTGGCGCTGAAGAGATCCTGCCCCTGCGAATACTCGTTTGCTGGCGTACTGACGTGCAGCAGGCGCTGCATTAGGGTCGTCATGACGTCTTTATGTTCTGTGAGCATATTGATGCGCTGCGCCGGCGTTCCCGGCCAGTGGATCACCAGCGGAACATGCAGGTTTGGACGTGACCAGCTCATGCTCTTCGTCTCGTCGCCTAACGGTACGCCATGCCCCGCGGTCACGATCACGACCGTGTTATCAAGCTTGCCTGATTCACGTAGCGCGTCAAGCACGCGGCCAATCTGTGCGTCAACATCGCTGGCCGCGCGGCCGTAGCGGCGCGCAAAGCCTGCCTGGTTGCTGTCGTTAAGCGTTGTGCCGTTAAAGGCCACCCACGAGAACCAGCGGTTATCTTCCTGCGCGTAGCGCTGCAGCCAGTTTATCCACTGGTTTGCGGTCTGGGCATCAGACTGGCTCTGCGCGGCAGGCAGTGAGAAATCAGAGAGCAGCGCCTGGCGGTACAGTGAACTGTTGAAGCCGTCCGATGAGAACAGCCCTAACTGATAGCCCTGCTGATTAAGCCCGGTGATCAGCGCCGCAGGAATGCGCGCAGACAGCACGCCGTCCATGTATCCGGCAGAAATGCCATAGAACAGGCCAAAGATACCCGCATCGGTTGAGTTACCTGAACTCATATGCTGGGTAAACGACACGTTCTGACTCGCGAAATCGGCCAGCGCAGGCATCTGCTTCTCGTAACGAGAATAGTTGAGGCCATCGACGGTAATCAGCAGGACGTTTTGCCCGCGACCCATATCGCGATAGCGAAGATCGCTCAGTGGATACTGCACGCTAACCGCTTCCGGATTACCCTGTTCGACCAGACGGCGCTGGTACTCCTGGGCATCAAGCAGGCCATGTTTCTCAAGGAAACGACGGGCCGTCATCGGATAAGAGAGCGGCAGGTTAGCGCGCTGCATGGTAATAGGGCGATAGAAGTTCGCATCCGCCCAGATATACATGAGGTGCGAACTGATAAATGAGACGAAAAAGAGCGCGGCGACGGGCTTCGCGTAATGGCGGCGTCGGGTCAGGCTGCGGAGCTTTTGCCAACTCCAGGTGGCAAACAGCATCTCGATCAACAGGATCACCGGGACGCTGATGAACATCAGTTGCCAGTCGCGGGCCGTTTCGTTCTGGTCGGGGTTGATCACCAGTTCCCAGACGATAGGGTTGAGATGCAGGTGGAACCGGGTGAACACTTCACTGTCGATAAGCAGCAGCGTCATCCCCACCGTCGCAAGGATTGCGGACAAGAACCGCATCAAACGCTGCGACATGACGATAAACGTCAGAGGAAACAGGATCAGCAGATAGGTGGCGAATACCAAAAAGCTAAAGTGACCAACAACGCTTATCCAGGAGTAGATACGCCCGGTTAGCGTTGTGGGCCAGTCTGCGACAAACAGATAACGACAGCCAATTACCGTCGCTAGCAGAATGTTGAACAGGGCAAACCAGTGTCCCCAGCTGACCATCTGGGAGACTTTTTCACGGTAGCGCTGACGATTCGTCACCATAAACTGTTGTTCGTTTCCCTTAATGGGCCTGGTCGTTGCTGACGGATGACTGTAACGCCTGGGCGAAAGATTTGGCGATCGCCTGACGCTGAGCCGGAGCAACGCTGGTGTTGATAAGGTTGGTGACCATATTTCCCAAAACCATCAGGGAGAGATCGGTCGGCGTTTTATGTTTTTCCAGTACGTTGACCAGCTCACTGAGCAGTTGTTCAACGTGTTCATCACTGTAGCGGGAATGTTGTGGCATAAATCAAAATCAGTTTGTTGATGAAAGGGCAACATATTACCGTAGCAACAGCTTTTTTTCCCCTTTTTTATCTGTTGTTGCACACATGTCCTGGTGGTGGTTGAATACCGCCCGGTCTAAAAGGAGAGTTTATCATGAGTCTGGAAATCAACCAGATTGCCTTGCACCAGCTTATCAAGCGTGATGAGCAAACCCTTGAAGTGGTGCTACGCGATTCGTTACTGGAACCCACGGCAACCGTTGTGGAAATGATGGCAGAGCTGCATCGCGTCTACAGCGCTAAAAATAAAGCCTATGGTCTGTTCAGTGAAGAGAGTGAGCTGGCCGATAGCCTGCGCCTGCAGCGTCAGGGCGAAGAGGATTTCCTGGCGTTTAGCCGCGCGGCAACCGGGCGTCTGCGCGACGAGCTGGCGAAATATCCGTTCGCCGACGGCGGTATTGTCCTGTTCTGCCACTATCGTTACCTGGCGGTCGAGTACCTGCTGGTTACCGTGCTGAATAACTTAAGCAGCATGCGCGTGAACGAGCAGCTGGACATCAGCTCAACGCACTATCTGGATATCAACCATGCGGATATTGTGGCGCGCATTGATTTGACCGAGTGGGAAACTAACCCGGAGTCGACCCGCTACCTCACCTTCCTGAAGGGGCGGGTGGGCCGCAAAGTGGCGGATTTCTTTATGGACTTCCTCGGTGCCAGCGAAGGCCTGAACGCCAAAGCGCAGAACAAAGGGCTGCTGCAGGCCGTTGATGACTTCACGGCGGAAGCGCAGCTCGATAAATCTGAACGCCAGACCGTACGTCAGCAGGTTTACAGCTACTGCAACGAGCAGTTGCAGGCCGGGGAAGAGATTGAGCTGGAATCCCTGTCAAAAGAGCTGGCGGGCGTCAGCGAAGTGAGCTTCCAGGAATTCACCGCGGAGAAGGGCTATGAGCTTGAGGAGAGCTTCCCGGCGGATCGCAGCACGCTGCGTCAGTTAACCAAATTTGCCGGCAGCGGCGGTGGGTTAACCATCAACTTTGACGCTATGCTGTTGGGAGAACGCATCTTCTGGGATCCGGCCACCGATACCCTGACCATCAAAGGTACGCCGCCGAACCTGCGCGATCAGCTTCAGCGCCGCACGTCTGGCGGTAAATAGCAGCCATAAAAAAACCCCGCCGAAGCGGGGTTTTCTCGACAGGTTTGCGATTACGCGCGAACGAAGTCGATGTGAGTCAGTTTTGGCTTGAACGCGTGACGCTGAACAGCCTGAACCTTCACTTTTTCTTCTTTACCGCCAACAACGATGGTCAGAACTTCGCTGTAGAACTCAGCTTTGGTCTGCATGTTCCACACTTTGTCGTGATCCAGTTCGATAGCAACTGGAGCAGCTTCGCCACCGTAAACGATAGCCGGGAACTTGTTAGCGTTACGCAGGCGGCGGCTCGCACCCTTACCCTGCACGTTACGTACTTCTGCTTCGATAGTGAACATTGATTTCTCTCTGTATTTAAAACCCTACTACAGGCGACCCAGCAGCAGGTGAGTGTTCTGCCCCACGGATGTGAAGCGGGCGGCATTTTATACTCAAATGCCCCGCACATCAATGAAAAGTCCCGTTAACCGCGCAATTCATTTGCCCGACGGAAGCGACCTTCATAGTCAAAGACCTTCTCGCGAACCTGCCAGAACTGGCCTTTCTTACGGGCGACCACGAAGTCGGGGTGGCGCAGCAGCGCCTGCTGATGCACGATATCCGCCACGGTTATCCAGCGCAGCGGCACGCCAGGCGTGCGGGTATGCGGCCGGATAAACAGCTGCTCAAATGCCGTGCGCTGGGCAGGCGTCTGAACCCTGAACCGTTCGCTGACGTCAGCGCCATCCTCATCGTAATAGGTGATTTTCAGCCATTCGCCTTTTTCATCCGCGCCGGGCTGCAGCGCCATGCCGGAGCAGCGCAGCACCAGCGCATCTTTCAGCTTCAGCGCCGCTTTCAGCATGTCGTCCGGGTCCACCAGTACCGTGTCGCACTCACGGCAACGGCGGGCGGCGATGTCATTTTCGGCGTTGCACTGCGGGCAGTTTTTGAAGCGGAAGCGGAAATCGCACTGCTCGCGATGCCCCTCATCATCCTCAAACCAGCCCTGACAGCGGCGGCCAAAGTGTTCAATCAGCGTGCCGTCGGCGGTGGTTTTTCCCCAGAATGTGTTGGCAAAGCCGCAGGCCGGGCAAAACACCTGTACCGGCACGTTGTCGCTTTTGCCTTTTGGCGCGCCCACTTCCGGGGAGTACAGATCGTGCGGGTTGCCGGCGTAATCCAGTATCAGGCAGTCGGTTTTGCCCGGCGCCAGGCGCAGGCCACGGCCGACAATCTGCTGATACAGGCTGACGGATTCCGTCGGGCGCAGAATCGCAATCAGATCGACGTGCGGGGCGTCAAACCCGGTGGTTAATACGGAGACATTCACCAGGTAGCGGAACTGCTGGGCTTTGAAAGCCTCAATCAGCCTGTCGCGCTCCGGGCCGGGCGTTTCGCCAGTGATCAGCGCTGCGTCGTCAGCGGGTAGCAGTCCCGTGATTTCGCGCGCGTGTTCGACGGTGGCAGCAAAAATCATCACCCCTTTACGCGTTTGCGCGAACTCTTCAATCTGGCTGATGATATGCGGCGTGATCCGCTTCTGTTTTTTCAGCTCATGGTTAAGATCCGCCTCGCTGAACAGCCCGTTGCTCTGCGCCTGTAAGCGGCTGAAATTGTACTGCACGACCGGCATATCCAGCCGCTCGGGCGGCGTCAGGTAGCCGTGCTTAATCATGTAGCGCAGCGGAAGTTCATAGATACAGTCGCTGAACAGCGCTTTCTCGTCGCCGCGCACCATGCCGTGATAATGAAAGCGGTAGATCCAGCCTTTGCCCAGACGAAACGGGGTTGCCGTCAGGCCGAGCAGGCGTAAGTGAGGGTTCACCTCTTTAAGGTGAGTGAGGATTTGCTGATACTGGCTGTCGTCGTCATCGCTGATGCGGTGACATTCGTCGACAATCAGCAGCGAAAACTCGCTGCGGAACAGATCCAGGTTACGGGCCACCGACTGTACGCTGCCGAAAACCACTTTGCCGTGGCTCTCTTTGCGCTTCAGCCCGGCGGCGAAAATGTCGGCTTCCAGCCCCAGCGCACAATATTTGGCATGGTTTTGCGCCACCAGCTCTTTGACGTGGGCCAATACCAGCACGCGACCACGCGCCAGGCGCGCCAGTTCGGCAATGACCAGGCTCTTGCCTGCACCGGTCGGGAGGACAATGGCCGCCGGTTCCCGGTGTTTACGGAACCAGGCGAGCGTCGCGTCAACGGCTTCCTGCTGATAGGGACGAAGTGTAAAAGTCATGGGGTCTCGGTTTCGTTAATCCGCATATAGTATGCCACGAAACTTTTTCCCTTGAGTGGCGCAACCAGACCATTATACTGAACCGTTCCTGACTGCTTCTTTTTTCGGACGCACGGTCCGACATCCAGCACCATTAAGGCTAAAAAGATTTCATGCGACTTGATAAGTTTATCGCTCAGCAACTCGGCGTAAGCCGCGCTATTGCCGGGCGCGAAATTCGCGCCAACCGCGTTACCGTGGATGGCGACATTGTGCGAGACAGCGCGTTCAAACTGCAGCCTGACCATCAGGTTGAGTACGACGGCAATCCGCTGACCCAGCAGCACGGTCCCCGCTATTTCATGCTCAATAAGCCGGAAGGCTATGTCTGCTCAACGGACGATCCGGATCACCCAACTGTGCTCTATTTCCTCGACGAACCGGTGGCGCATAAGCTGCACGCCGCGGGCCGCCTCGACATCGACACCACCGGTCTGGTGCTGATGACCGACGACGGTCAGTGGTCGCATCGCATCACTTCCCCGCGCCACCACTGCGAGAAAACCTATCTGGTCACGCTGGAGTCACCGGTTGCGGATGACACGGCAGAGCAATTCGCGAAAGGCGTTCAGCTGCATAATGAAAAGGATCTGACCAAACCCGCCGTGCTTGAGGTCATCACCCCGACGGAGGTCCGTTTGACCATCAGCGAAGGGCGCTACCATCAGGTGAAACGCATGTTTGCCGCCGTGGGTAACCACGTTGTGGGCCTGCACCGTGAACGCATCGGTGCGATTGCGCTCGATCCCGACCTGGCGCCCGGTGAATATCGTCCGCTGACGGAAGAAGAGATTGCCAGCGTCGGTCTGCCTTCGCACTAATTTCAGGAGAACCCTGTGACCACCAGGCCACACTCGTCGTTCAAAATTGTCTTCATTCTTGGCCTGCTGGCGATGCTGATGCCGCTGTCTATCGACATGTATCTGCCTGCGCTGCCGGTGATTTCCGCCCAGTTTGGCGTACCGGCAGGCAGCGCGCAGATGACGCTCAGCACCTATATTCTCGGTTTCGCGCTCGGACAGCTGCTGTATGGCCCAATGGCCGACAGCCTGGGGCGTAAGCCGGTTATTCTTGGCGGGACGCTGGTCTTTGCGGCCGCAGCGGTCGCCTGTGCGCTGGCGCAGAGTATCGATCAGCTGATTATCATGCGCTTCCTGCACGGGCTGGCCGCCGCTGCCGCGAGCGTGGTGATCAACGCCCTGATGCGTGATATCTACCCGAAAGAAGAGTTCTCCCGCATGATGTCGTTCGTCATGCTGGTGACGACGATTGCGCCGCTGGTGGCACCGATGGCCGGTGGTGCGGTGCTGGTGTGGTTTAGCTGGCACGCGATTTTCTGGATCCTGGCGCTGGCCGCGCTGCTGGCCTCGGCGATGATTTTCTTCTTTATTGATGAAACGCTGCCCGTCGAGCGCCGCCAGAAATTTCATATTCGAACCACGATAGGCAACTTTGCCTCGCTGTTTCGCCACAAGCGGGTGCTGAGCTACATGCTGGCGAGCGGGTTCAGCTTCGCCGGAATGTTCTCCTTCCTGAGTGCCGGGCCGTTTGTCTATATCGAGCTGAACCACGTTTCGCCGCAGCACTTTGGCTATTATTTTGCGCTCAATATCGTCTTCCTGTTTGTCCTGACCATCATTAACAGCCGCTTTGTCCGGCGGGTGGGCGCGCTGAACATGTTCCGCGCCGGGCTGTGGATCCAGTTTGTGATGGCGGTCTGGCTGGTGGTGAGCGCGTTTCTGGACGTGGGCTTCTGGGCGCTGGTGATCGGCGTGGCGGCCTTTGTCGGCTGCGTGTCGATGATCTCGTCCAATGCGATGGCGGTGATCCTCGACGAATTCCCGCACATGGCGGGAACCGCATCGTCACTGGCGGGAACCTTCCGCTTCGGGATTGGTGCCATCGTCGGGGCGTTACTCTCTATGGCGACCTTTACTACGGCCTGGCCTATGCTGTGGGCGATGGCTTTTTGCGCAACCAGCTCTGTGCTTTTCTGTCTTTACGCCAGCCGGCCGCGAAAAGCGGCGCACTAACGCGCAGATAAGGCCCGAAAGGGCCTTTTTTGTTGACGCATATCAACCAAACTCGCGTTCGTTTATTCCGTGTTTGTTTATTTTATGTAAAATCTATTTATGTAAAAAGTCACATCATTGTATTCAAAAAGGTTGAGTTAGATCGCAGAAACGGGTACATATAGCGCCGACGCGAGCCTCGATACCGATAAAAAAGCGCTGAATAGTGCAGGTTGGCGATGATGTGTTACTATAAATGTAAATAAATTGTGAAGTAAATTTTGCTTCCGGGGAACGAACGTGAATACATTACAACTCTCCATTGTCCATCGCTTGCCCCAGAGCTATCGCTGGTCGGCGGGTTTTGCAGGTTCGAAAGTTGAACCGATTCCGCAAAGCGTCGCGGGCTGTGAGAATTGCCTGGTGGCGCTAAAGCTGCTGAGCCCGAGCGACGAAAATGCGTGGCGGGTGATGGAGCGTCTCAGCCAGGCCCTGACGGATATCGAAGTGGACAGCTCCGTACTGGAGTGCGAAGGGGAGCCGTGCCTGTTTGTCAAAAGCCAGGACGAATTCGCCGCGACCTGCCGCCTGAAAAATTTTGGCGTTGCGATTGCTGAACCTTTCTCCGGCCAGTATCCGTTTTAAGCGCTAGTCTGCCGCGAGCAGCTGGCGCGTGTAGCTCTGCGTTGGCGCAGTAAATACGCGCTGGCAATCACCCTGTTCGACCACCTCACCCTGTCGTAGCACAATCACCTGATGGCATAGCGCCCGAACCACCTGTAGATCATGGCTGATAAAGATATAGGCCAGCCGGTGCTTTTCCTGTAGCCCTTTGAGCAGCGCCAGGATCTGCGCCTGTACGGTTCTGTCCAGAGACGAGGTCGGTTCATCCAGAATAATCAGCTCCGGTTTCAGGATCAGCGCGCGGGCGATGGCGATACGCTGGCGCTGTCCGCCGGAAAATTCCGCAGGGTAGCGGTGGCGAGTGTCGGGATCTAAGCCCACTTCCGCCATCACCCGCATGACCTCCTGTTCCCGCTGTTGCGCACTCAGGCCAGGCTGGTGAACGCGCAGGCCCTCTTCGATAATCTGCAACACGCTGAGGCGCGGGTTAAGCGAGGAGTTGGGATCCTGAAATACCACCTGCATGCGGGGCCGCACGGGCAGCATCTGGCGGCGGTTCCAGCGGTGCAGCGGCATATCGTCAAACAGGATCTCGCCCTGAGAGGCAATTAAGCGCAGCAGCGCCAGACCGGTAGTGCTTTTCCCCGAACCGGATTCTCCCACCAGCCCCAGGGATTCACCCGGTCGCAGCGAGAAGCGGATATTTTTCAGCACCGGGTTCTGGTCAACGATGCGCCGCAGAACGCCTTTGCGGATCGGGAACGAGACGGATAAATCATCGACGCGCAGCAGCGGTGTGCTGTCTGCCGTGAGAGGTACCGGGTCGCCGGAAGGTTCGCTGTCGAGCAGGCGCTGCGTATAGGGATGCTGCGGCGCGTTCAGCAGCATGGACGCGGTATTCTGTTCAACGCAGCGCCCGTTTTGCATGACCGCGACGCTGTCGGCCAGCTTTTTCACGATGCTCAGGTTGTGCGTGATAAACAGCAGGCTCATGTCCAGCTCGTCACGCAGCTCCCTCAAGAGCGTCAGAATTTGCGCCTGCACCGTGACGTCCAGCGCCGTCGTCGGCTCGTCGGCAATCAACAGTTCGGGGCGCGTGAGCAGGGCCATGGCAATCATTACCCGCTGGCGTTCGCCGCCGGAGAGCTGATGCGGAAAATCATTCAGCCGTTTGGCCGCGTTGCGTATGCCTGTTCGTTCCAGACAATCCAGAATTTCGCCCCGCGCGGCCTCTTTGCGCATCCCCCGATGAAGTGACAGCACTTCATAGAGCTGTTTTTCCAGCGTATGCAGTGGGTTGAGCGACACCATCGGCTCCTGGAAGATCATGGCAATCTTATTGCCGCGAATACCGCGCAGGGTATGTTCATCAGCGTGCAGCAGCGAACTGCCGTGGAACAGAATATCCCCTTGCGGATAGCTCACGGGCGGGGAGGGCAGCAGACGCAGGATGGAGAGCGCCGAGACGCTCTTGCCCGAACCGGATTCACCCACCAGCGCCAGCGTTTCACCGCGCTGGATCTGCAGCGACAGGTCGGTGACCACGGTACGGGTCTCGCCCTGCTTCGAGAAGGCAATCGACAGGCGATCAATACTGAGAAGAGGCTGCGTCATCTTATACCGCCTTGTTGGGATCGAAGGCATCGCGCACGGCTTCGCCAATAAAAATCAGCAGCGAAAGCAGCACGGCCACGGAAAGAAAGGCGGTGATGCCCAGCCACGGCGCCTGCAGGTTGTTCTTGCCCTGCAGCAGCAGTTCGCCGAGCGACGGCGACCCCAGCGGCAGGCCGAAGCCCAGAAAGTCCAGCGAGGTGAGGGTGGTGATGGAGCTGCACAGAATAAAGGGCAGGAAGGTGAGGGTCGCCACCACCGCATTGGGAAGCATATGGCGGAAGATGATTGCGCGATCGCTCACGCCTAACGCCTGCGCGGCGCGAATATAGTCGAAATTACGGGTGCGCAGAAACTCTGCCCGCACCACGCCCACCAGCGCCATCCAGCCGAACAGAACGGTGATGCCCAGCAGCCACCAGAAGCCCGGCTGTACCACGCTGGAAAGCAGAATGATCAGAAACAGCGTTGGCATACCGGACCAGACTTCGATGATACGCTGCCCCCACAGGTCAATTTTTCCGCCGTAGTAGCCCTGAACGGCGCCGGCCACTACGCCCATTACGCTGGAGAAGACGGTCAGCATCAGTCCAAAGAGAATAGAAATCCGCGTACCGTAGAGGATGCGCGCCAGCACGTCGCCGCCGTTGGCGTCTGTTCCCAGCCAGTTTTGCGCAGAGGGCGGAGAAGGGAAGGGGGTTGTGGTCGCGAAGTTAATGCTGTTGGCGCCAAAGC
This sequence comes from Enterobacter cloacae complex sp. P47BA, assembly GCF_014930485.1. NCBI lineage: Bacteria > Pseudomonadati > Pseudomonadota > Gammaproteobacteria > Enterobacterales > Enterobacteriaceae > Enterobacter > Enterobacter cloacae complex sp. P47BA. The sequence continues at coordinate 82,062 of NZ_JADBRF010000005.1, read as the reverse complement.
GTACCGGAGCCCAGAGGGCCCAGCCGTGCTGTTCGATCTGCTGGCGCAGCCACGGATCCTGGTACTCCGCCGGGGTGGCAAACGGGCCGCCGAAGTCGCTTTCACTGTAGTTAGCCAGTACCGGCACGTACCAGCGGTCGTTAAAGTGCACCAGCAACGGTTTGTCGTTGGCGATCAGCTCCGAACACATGCTCAGGACAAACAGGACAGCAAAAATCCACAGCGACCAGTAGCCGCGGCGGTTATGGCGAAAACGGGCCCAGCGGGCCTGGTTAACGGGGCTTAAACGCGGCATCAGCGGCCCTCAAAATCAATTCGGGGATCGACCAGCGTATAGCTGATATCGCTGATGATATTCAGCAGCAGGCCAATCAGGGTGAAAATATAGAGCGTGCCAAACATTACCGGATAATCGCGCGATACGGTGGCTTCGTAGCCCAGCAGGCCGAGACCGTTGAGCGAGAACATCACCTCAATCAGCAGCGAGCCGGTAAAAAACATGCTGATGAACGTGGCTGGAAATCCGGCAATCACCAGCAGCATGGCGTTGCGGAAAACGTGTTTCCACATAATCTGCTTCTCGCTGACCCCTTTGGCGCGGGCGGTCACGACATACTGCTTGCGGATTTCATCGAGAAAGGCATTTTTCGTTAACATGGTCAGGGCGGCAAACCCGCCGATCACCGTCGCCAGCACCGGCAGCGTGATATGCCAGAGATAGTCGGTGATTTTCTGGTACCACGGCAGTGTGCTGAAATCGGCGGAGACCAGCCCCCGCAGCGGGAAGATATCGAAATAGCTGCCTCCGGCAAAGAAGACAATCAGCAGAACGGCAAACAGAAACGCCGGAATAGCATAGCCGATGATGATGAAGGTGCTGCTCCAGATATCGAAGCGGCTGCCGTTATGCACCGCTTTTCGGATCCCGAGCGGTATAGAGACCAGATAGATAATCAGCGTCCCCCACAGCCCCAGCGTGACCGAAACCGGCAGGCTTTGCTTGATCAACGTTAATACGGACGCACTGCGGAACAGGCTATCGCCAAAATCAAAGCGGATATAATCCCAGAGCATCTTGAAATAGCGCTCGTGTATCGGCTTATCAAAGCCGTAGCGATGGGTGATCTCGGCGATCACTTCAGGATCCAGCCCGCGCCCGCCGCGGTAGTGGCTTTCACTGATATTCCCCACGCCGGTTCGCGCATGGCTGGCGCCCATGCCTTCTCCGCCGCCGCCGGGCATGCCGCCGCTGTTGCCAAACTCAATGGCGGCAATGGCCTGGTCGACCGGCCCGCCCGGGGCAATTTGCACGATAAAAAAGTTAATGGTGATAATGGCCCACAGCGTGGGAATGACCAGCAGAAGACGGCGTATTAAATAGGCACCCATGATAATTCCTTATCGCCGCTCGGCGGGCAGTCTGGCGGCTTTATTCACGTCATACCACCAGGTGTCAAAGCCCAGAGAATAGACAGGGCGTACGGCAGGCACGGAGAACTTGTCCCAGCGCGCAAGGCGGTCTTCGCCCATATACCACATGGGCAGCATGTAGTAGTTCCAGGTTAACACCCTGTCGAGGGCGCGACCAAGCGGCAAGAGCTTATCTTTATCGCCCTGCGCCGCCACAATTTTCGCAATCAGGGCATCAATCGCCGGGCTTTTTACGCCTGGCGAATTGTACGAGGAGTCGATGTAGCTGGAGGCCCAGGAGATTTGTAGATCCGAGCTGGGCCACGGCTGCGCGGGCCACAGGCGTTGCATCATGTCGTAATCACGGCTGCGCATGCGGTTGGTGATCTGCGCGTTATCGACCTGGCGAATGTTCATGGTGATCCCCAGCCGCGCAAGGTTGTGCTTAAACGGCAGCACCCACTGATCGTTGCCGCCGGAGGAGAGCAGCAGTTCAAAGCTTAAAGGCTTGCCGGTTTTCGCATTGACGCGTTTCTGATTCTTCAGCTGCCAGCCTGCCTCATCCAGCAGCTTGCTGGCCTTCAGCAAGTTGTCGCGGTCGTAGCCGTCACCCTTTGAAGCGGGCGGCTGAAATACCGTGGTAAACACCTCCGGCGGCACTTCCGCTTTCAGCGGCGCCAGCAGGAGCAGTTCGTCGGCTTTAGGGTAGTCGCGCGCGGCATATTCGGTGTTCTGGAAATAGCTGTTCGCGCGGCTGTACGCCCCGTAAAACAGGGCTTTGTTCATCCATTCAAAATCGAAGGCCAGGGAAATGGCTTCCCGAACGCGGCGGTCGGTAAATACCGGGCGCTGAATATTAAACGCCAGCCAGCGCGTGTCCTGGGCGGATTCGTTTTTGTGCTCGTCTTTGACGATGTAGCCTTTCGTGAAGTTTTTGCCGATATAGCGGGTCGCCCAGTTTTTGGCGCTGTTCTCCACGCGTAAATCGAAGGCGCCGGCCTTGAACGCTTCAAACGCCACGTTATCGTCGAGATAGTAGTCATAGCGAAGGGTGTCGAAATTCCAGCGCCCGCGGTTTACCGGCAGGTTAGCCGCCCAGTAATCTTTCACGCGGGAATAGACCACGTACTGCCCCATGCGCCAGTCGGTAATGCGGTAAGGGCCACCGGCCAGCGGCGGCGTGGAGAGCGGGTCGCTTAACTTATGGTTTTTCCAGAACGATTCAGGCATCACCGGCAGCGAGAACAGGCTAAGCATATTCTCTTTGTTCGGTTCGCTCAGCTCAATGCGTACGGTGAGGGGCGCAATGGCGCGCACCGTTGCGCCTTTATACACAATGCGGAACTGAGGCACGCCTTCGGTCATAAATTTATGAAACGTAAAAGCGACGTCGCTGGCCTTGACCGGCGTGCCGTCGTGAAAGCGGGCCCGGGGGTTTAGGGTAATTTCGGCCCAGGCGAAGTTATCGGCATAGCGCACGTTATCGGCAATCAGCGGGTAATAGCTGCCGGGTTCATCATCCGACGTGACAAAAAGCGTGTCATAGAGCGATTCCGTTCGCGCCGCGGCCACGCCGCGCAGGGCGAAGCGGTTAAAGTTGTCGAACGTTCCCGTAGCCGAGAGCGTGACCTTTCCACCCTTAGGGGCGGCAGGATTGACGTAATCGAAGTGCGTAAAATTGACCGCGTATTTTGGCTCGCCAATCACGGCGAACGCGATGTTCTCTTTGATGGTTTGCGCCTGGCTGGACAGGCTCACGACTGCCAACCAAAGCAACATAAAGCGCATAAACATCTCGCGGCGGCTCCCTCTTTTACAGACCGGCTCAGTTAAGCTGAATAATAAGTGACGCCACGGGCAATGTGAAATTATTCCCCGTCAGGCGACACTGTATTTTGCCACGTGCGGAACTGCTCCAGCGGCATCGGGCGGCTAATCCAGTAACCCTGCAGATAATTAACCCCATGCTCGCGCAGCCAGGCCGCCTGTTCCGGTGTTTCCACCCCTTCCGCAACGGTCGACATATTCAGTCGTCTTGCCAGCGTCAGTACGGCATCCAGCACCGGGGAGGTGACGGTTTCTGTGCCAATGGCGTTGACAAAACCACGGTCGATTTTCAGGTAGTCCATGGTGAAATGTTCAAGATAAATCAGCGCGCTGTGGCCGGTGCCGAAATCGTCGATGGCAATTTCAAACCCTTCGTTATGAAGCCATTCGAAGAGGCTGTTAGCTTCCCGATGGTTCAGCATGTCGCGCTCGGTAATTTCCAGTACGATCTGGAAGTAATCAGGCGGCAGCAGGGCTTTGAAGGTGCGCATATCGTCTTTGAAGCTTTCCGCATGCAGATGCCCCGGCGCGATATTAATGCCCACTTTGGCACCCGGCGGCAGCACGGTCTGTAGCACTGGCGCATCGTGAATAATCAGGTCAAAAAGATGCAGCGTGAGCGGAACAATCAGCTTCTGCGCTTCGGCAAAATTGATAAAGGCGTCCGGCGGGATCTCACCCATGGTCGGGTGCTTCCAGCGCATCAGCACTTCAAGCCCGGTCATCCTGAGCGATTTGGCGTCGACAACGGGCTGATAAACCACATAAAACTGGCCGCGCTTGATGGCGCTCAGAATCTCTTTGCCCGGATTGAGACGCGTCGTGAGGATGTAGAAGTTAAGCGACCCTGCCGCAATCCCGCACACCAGCCCGAAGAACAGGGCGTAAAGTATCTCATCGGTCGTCCACTCCTCGGCGTACAGGTTGATGGTCAGAGGAACGTCTTTGAGCGTCGCGGTGCGCGCCGGCGTTTCATGTAAATCCTTCGCTTTGACGAGGGCGCTTGAGGCAGTGGATAACGCATTGTCGCCGATGACGATCGCGATGCCTGCAAACTCGTCCTGGCGCGCGGTGTAAAGCAGGTAAGGCGTCAGGTTGAGATTCACCGAGGTGAATACGCCGCCGTCCTTCACAAGCGGATTACGATACCAGATGGCAATCGCGGGCTTATTGGGCAGCATGGGCGTGCCGGGGAGCAGTGCGATATCAACCTGCTTGTTGATGTGCAGCTCGGGTATCAGCTCCTCCATCGGGGCATTCATTGGCCCTGTGGCTGACGAGCAGAACGCCATTTTATCTCTTACCAGCAGGAAGGCGCGTACGTTGAGGCTGAAGGCCGCGCGCGAGGTCAGCTCCGCGTTAACGTTCTGGCAATTATTGAGCGTCAGCGGCTGGAGCACGTCGATGGAGGCTTTCAGCTCGTCAAAATAGCTCTCCATGTAGATGCGCACATCCATGATCAACGTATCGAATCGGATTTCCCGCTTGTGGTAGCTCCAGAAAAATTGCAATGAACCCAGGAGCAGGGCGGCGATCAGGCCGGTAATGATACTGAGGAACAGTATCTTTCGATGACTGGAGAAGTAGCGGGTGAGCATAAACGTCGTGGTTCCTGAATTGCCGCTGATTGTATTCATTGTAACGGGCAAAAAAAAACACCGCCGAAGCAGTGCTTTTTTTTATTGTATCGCCAGCCAAGGGATAACCAACGATACAATTATCATATTAACTGCGGGTCAGTACGCGGCGCGCTTCGTTGTAGCGCTTCTTCCAGTACGGTTCATTCATGCTGGAAATGGTCACACCGCTGCTGGTGGAGGCATGTACAAACTGGTCATTACCAATGTAGATGCCCACATGTCGACCGGTAGAACCTGCACGGAACAGCACTAAATCGCCGGTGCGCAGTTTGGTACGTGAAATCGACTTGCCCATCTCCTGCTGTTCGTAGGTCGAACGCGGAAGATCTAACCCAAATTGCTCGCGGAAGGTACGCTGTACAAAGCCGGAACAATCAATGCCTTTTTTAGTGCTGCCGCCAAGACGGTAACGCACGCCTTTCCAGTCAGCATACTGGTCCATAATGCGGGACTTCACGTCCAGATTACGTACCATATTTTCAAATTCATCCTGAGAGGCTTGCAGTGAAGAGGAATCTTCCATTCCCACAACACGCGTCTCAGGATGCATATTCTTTGCGGTGTTCGATGTACTACATGCAGATAACAGTACCGCGACTGCTATCGCCGGGATCCCCCGTAAGATATATCTCAGAAACGGTTGAGATTTGACCATTTTGTTTATTTTCCCTTGAAGTCCTTAACGACAAATATCGTTATAAAAATGCCAAACGTGACGAGACTAATTATCTGTTCACATTGAGACAATTGTTTCTGGTGACATTTGTGGTGCAGCGCACAAAATTATTCACCATCGAAATAATTATCTCCATGGGGCAAAACGAGTTCGAGATTAACCGATTGCCAGGGCTATTGCGAGTAAAAAGAGCCTTTTTTTTATAAGAAATTGTGATACAGAAAGTAAAAATTTGTCATTGCACAAAATTGCGGCAGATCCGCCGCGTAATCGTGCAATTGATTCATTTTTATCACGAATGTGATGACAAGAATATGACAGAGCAGAAAGATCGCGGGAAGGGCATTATCAGGGATCGTGATGATCCCCGATAGTTTACGTTAAAAAACGGTAATTATTTGTTCAATTTTTGTTGCTTTCTACGCGGAAGATAGCGATCGAAAAGGGTAATTAGGCGATCGCTCAAAGGCGTCATCAGAACCCACGGCAGACCAATCAGCACCGCGGAAAGGGAACCCACGACAATATCCGTCAGCCAGTGCGCGCCAATCATCACGCGCGGGAAGGCAAATATCACCACAATAAGCAGGGCGATTGCGAACGCCTTCTTACCGAAATAGCGCAGCATGAACCCAGAAAAAATAAGCAGCATCATGCCGTGATCGCCCGGGAAACTGTCCTTCGAGGCATCTTTTGTTGGAATATGCAGCAGTTCACTCACGCGATAAATATTCGGGAAAGAGAGCGAAGGACTTGCACGTTTTACCGGCATCAGATGTTGCGCCAGCTGATTAATGATCACCGCAGCCAGAAGCATCACCAGTCCGATAATCAGGATGCGGCGACGCCCCGTGTCATCCTCTTTGAGCCAGAAAGAGAGCATCAGGCAGCCCATAGCCAGCAGGGAAAAGCCGTCAAAGGCGCGGTTATTGGTAATCGCCACCAGCCACAGAAAGGCGTCACTCTTCACCAGCCCCTGGTTGAAGAAATGAAACAGGGATGAATCCAGTGGGAACCAGAAACCGTGATTCACCGGGATATACCAGGAGAAAAAGAGCGCCAGACCGGCGACATTAAGTAGTAGTATCTGGGGAATTCGAGTCGTCATAACGTTCTGCATTGAGTGAAAACTGGGGCAACGTTAGCCGCCCGAACTTAAACGAAGCTTCAACAGGCTGGACTGCAGGGCATTCCAGTCGGCGTTAACCGCACTAATTAACTCTATTCGGCTGTCAGGTGGCGCGACGTTTTGCGTTTCGATAAAGAAATCGTCGCCCTGGCGGTTGATCCGCACCAGCCCGTCTGGCGTGCGCATGATCCCTTTCACGCGGTCGACCGGCGCAAGCCTGGCCCACTCAAGGATGCCAATGGTGTCGAAAACGGTGTCGGCATCGAAAATCCATCCGCAGGCCTGATACCCCTGACCGCTGTTAAGGTTACGACGCCAGCGCTCGTGTTCCGGCAGGCTAAGCGCGGCCAGACCCTGCTTTGCAGAATGGTGATGCGCATGCTCTGCGCTGGCCGGGAGTTGCGCCAGGTTCAGGCGGGGAAGATCCAGCAGGGCGCTATCAATATTCCCCTGAGTGGCCTGCACCCGCGTCCGATTGCCGCCGAAATGCTGCCACCACGCGTCCAGCGCGGCCCGGCTTTCCGCCGTGGCGCGATCTTCTTTATTGGCGACAATAACGTCTGCTGCGGCGAGCTGATCGCGAAAGTTCTCATTGGCCACCGCTTTTTCATCCAGAAGCCGACGCGGATCGAGCAGGCACAGCGTGGCGCGAAGATCGATCCACGGCTCGTAAACCGGGGCGGTCAGTAAATCGAGGATCTGCTTCGGGTGGCCCAGACCGGTAGGTTCAATCAGAAGGCGGTCCGGTTTGCCCTGACGCAGCAGCGTATTGAGGCCTACCTGCATCGGTAAGCCGTTTACGCAGCACATGCATCCGCCGGGGATCTCTTTAATCATTGCGCCGCTGGATGACAGCAACGCGCCATCAATGCCCACTTCACCGAATTCATTGACCAGCACGGCCCATTTCTCGGCGGGGTCTTTATTCGCCAGCAGATGAAGAATAGAGGTGGTTTTACCGCTGCCGAGAAAACCGGTGATGAGGTTGGTTTTGGTCACGTGCGCTCCGCAAGAGAATTGTGATGCTATAACACTATGCTCTTATCCTGGCGAAAAACGGGCGCAATGAGAAGGGGGAGGGCGAACGGAGGCAATGTCCGTTCGCATTAAGCGCAATAATCGCTAAAGATTTAACGTTTCAATAACAGCCTGGCGTGCGCCACGGCGGATGATGCGCTGGTAGGCCTGGCTGACAGCCTCAGCGAAAACGCTATTTTGCGCGAGATCGTGACCGAAGACCTCGCTCAGCCCCAGCAGCGCATTGACGCGGTCGGCGTCGCTGCTGGCCTCGACAATCGTGCGGATTTTATCGCTGAGGGGATCGCGAACGTCAATCGCGTTGCCGCGTTCGTCGAACCCGCTGACGTAGCGTATCCAGCCAGCGACGCCCAGCGCCAGCAGCGGCCATTCTGTTTTACGCTCAAGGTGGACGCGGATGCCATCCAGCATTCGCTGCGGCAGCTTCTGGCTACCGTCCATCGCGATTTGCCAGGTACGGTGCTGCAGCGCCGGGTTAGCAAAGCGATCAATCAGGCTGTCGGCATAGGCAGTCAGGTCGACATCCTTTATACGCAGCGTAGGCGCCTGTTCATCCAGCATTAGCCGCCGGGCGGCTTCGCGGAAGGTGGCGTCCTCCATGCATTCATTAATATGCGCGTACCCGGCGAGATACCCCAGATACGCCAGGAAAGAGTGGCTGCCGTTAAGCATGCGTAATTTCATCTGCTCCCAGGGCAGAACGTCCTGCACCATCTGAACGCCCGCCACTTCCCACTCCGGACGCCCGGCGACAAAATTATCTTCCACTACCCACTGAATAAACGGCTCGCAGCTTATGGCGCACGGATCGTCAACGCCGAGCGCGTCGGCGATCTCCGCAAGCGAGGCCTCCGTCGCGGCGGGAACAATTCTGTCGACCATCGTTCCCGGAAAACTCACGTGGCCCTCGATCCACTCCGCCAGCGCCGGGGAGCGCTTTTGCGCCATGCCAAGCACCGCATTTTTCACCACGTGGCCGTTGTCCGGAATGTTGTCGCAGGAAAGCACGGTAAACGCAGGCAAGCCGCGCTCGCGGCGGCGATTAAGGGCTTCGACCAGGATCCCCGGCGCGGAATGCGGCTCAGCGGGATTTTCCAGATCGTGGACGATCCGGGCGTTTTTTAAATCCAGCTTACCGGTCGCGGGATCGATGCAGTAGCCTTTCTCCGTAATGGTGAGCGACACAATCGCCACCTGCGGCTCGCAAAACTTCTCTATTATCGCGGGCAGAGAGTCCAGCTTTGCATTCAGGCATTCATGTACGGCCCCGACAATAATCGGCTGATTTCCTTCAGCACCTTTCTCCAGCACGGTAAACAGGTGATCCTGCGCGCGCAGCTGGCTCATCAGCACGTCGCCGCTGAACAGGCTAATCTCACAAATTCCCCAGTCGCCGCCTTTTTCATTCAGCACCCGGTTTGTTAACAATGCCTGATGCGCGCGGTGAAACGCACCGAAGCCGAAATGGACGATGCGGGAGCGCAGTTGATGACGATCGTAGCGCGGTTGTTGAACCTGGGCTGGAAGGGCGGTTGAGGCAATTGTCTTCATGAAATACACACCTGATTAACCATTAATTAACAATGTCAGTCTAAAGTTATATGACAGCAAATAAAATTGGTAAGCCGTAAATATCCCCGTTCTGTGAGTTTGATCAATCAATGTGTGGCGGCGTGTTGACCCTTCACGGCAAACATGTATGGTAGTCGTCATTGCAGTAACCCATATTGGTATAACAACTTGAGAGGATGAGGCAATGGAACAAACCTGGCGTTGGTACGGGCCGAACGATCCGGTTTCTCTTGATGATGTGCGTCAGGCTGGCGCAACGGGTGTCGTCACGGCGCTGCATCACATTCCTAACGGCCAGGTATGGCCAGTTGAGGAGATTCAACAGCGTCAGGCGCTGCTGGCGGAGAAGGGGTTAACCTGGTCTGTGGTAGAAAGCATTCCGGTTCACGAAGATATCAAAACCCATTCCGGGGAATACCGGACCTGGATTGCAAACTATCAGCAGAGCATTCGCAACCTGGCGGCCTGCGGCATTGATACGGTCTGCTATAACTTCATGCCGATTCTGGACTGGACGCGTACCGACCTGGAATATCAGATGCCGGACGGCTCGAAAGCGCTGCGTTTTGACCAGATTGCCTTTGCGGCGTTTGAGCTGCACATTCTGAAACGCCCGGGCGCCGAAGCGGATTACACCGCTGAAGAGCAGCAGCAGGCCCTTGAATGGTTCAATGCCGCCAGTGAAGCGGACGTAGAGAAGCTGACCCGCAATATCATTGCTGGCCTGCCGGGTGCGGAAGAGGGGTACACGCTGGATCAGTTCCGCGCGCGTCTGGCGGAATACGGCAATATTGATAAGCACCAGCTGCGTGAAAACATGGCGTATTTCCTGCGCGCTATCGTTCCGGTTGCGGAAGAAGCCGGCGTGCGTCTGGCGGTACACCCGGACGATCCGCCGCGTCCTATCCTCGGCCTGCCGCGTATCGTGTCCACGATTGAAGATATGCAATGGCTGAAAGAGACGGTCGACAGCATCTATAACGGCTTTACCATGTGTACCGGCTCCTACGGCGTGCGCGCTGATAATGACCTCGTGCGGATGATAGAAACCTTTGGCGATCGCATTCACTTTACGCATCTGCGTGCGACCTGCCGTGAAGAGAACCCAAAAACCTTCCATGAGGCGGCGCACCTTGGCGGTGATGTGAATATGGTGGCGGTGGTGGACGCTATTCTGGCTGAAGAGGCGCGTCGCAAGCAGGCGGGCGATGTGCGTCCTATTCCGTTCCGTCCGGATCACGGACACCAGATGCTGGACGATCTGCGTAAGAAAACCAACCCGGGCTATTCGGCGATTGGCCGCCTGAAGGGGATGGCGGAAGTGCGAGGGGTCGAGCTGGCGCTGAAGATGACGAAATATCCGGAGCTTCTGTAACCGGAATTGTCGGGTGGCGAAGCCGCCACCCGACAAATGCCATAATCAGTCAGCACGACCCATATAGCGTTTTTCTTCAATATGGATGCGGATCTTCTCGCCAGCGGAGAGATATTCCGGCACCTGCACAACCAGACCGGTGGTCAGGGTCGCTGGTTTGTTGCGCGCACTTGCTGACGCGCCTTTAATGCCCGGCGCGGTTTCAACGATTTCCAGATCCACGGTCTGCGGCAGTTCAAGCGCCAGCAGCACGCCGTCCCAGGTCAGCACCTGCATGTCTGGCATACCGCCTTCAGGAATGAACAGCAGCTCTTCTTCGATCTGATCTTTGGTGAAGATGTACGGGGTGTAATCTTCTTTATCCATGAACACGTATTCGTTGCCGTCGATGTAGGAGAAATCAACGTAGCGACGGGTCAGAGTCACGGTATCAACGATATCGTCACCTTTAAAACGTTCTTCCACCTTCAGGCCGGTACGCACATCGGCGAAACGCATTTTGTACAGCGTCGCTGCACCACGGGCGCTTGGTGCCTGAATGTCGATGTCTTTCACAATCAGCAATTTGCCGTTGTAATTCAGTACCATACCTTTCTTAATTTCGTTCGCTCTTGGCATTGCAGTAATCCTGTCTACGGGAGGTAAAAAATATCGCGCCAAATTACTCGCGCGCGGCCTTTCAGGCAAGTGGAATTCGTGGCTTTTGCTATCAATACGCAAAAGGTGTTACTGTGCGCCCGATGCCCGACTGTACGGGTGTTCGCCACCGAGAGAGCATGTATGGATTGTCGTCCAGATTGCGGCGCGTGCTGTACCGCTCCGTCCATTTCAAGCCCCATTCCAGGCATGCCTGAAGGCAAGCCCGCCAATACCCGCTGCGTTCAGCTCTCTGAATCCAACCTGTGTATGATCTTTGAGTCTCCCCTGCGCCCGAAGGTCTGTTCCGGGCTTCAGCCATCAGCTGAAATGTGCGGCAGCACGCGCGCGCAGGCAATGACATGGCTGCTGGAGCTGGAAGCGCTCACCGCGCCTTAAACGTCCTTGATCCTCGCCAGACAGCCAATCGTCAGCGTACACATCACCAGCGCAATCCAGAACACCGTGTGGTAGTTCCAGATCTCGGCAACGATACCGGCCATCGAGCCCGCAATAATCCAGCCCACGCGGGTGGTATTAGTATAAAGGGTGGTGGCGGCACCTGCCTGCCCCGGCATCAGATCCTGGAAGTAGAGCATGCCAATCCCCGCCAGGATGCCGATATACACGGCGTTCAGCAGCTGTAAAGCAAGAAGCAGGGCTGGCGTATGGACCGTCAGCATGCCAACGTAGAATAGCAGCCCGGCGACGGCCGCGATGCGCATTAAAAAACGCTTTCCAAAACGCTTCGCATAATAGCCTGCAATCAGCATGGTCGGGATCTCAAGACCCGCGGCGGTGCCCATCATAATGCCGGCCAGCTTCTCCGGCAGGTGTAGCTCATCAATAATAAACAGCGGCATGTTAATGATATACAGGCTGTTGGTGCCCCACATCAGCGTGCAGATAACAAACAGGAGCAGGGCATCGCGGCGGTTACGACGCGGCGCTTCCAGCACGCCCGTTGCCACTTTGGGCTCTTTGCGCATTGACGGCAGAAAAAACCATACCATTGCGCCGCACGCCACAAACGCGACCGCCGCGCTCAGGTACATCACCGTAAAGCCAAACCCCATCGCCAGCGCGTAGGCCAGCGGCGGGCCAATTACCCATGCCAGCGACACCTGAGCGCGCAATATCGAGCTGAACATCACCGCTTCCCGCCCGGTATGGTCGGCATGTTCGCGGGCAAGGGCAAACAGCTGCGGGTTGGCGGTTGAGCCAAAGCTGCTCAGAAATACGCCGATGAACAGCAGAATGAAATAGTTACGGTTCCAGGCAAACAGGACGCAGGCCAGCACCCCCAGCAGACAGCAGAAAACAATCAGGCTTTTACGATCGCCTTTGCGGTCGGAACGACCGGCGAGAAACTGGCTGACGAGAATGCCGATGATGGCGCTTCCGGTAAAAAAGAAGCCAACCATCGCCGGACGAGCGTGAACTTCGTTAGTCAGGAACAGGCTCAGCGTCGGGGTTTGCAACGCACCGGCGATGCCCGTAAAGAAGGCAACAATCAGGAACGCCGTTGACGTCAAATCAAAGGGCTTCGGCGCGGTGGCCGCAGGGGTGTTATGCATGTTTTATAATTAGCGAGTAACAGAGAGGGGCGGAGTTTACGCCGTCAGTTAAAAAATAAACAGTGGGTGAAGTCAATTACCCCACGAAAAATCAAAATGGCATTTCAACTTACTCCCCACCTGGCTGAACTTAGCTGAAACTGGTTTGCTGAAGTTCAGCAAAATTTAGCTGAACGCAGAAGAAATGTGCAGTATCTCTAAATTCTGATATCGGAAATACGACATTTCTTGCAAGCCATTGCAGAAAGCGCAAGACTTTTTGAAACGTTTCAGCGCTATCTTGTTTTAACAAACGGAGCAGGCTAGCGCATTTTTTCTCATGTAAGCTGAAACGATTCACTTTCAGCAGGAGAGGAGAACCATGTTCCAGTTATCTGTTCAGGATATTCACCCGGGCGCTCAGGCCGGGGATAAAGAAGAGGCTATTCGTCAGGTTGCCGCTGCCCTTGTGCAGGCGGGTAACGTCGCGGACGGCTACGTAAACGGTATGCTGGCGCGCGAGCAGCAGACCTCCACCTTCCTCGGCAATGGAATTGCCATTCCGCACGGCACAACCGACACCCGCGACCAGGTGCTGAAAACCGGCGTTAAGGTTTATCAGTTCCCGCAGGGCGTGCTCTGGGGCGACGGCCAGGTGGCTTATGTTGCTATCGGTATCGCGGCGAGCAGCGACGAACATTTAGGCCTGCTGCGTCAGCTGACGCATGTCCTGAGCGATGACTCCGTGGCTGAACAGCTGAAGACTGCAACAACCGCTGAAGAGCTGCGGGCGTTGCTGATGGGCGAAAAACAGAGTGAAGCGCTGAAGCTGGATAACGACACGCTGACGCTGGATGTTGTGGCCTCCGATCTGGTCACGCTGCAGGCGCTGAACGCGGGTCGCCTGAAAGAAGCGGGTGCCGCTGATGCCACCTTTGTGACGCGCGTGATTAACGATAAACCGCTGAATCTCGGCCAGGGCATCTGGCTGAACGACAGCGCTGAAGGCAACCTGCGCAGCGCAATTGCAGTGAGCCGCGCCGCCACCGCGTTCGACGTTGAGGGCGAGACAGCAGCCATGCTGGTGACTGTGGCGATGAACGATGAGCAGCCGGTTTCGGTGCTGAAGCGTCTGGGCGATCTGCTGCTGAACAATAAAGCTGAAAAACTGCTGAACGCTGATGCGGCGACCGTGCTGGCGCTGCTGACCAGCGACGACGCGCTAACGGACGACGTGCTGAACGCCGAGTTCGTGGTGCGTAACGAACACGGCCTGCATGCCCGTCCGGGCACCATGCTGGTCAACACCATTAAACAATTTGAAAGCGAGATTACCGTGACCAACCTGGATGGTTCGGGCAAACCGGCCAACGGCCGCAGCCTGATGAAAGTCGTCGCGCTGGGCGTGAAGAAAGGCCATCGCCTGCGCTTCACCGCGCAGGGCGCAGATGCTGAACAGGCGCTGAAAGCAATTGGCGACGCCATCGCGGCAGGTCTGGGGGAGGGCGCATAATGAGCAGACGTGTTGCGACTATTACGCTGAACCCGGCTTATGACCTGGTGGGGTTTTGCCCGGAAATTGAGCGCGGCGAAGTTAACCTCGTGCGTACCACTGGCCTGCATGCTGCGGGCAAAGGGATTAACGTCGCGAAGGTGCTCAAGGATCTCGGTATCGACGTCACCGTGGGCGGATTCCTCGGTAAAGATAACCAGGATGGCTTCCAGCAGCTGTTCAGCGAGCTGGGCATTGCCAACCGTTTCCAGGTCGTGCAGGGCCGTACCCGCATCAACGTTAAGCTGACGGAAAAAGACGGCGAAGTGACCGATCTTAACTTCTCCGGTTTCGAAGTGACGCCAGCTGACTGGGAGCGCTTTGTGACCGACTCCCTGACCTGGCTGGGCCAGTTCGACATGGTGTGCGTCAGCGGCAGCCTGCCGTCCGGCGTCAGCCCGGAAGCGTTTACCGACTGGATGACGCGTCTGCGCAGCCAGTGCCCGTGCATTATCTTCGACAGCAGCCGCGATGCGCTGGTGGCGGGTCTGAAAGCCTCTCCGTGGCTGGTGAAGCCAAACCGCCGCGAGCTGGAGATCTGGGCAGGCCGCAAGCTGCCGGAATTAAAAGATGTGATTGAGGCCGCCCATGCGCTGCGCGAGCAGGGTATTGCTCACGTGGTGATCTCGCTGGGTGCAGAAGGGGCGTTGTGGGTTAACGCTTCAGGTGAATGGATTGCCAAACCGCCGTCAATGGAAGTAGTGAGCACCGTTGGCGCAGGGGATTCTATGGTTGGCGGCCTGATTTACGGCCTGCTGATGCGTGAATCCAGTGAACATACGTTACGTCTTGCCACCGCCGTTGCAGCCCTGGCCGTGAGCCAGAGCAATGTCGGTATTACCGATCGTACCCAGTTAGCCGCGATGATGGCGCGCGTTGACTTAAAACCTTTTAACTAACAGCAGGAGAGGAATAATGAAAACGCTGCTGATCATTGACTCCGGTCTCGGACAGGCTCGCGCCTACATGGCGAAGACCCTGCTGGGCGCGGCGGCACAAAAAGCACACCTGGACATCATTGATAACCCAGGCGATGCCGAACTGGCGATTGTCCTGGGCGATAAAATTCCCGCTGACAGCGCGCTGAACGGCAAAAAAGTGTGGCTGGGCGATATTAATCGCGCGGTGGCACACCCGGAACTGTTCCTGAGCGAAGCGAAAGGTCACGCGACCGTCTACAGCGCGCCTGTCGCGGCGGCTCCTGCTGCGGCCTCGGGTCCGAAACGCGTTGTCGCGGTCACGGCCTGCCCGACGGGCGTGGCGCACACCTTTATGGCGGCTGAAGCCATTGAAACCGAAGCGAAAAAACGCGGCTGGTGGGTGAAGGTTGAAACCCGTGGCTCCGTGGGGGCGGGCAATGCCATTACGCCGGAAGAGGTCGCTGAGGCCGATCTGGTGATTGTGGCGGCAGATATCGAAGTGGATCTGGCGAAGTTTGCCGGCAAACCGATGTACCGTACCTCTACCGGCCTGGCGCTGAAAAAAACCGCGCAGGAGTTTGATAAGGCCCTGGCAGAAGCCAAACCGTATCAGGCCACCGGTGCAGCAAAAACGCCGACCGAAGGGAAAAAAGAGTCTGCGGGCGCATACCGTCACCTGCTGACCGGCGTGTCCTACATGCTGCCGATGGTGGTTGCGGGCGGCCTGTGTATCGCACTGTCGTTCGCGTTTGGTATTACGGCATTTAAAGAAGAAGGGACGCTTGCGGCTGCGCTGATGCAGATCGGCGGCGGTTCAGCGTTCGCGCTGATGGTGCCAGTGCTGGCGGGCTTTATCGCCTTCTCCATTGCTGACCGTCCGGGTCTGACCCCGGGTCTTATCGGCGGTATGCTGGCGGTGAGCACCGGCTCCGGCTTTATTGGCGGTATCATCGCCGGTTTCCTCGCGGGTTACGTCGCGAAGCTGATTAGCTCGAAGCTGAAGCTGCCGCAGAGTATGGAGGCGCTGAAGCCAATCCTGATCATTCCGCTCATCTCCAGCCTGGTGGTCGGTCTGGCGATGATCTACCTGATTGGTAAGCCGGTTGCGGGTATCCTGGCGGGCCTGACCCACTGGCTGCAAACCATGGGCACGGCGAACGCGGTGCTGCTGGGCGCAATCCTCGGCGGCATGATGTGTACCGACATGGGTGGCCCGGTGAACAAAGCGGCATACGCCTTTGGCGTTGGCCTGCTGAGTACCCAGACTTACGCGCCGATGGCGGCGATCATGGCGGCCGGTATGGTGCCACCGCTGGCGCTTGGCCTGGCGACGATTATTGCCCGTCGTAAGTTCGACAAAGCGCAGCAGGAAGGCGGTAAAGCGGCGCTGGTGCTGGGCCTGTGCTTCATCACCGAAGGTGCGATTCCGTTCGCGGCGCGTGACCCAATGCGTGTTCTGCCGTGCTGTATCGTCGGCGGCGCGGTAACGGGCGCCATCTCCATGGCGATTGGCGCGAAGCTGATGGCACCGCACGGCGGTCTGTTCGTCCTGCTGATCCCTGGCGCCATCACCCCGGTACTGGGTTATCTGCTGGCGATTGTTGCCGGTACGCTGGTGGCAGGCCTGTCTTACGCGGTGCTGAAACGTCCGGAAGCGGAAGTTGTGGCAAAAGCAGCGTAAGCAGTAAGCAATAAAAAAGCCGGGTGCTAATGCAACCCGGCTTTTTTTATGCCGCCTGTTCAGCGGCTTGTTGAGCCTTCAGCCAGGCAATCTCTTCCGCCCAGATATCCGGATTGATGGTTTCCAGCACCATCGGAATACCGTCGAAGCGGGCGTCCTGCATAATAAAGCGGAAGGCATCGTGACCGATATTGCCTTCTCCCAGGCTGTGGTGGCGGTCAACGCGGCTGCCGAACGCGCTTTTCGCATCGTTCAGGTGCATACCGCGAAGATATTTAAAGCCAACAACGCGCTCGAACTCCTCGAAAGTATTTTTCGTGGCCTCGGTTGTGCGCAGGTCATACCCGGCGGCAAACGCGTGGCAGGTATCAATGCACACGCCCACGCGAGACTTATCTTCCACGTCGTCAATGATTGCCGCCAGATGTTCAAACCTAAAGCCGAGGTTGCTGCCCTGACCAGCGGTGTTTTCAATCACTGCGGTGACGCCTTTGGTCTTATCCAGCGTCATGTTGATGGATTCGGCAATGCGCGCCAGACAGGCATCTTCATCAATCTGCATCAGATGACTACCCGGATGGAAGTTCAGCAGCGTCAGCCCGAGCTGTTCGCAGCGCTGCACTTCATCAAGGAACGCCTCGCGGGACTTATCCAGCGCTTCCTGCACCGGATGCCCGAGGTTAATCAGATAGCTGTCGTGAGGAAGGATCTGGCCCGGCCCGTAATGGTATTTTTCACAGGCGGCTTTGAAATCGTCAATGACCTCAGCGGTGAGCGGCGCGGCGCGCCACTGGCGCTGATTTTTGGTGAACAGGGCGAAAGCGGTCGCCTCAATTTCGGCGGCGCGAATGGCGGCATTCGCAAGGCCACCAGCAGCGCTAACGTGCGCTCCAACATATTTCATAAAGGGACTCCTGTTAACCCGAAATGCCTATGATAGCGGGTTAACAGGAGAAGGATGTAGTGGTTTATGCCATCAGGCTATGGACCGCGAGGTTAATTGCGCCACCGCCGACAATCAGCCAGATGAAGAGCACCAGCGCCATCAGCAGCGGTTTCGCACCGGCTTTTTTCAGCGCGCTGACGTGTGTGGTCACCCCCAGCGCCGCCATGGCCATCGCCAGCAGTACGGTATCCAGCGTCACCAGCATATCCACCACCGCTTTCGGCAGCAGGTGGAAGGAGTTAAAGATAGCGACCACGATGAACAGGATCGCAAACCACGGAATGGTGATTTTGCTCTTCTCGCTGCCGCCTGCTGGCGCCAGCTGTTTAACCCGCGCGGCCATGAAAATCAGGAACGGGGCCAGCATCATCACGCGCAGCATTTTGGCAATCACCGCCGCGTTTTCAGCGTCCGGGTTAATGGCGTGTCCTGCCGCGACCACCTGGGCCACTTCGTGCACGGTCGAGCCGATATAGATGCCGTAGGTTTCCGGGCTAAACCAGTGGGCGACCAGCGGATACATGGCCGGGTAGAGGAAAATCGCCAGGGTACCGAACATCACCACCGTCGCGACGGCAACCGTTACCTTGCTGGCTTCGGCTTTCACGACCGGCTCCGTTGCCAGCACCGCCGCGGCGCCACAGATACTGCTCCCGGCACCGATCAGCCAGCTGGTTTGCCTGTCCAGGCCAAACACTTTCTGGCCGATAAAGCAGGCCAGTAAAAAGGTGCTGGTCAGGGTCAGGACGTCGATGGCAATCCCGCTTACACCCACATCCGCAATCTGCGAAAAGGTGAGACGAAAGCCGTAAAGGATAATCCCGAGACGTAATAAATGCTGCTTGGCGAAAATCACGCCGCCGTCGCAGGATTTCCAGATGTGGGGGTAAATGGTGTTCCCGACCACCATGCCGAGCAAAATGGCCAGCGTTAACGCGCTGAATCCTGCACCGGCCACTGCCGGAATACTGCCGCCCCATAAGGCCACGCCGGTGACGACGGCGCTGAGCGCAAGGCCGGGCACGAAGTGCCACACTGTACGATGATGTTGTAAGGTGATTTCTGACATAACCTTCTCCTTTGTCTGGCTAAAGGTTACGGCGCGCTGGCTTAAAAATAAAATTGATTATATATTTATAATCAATCTTTATAAGTGGTAAGCAACCATGCACATTACATTGCGTCAGCTGGAAGTGTTTGCCGAGGTGCTGAAAAGCGGCTCGACGACCCAGGCGTCACAAATGCTGGCGCTCTCGCAGTCTGCCGTCAGCGCGGCGTTGACCGACCTCGAAGGCCAGCTGGGCGTCCAGCTGTTTGACAGGGTAGGGAAGCGACTGGTGGTCAACGAACATGGCCGCCTGCTTTACCCGCGCGCGCTGGCCCTGCTGGAGCAGGCTATTGAAATCGAGCAGCTGTTCCGCGAGGACAACGGCGCGATCCGCGTATTTGCCAGCAGCACCATCGGCAACTACATCCTGCCGGAAGTGATTGCCCGCTACCGCCGGGATTTCCCGACCCTGCCGCTGGAGATGAGCGTGGGTAACAGCCAGGACGTGATCAACGCGGTGATTGATTTCCGCGTGGATATCGGACTTATCGAAGGTCCTTGCCACAACGTCGATATCATTGCCGAGCCCTGGCTGGAGGATGAGCTGGTGGTGTTTGCGTCTCCGGCCTCGTCGTTATTGCAGGGCGAGGTGACGCTGGAGCGGCTGGCGCAGGCGCAGTGGATCCTCCGCGAGCAGGGGTCCGGCACGCGTGAGATTGTCGACTACCTGCTGCTGTCGCATCTGCCGCATTTCCAGCTGGGAATGGAGCTGGGAAACTCAGAGGCGATTAAGCACGCGGTGCGTCATGGCCTGGGCATCAGCTGTCTTTCCCGGCGGGTGATTTCCGAACAGCTGGAGACCGGATCGCTGGTGGAAATCCCTGTTCCGCTGCCAAAACTGGTGCGCACGCTGTGGTGCATCCACCATCGTCAGAAACACCTGTCCAGTTCGCTGCAGCGTTTTCTGCGCTACTGCGAGATGTAAAAGCGCCCCTCACCCCAAAGGGGAGAGGGAAAAATAATGCGTTACTTATAATCCTGGACGCGTCATGAAGCTCTCTTATAACAGGGTATTTCTGCCGGAAGGAACGCAGATCGTCTGCTACAATCGCGCCTCATTTATTAAATGGACAGCATTTTCACATGGTTTCAGAAACTAAAACCACAGAAGCGCCCACGCTACGTCGTGAACTCAAGGCGCGTCACCTGACGATGATCGCCATTGGCGGCTCTATCGGTACAGGTCTTTTCGTTGCCTCTGGCGCAACGATTTCGGCAGCCGGCCCGGGTGGGGCATTATTCTCTTATATCCTGATTGGCCTGATGGTTTATTTCCTGATGACCAGCCTGGGCGAACTGGCGGCATACATGCCGGTGTCAGGTTCGTTTTCGACCTACGGACAAAAATACGTTGAGGAAGGCTTCGGCTTCGCGCTGGGCTGGAACTACTGGTACAACTGGGCCGTCACCATCGCCGTGGACCTCGTCGCCGCGCAGCTGGTGATGACCTGGTGGTTCCCGGACACGCCGGGCTGGATCTGGAGCGCCCTGTTCCTCGCCGTCATCTTCCTGCTGAACTACATCTCCGTGCGCGGCTTTGGCGAAGCGGAATACTGGTTCTCTTTGATCAAAGTGGCCACCGTCATCATCTTTATCGTCGTCGGCGTGGCGATGATCGTGGGTATTTTCAAAGGGGCTGAACCTGCGGGCTGGAGTAACTGGACCATCGGCGATGCGCCGTTTGCCGGGGGCTTCTCGGCGATGATTGGCGTGGCGATGATTGTCGGCTTCTCCTTCCAGGGCACGGAGCTGATTGGTATCGCGGCCGGTGAATCCGAAAACCCGGAAAAGAACATTCCGCGCGCGGTGCGTCAGGTGTTCTGGCGTATCCTGCTGTTCTACGTGTTCGCTATTTTGATTATCAGCCTGATCATTCCGTATACCGATCCAAGCCTGCTGCGTAACGACGTGAAAGACATCAGCGTCAGCCCGTTCACCCTGGTCTTCCAGCACGCGGGCCTGCTCTCAGCGGCGGCGGTAATGAATGCGGTGATCCTGACGGCGGTGCTGTCGGCGGGTAACTCCGGCATGTACGCCTCCACCCGTATGCTTTATACCCTGGCCTGCGACGGCAAAGCGCCGCGCATTTTCTCGAAACTGTCCCGCGGCGGCGTACCGCGCAACGCGCTGTATGCCACCACGGTGATTGCCGGCCTGTGCTTCCTGACCTCCATGTTCGGCAACCAGACGGTGTACCTGTGGCTGCTTAACACCTCCGGGATGACGGGCTTTATCGCCTGGCTGGGCATTGCCATCAGCCACTACCGTTTCCGTCGCGGCTACGTCATGCAGGGTCATGACCTGAATAACCTGCCGTACCGTTCAGGGTTCTTCCCGCTGGGGCCGATTTTCGCCTTCGTTCTGTGCCTGATCATTACTCTGGGTCAGAACTATGAGGCCTTCCTTGCGGACACCATTGACTGGGGTGCCGTCACGGCGACCTACATTGGTATTCCGCTGTTCCTGATCATCTGGTTTGGCTACAAACTGACGAAAGGAACCCGCTTCGTTCGCTACAGTGAGATGGATTTCCCGGAACGATTTAAACAATAACCGCGCTTCCTCTCTTTCAGCCCGCTCACTCGAGCGGGCTTTTTTATCTCCACAGTATGCATTCCGGATATATTTTTTAACAATTTAATTGATAATAATTATCGTTTGCTTTATCGTTATCAAAAAATAAGCGTGCTACCGACCCACCGCAGATGTGGGCGGACAACAAGGCACTGTGAGCGATGATTTTTTGATTGAGTTGTATTTACCTCATGGAGATATGGAATGTTTAGGTTGAATCCCGTCGTCAGGGGAGGGCTATGCGCGTCCGCAATGTCCCTGGCACTGCCTGTCATCGCAGCGGAATCTGGCGACACAATGGTTGTAACGGCATCCGCGACCGAGCAAAACCTGAAAGACGCACCGGCAAGCATCAGCGTAATTACCCAGGAAGATTTGCAGCGCAAACCCGTTCAGAACCTGAAAGATGTGTTACGGGATGTGCCGGGCGTACAGCTCACGAGCGAAGGGGACAACCGTAAAGGGGTAAGTATTCGCGGTCTGGACAGCAGCTATACGCTCATCCTTATCGACGGCAAGCGCGTCAACTCGCGCAACGCGGTCTTCCGCCATAACGATTTCGACCTCAACTGGGTGCCGGTTGATGCCATCGAACGCATTGAAGTGGTGCGCGGACCAATGTCTTCTCTCTACGGCTCTGATGCTCTCGGCGGCGTAGTGAACATTATCACCAAAAAAATCGGCCAGAAGTGGACAGGCACCCTGAGCGCGGATTCCACCCTTCAGGAACACCGCGATCGTGGCGATACGTATAACGGTCAGTTTTATACCAGCGGTCCGCTGGTGGACGGCCTGCTGGGACTGAAAGCCTACGGCAGCCTCGCGAAGCGTGAGAAAGACGGGCAGCAGAAATCCTCCACCACGGCGAGCGGTGAAACGCCGCGCATTGAGGGCTTCACCAGCCGTGATGCCAACGTGGAATTCGCCTGGACGCCAACAGAAAACCACGACTTCACCGCGGGCTACGGCTTTGACCGCCAGGATCGCGATTCAGACTCCCTCGACAAAAACCGCCTCGAGCGTCAGAACTACTCTCTCAGCCATAACGGCCGCTGGGGCGTCGGCAACAGCGAGCTGAAGGTTTACGGTGAGAAAGTGGATAACAAAAATCCGGGCAACAGCAATCCGATCACCTCAGAGAGCAACGCGGTGGACGGGAAATACGTGCTGCCGCTGGGCGACATTAATCAGTTGCTGACCTTTGGCGGCGAGTGGCGTCACGATAAGCTGAAAGATCCGGTCAACCTGACGGGAGGCTCCGGCAGCAGTACGTCGACAAGCCAGTACGCGCTGTTCCTCGAAGACGAATGGCGTATCTTCGAGCCGCTGGCGCTGACCACCGGCATCCGTATGGACGACCATGATACCTACGGCGACCACTGGAGCCCGCGTGCTTATCTGGTCTATAACGCGACCGATACCGTAACGGTGAAAGGGGGCTGGGCCACCGCGTTTAAAGCACCGTCGCTGCTGCAGCTGAGCCCGGACTGGGTTACCGGCTCGTGCCGCGGCGCCTGCGAGATTGTTGGTAACCCGGACCTGAAGCCGGAAACCAGCGAGAGCTTCGAATTTGGTCTCTACTATAGTGGGGAGGAGGGCTGGTTAGAGGGCGTGCAGGCCAGCATCACCACCTTCCAGAATAACGTGGATGACCGCATCAGCATCAGCCGTACGGCCAATGTGAAGCAGGCGCAGAGCTACCCTAACTACGTTGGACTGAACGCGGACGGTGAACCGATTTTCCGCTACTACAACGTCAACAAGGCGCGCATCCGTGGGGTGGAGACCGAAGTGAAGTTCCCGGTGGCCGAAGACTGGAAAGTGACGCTGAACTACACCTATAACGACGGCCGCGATATCAGCAACGGCGGCAACAAACCGCTGTCCGAGCTGCCGTTCCACACCGCCAACGGGACCGTTGACTGGAAGGCGACGCAGGACTGGTCATTCTATGTTCAGGGCAACTATACCGGTGAGAAACGCGCGCTGACCAGCAGCGACCCAACGCCGGGTGGCTATGTTATCTGGAATACCGGCGCCGCGTGGCAGGCGACGAAAAGCGTGAAGCTGCGCGCGGGCGTGCAGAACCTGCTGGATAAAGATCTGAGCCGCGACGATTACAGCTACACGGAAGATGGCCGTCGCTACTTCGTGGGCGTGGATTATAAGTTCTGATGTGACCTGAATGCCCGGTGGCGCTTCGCTTACCGGGCATCCAAAAACCGCGAACGTAGGCCGGGTCAGGCGCAACCGCCACCCGGCAATAACGCGCACTTACCCAAATAAATGCTCCGCATGGAAGCGAAGATGATCCTCGATAAAGGACGCCATAAAGTAATAGCTGTGGTCATACCCGGGCTGAATGCGCAGCGTCAGCGGCCAATCCTTCTGGCGAGCCGCCTCAGCCAATATCGCAGGCTGTAGCTGTCCGGCGAGGAACTGATCCGCATCGCCCTGATCGATAAGCATCGGGAGCGCGTTCGCCGAATCGCTTGCCAGCATCAGCGCGCAGCTGTCCCATTCCTGCCACTTCTCTTCATCTTTACCCAGATAGTTTGTGAAAGCTTTTTGTCCCCACGGCACCTGCGTTGGGTTCACAATCGGCGCGAACGCAGAGACGCTGGTGTATTTCCCCGGGTTTTTCAGCGCCATGATTAACGCCCCGTGCCCGCCCATGGAGTGCCCGCTGATGGCGCAGCGGTCGCTCACCGTAAATTCGGCCTTAATCAGCGCTGGCAGCTCGTCGCGAATGTAGTCATACATGCGGTAATGGCTCGCCCACGGCTGCTCGGTGGCGTTGAGATAAAATCCGGCACCTTTGCCCAGATCGTACCCGGCATCGTCCGCCACATCATCGCCGCGCGGGCTGGTGTCGGGCATCACCAGCGCAATGCCCAGCTCAGCCGCAATACGCTGCGCGCCTGCTTTGGTGGTGAAGTTTTCGTCATTACACGTCAGGCCTGAAAGCCAGAACAGAACCGGCGGATTTTCCGTCGGGGGCAGGAAAATGCTGAACGTCATGGCGCAGTTCAGCGTGGTGGAGTCGTGCCGCCAGCGCTGCTGTCGACCTTCAAAACAACGGTGCTCTTCGAGCAGTTCCATGCAGGGCTCCTTAATGAGAATAGCTATTCATTAGAGCCATAATACAGCGTTTTCATTTACCTGTGAGCAACTTTCACTTTCGCGGAACGGCGAGATGCTGCATCATAAATTTACTTTTCTTTAACAATTGGAGCTGTCATGGCGCTGCGTATTGCGCTTAGTGGGTTTGTCGTTCTGGTGGTGGCGATGGGGATAGGGCGCTTCGCCTTTACGCCTCAGGTGCCGCTGATGATTGCCGCCGGGCAACTCACGCTCACCAGCGCAGGTCTGGTGGCGGCGATGAATTATCTGGGCTATCTGGTGGGCGCATGGGATGCCATGCGGGCGCACCGCTTTGTTGAAACGCGACTCTGGCTTGGCATCATCGGTGCGGTTGCGCTGACTCTGCTCTCCGCCGCCGCGGATAACGCCGTTGTGCACGGCCTGCTGCGCTTTGTGATTGGCTGCATGAGCGGCTGGTCAATGGTGCTGATTGCCGCCTGGAGCAACGAGCGGCTGGGGCAGCTGGGTAAACCGGGGCTCAGTGCCGCCGTGTTTGCCGGTCCTGGCGCGGGCATCGCCCTGAGCGGCCTGCTCGCGGTCTATATTCAGGCGAAATCCCTTTCGGCCAGTGCGGCGTGGCAAATCTACGGCGTGCTGGCGTTGGTATTGGTCGCGCTGGTGGCGCGCTATCTGCCGCGTTCCGGACAGCTTCATCGACCCGGCAGCGCGCCAGAGCCGCTGTTGCTGACGACGGATCTCAAGCGCCTGGTCTGGAGCTACAGCCTGGCGGGATTTGGCTATATCCTTCCGGCGACCTTCCTTTCGCAAATGGCGGCGGTGCGTTTTCCCGGCAGCCTGTTTGCCCAGTTTGTCTGGCCGATTTTTGGTGCCGCCGCCGTGGTGGGCATTGCGCTCAGCATTCTTATGCGCCACACCTCAACGGCTAACCGCAGGCTGGCGATAGTGCTGTGGTTACAGGGGGCGGGCGTGCTGGCAGCCTGGCTGCTGCCGGGCATTGGCGGCTTGCTGACGGGCGGGCTGCTGGTGGGCGGCGGGTTCCTATGCGCGGTGCAGCTCTCTCTTTTATACGGCCGCGAGCTGGCACCGAACCACACGCGCTATATGGCGGGGCTGCTCACCACCGGGTATGCCATCGGGCAATTGGTGGGGCCGGTGACCTCGGCGTTATCAACCTGGCTAACCCACCGGCTGGAGCCTGCGCTGGGGCTGGCTGGCGTTGCGCTGTTTGTCGCGGGTGCCCTGGTCTGGAATCGCCACGCTGAAAGGCAACAGCAATTGCAATAATTATCGTCGTGAATACTGGATTATGTGCGTCGCCTCACGCACAATGAGCGCATACTTTTGCCACAACGAGGGCGAAAGACGCCACACCTGCAGGAGAACAAAATGTCATCACTCAGTAAAGAAGCTGCCCTGGTCCACGAAGCCCTGCTCGCGCGCGGTCTTGAAACGCCACTGCGTCCGCCCGTTCAGGATATGGACAATGAAACCCGTAAAAGATTGATTTCCGGGCATATGACCGAGATCATGCAACTGCTGAATCTCGATCTGAGCGATGACAGCCTGATGGAGACGCCCAAGCGTATCGCGAAAATGTACGTTGACGAAATTTTCTCCGGACTGGATTACGCCAACTTCCCGAAAATTACCGTCATCGAAAACAAGATGAAGGTGGATGAGATGGTGACGGTCCGTGATATTACGCTGACCAGCACCTGCGAGCACCATTTCGTGACCATCGACGGTAAAGCGACCGTGGCGTATATCCCGAAAGACACGGTGATTGGCCTGTCGAAGATCAACCGTATTGTGCAGTTCTTCGCGCAGCGCCCTCAGGTGCAGGAGCGTCTGACGCAGCAGATCCTGATCGCGCTGCAAACGCTGCTGGGTACCAATAACGTGGCGGTCTCAATTGATGCGGTGCACTACTGCGTGAAAGCGCGCGGCGTGCGTGATGCGACCAGTGCGACCACCACCACCTCGCTGGGCGGCCTGTTTAAATCGAGCCAGAACACCCGCCAGGAGTTCCTGCGCGCCGTGCGTCACCACAACTAATCAGACAGGGCAGGGACCATGGAGCGAAACGTCACGCTCGATTTTGTTCGCGGCGTCGCCATTCTGGGTATCCTGCTGCTGAATATCAGCGCCTTCGGTCTGCCGAAGGCCGCTTACCTCAATCCCGCCTGGTACGGCGACATCACCCGAAGCGATGCCTGGACGTGGGCGATCCTCGACCTGTTTGCTCAGGTTAAATTCCTCACGCTGTTTGCGCTGCTGTTTGGCGCGGGCCTGCAGCTTCTGCTCAAACGCGGCACGCGCTGGATCCAGTCGCGCTTAACGCTGCTGGCAATTCTCGGCTTTATCCACGGCCTGTTCTTCTGGGATGGTGATATTCTTCTCGCTTATGGGTTAGTCGGGCTGATCTGCTGGCGGCTGATTCGCGACGCGCACAGCGTGAAAAGCCTGTTTAACACCGGCGTGATGCTCTATCTCATGGGACTCGGCGTCCTGCTTTTGCTGGGGCTGATCTCCGGTGACGCGACAAACCGTTCCTGGATCCCGGACGCCGCTAACCTCCAGTACGAGCAGTACTGGAAGCTGAAGGGCGGTACGGAAGCGATAAGCAACCGTGCGGATATGCTGGGCGACAATCTGCTTGCCCTGGGGGCGCAATACGGCTGGCAGCTGGCGGGCATGATGCTGATGGGCGCGTCACTGATGCGCACCGGCTGGCTGAAAGGGGAATTCAGCCTGCGGCACTACCGCCGCACCGGCGCGGGGCTGGTCCTGCTGGGCGTGCTGATTAACCTTCCGGCGGTAATGGCGCAGTGGCACCTTCACTGGGATTACCGCTGGTGCGCGTTCCTGCTGCAGGCGCCGCGTGAATTGAGCGCGCCGTTCCAGACCATCGGCTATGCGGCGCTGATCTATGGTTTCTGGCCGCAGCTTTCTCGCCTGTGGATCGTCAGCGCCGTAGCCTGCGTTGGGCGGATGGCGTTAAGTAATTACCTCCTGCAGACGCTGATCTGCACCACGCTTTTCTATCGCTTTGGCCTGTTTATGAAATTTGACCGCCTCGGACTACTGGCGTTTGTTATTCCGGTCTGGATAGTAAACCTGGCGTTTTCTGTCATCTGGCTGCGTTATTTCCGCCAGGGACCGCTGGAGTGGGTGTGGCGTCAGTTAACCGCACATGCTTCGGGGGTATCATTGAGTAATACATCCAGATAACGATCTGGATCACAATCATTAACAAAACGGATGTAAGCGTTTTCATGAGTGTGAGCTTCTTCACGTAGTCCCCTTTCTCTCGCTGCCAAAATAGCCACCTTGCTAAACACAGGGGGTGTCTGTGAGTTGCTGCAATTCTTTGAAGGATGGTGAATATGATCACCATTCGTGACGTCGCCCGTCTGGCGGGCGTTTCTGTGGCTACCGTCTCCCGCGTGCTGAACAACAGCGCGCTGGTCAGCCCTGAAACCCGTGAAACCGTAATGAAAGCCGTGACCCAGCTCGGGTACCGGCCAAATGCCAACGCGCAGGCGCTGGCAACACAGGTCAGCGATACCATCGGCGTGGTGGTAATGGATGTCTCGGACGCCTTTTTCGGTGCGCTGGTGAAAGCGGTCGATGTGGTCGCCCAGCAGCATCAGAAATACGTGCTGATTGGCAACAGCTATCACGAGGCGGAAAAGGAGCGTTATGCCATTGAAGTGCTGATCCGCCAGCGCTGCAACGCCCTGATTGTTCACTCAAAAGCCTTAAGCGATGAAGAGCTGGCCGGGTTTATGGAGCAGATCCCGGGCATGGTGTTAATCAACCGCATCGTCCCGGGCTATGCCCACCGCTGTGTCGGGCTGGATAACGTCAGCGGCGCCATGATGGCCACTAAAATGCTCATCAATAACGGCCATCAGCGGATCGGCTATCTGGCCTCCAGCCATCACATTGAAGATGACGAGCTGCGGCGTGAGGGGTGGCAAAACGCCCTGAAAGAGCACGGTATTACGCCATCAGAAAGCTGGATTGGCACCGGCACGCCGGATATGCAGGGCGGTGAGGCGGCAATGGTGGAACTGCTGGGCCGCAATCTGCAGCTTTCTGCGGTGTTTGCCTATAACGACAGCATGGCGGCAGGCGCGCTGACTGCGCTGAAGGATAACGGCATTGCGGTGCCACAGCATTTGTCATTGATTGGTTTCGATGATATTCCGATTGCCCGTTACACCGACCCGCAGCTGACTACGGTGCGCTATCCCATTGCTTCTATGGCAAAACTGGCGACCGAGCTGGCGCTACAGGGAGCGGCAGGGCTGCTGGATCCGGGGGCAACTCACTGCTTCATGCCGACGCTGGTGCGTCGTCATTCCGTCGCCGCCCGGCAAATTGTGGTTCCGATCACTAACTGATTACACCAGGCGATGTAACCGTTTTCAATCTGTGAGTAAATTCACAGTATCTTAACAAGGCGCTGACTATGATGTCAGCGTTTTAGGGGCTGAAACGCTATGTAACGGTGATTATTCGCTTTCACCATAGCCTATGTGCCGCAAACAACGAATAAAACGCATTTCTGGAGCGTTACCGACCACGGAAGATAGAAATTTTATAAGTGAACGTCGGCTGTCAGTAACGTTTTATTAACACCTGCCTGCCGATCGTTATTCACAAGAACTACCCTGCATAAAAAAACCGGAGATACCATGAATAAGAAGGTGTTGACCCTGTCTGCTGTAATGGCAAGCATGCTTTTTGGTGCAGCAGCGCACGCTGCGGATACCCGTATTGGTGTGACCATCTATAAATACGACGACAACTTCATGTCTGTTGTGCGTAAAGCAATTGAGAAAGATGCGAAAGCAGCGCCAGACGTACAGCTGCTGATGAATGACTCCCAGAACGACCAGTCCAAACAGAACGATCAGATCGACGTTCTGCTGGCTAAAGGCGTTAAGGCCCTGGCGATCAACCTGGTTGACCCGGCTGCAGCAGGCACGGTTATTGAGAAAGCGCGCGGCCAGAACGTGCCAATCGTCTTCTTCAACAAAGAACCTTCCCGTAAAGCGCTGGACAGCTATGACAAAGCGTATTACGTCGGTACTGACTCTAAAGAGTCCGGCATTATTCAGGGCGATCTGATCGCGAAGCACTGGGCGGCGAACCCGAACTGGGACCTGAACAAAGACGGTCAGATCCAGTTCGTGCTGCTGAAAGGCGAGCCTGGCCACCCGGATGCTGAAGCGCGTACCACCTATGTTATCAAAGAGCTGAACGACAAGGGCCTGAAAACCCAGCAGCTGGCGTTAGATACCGCGATGTGGGACACCGCTCAGGCGAAAGATAAGATGGACGCGTGGCTGTCTGGCCCGAACGCGAACAAAATCGAAGTGGTCATTGCCAACAACGATGCGATGGCAATGGGTGCGGTTGAAGCGCTGAAAGCTCACAATAAATCGTCCATCCCGGTATTTGGCGTGGATGCCCTGCCCGAAGCGCTGGCGCTGGTTAAATCTGGCGCGATGGCTGGTACCGTTCTGAACGATGCCAACAACCAGGCGAAAGCGACCTTCGATCTGGCGAAAAACCTCGCCGACGGTAAAGGCGCGGCGGATGGCACCAACTGGAAAATTGACAACAAAATCGTTCGCGTGCCTTACGTGGGCGTAGACCAGTCCAACTTGGCTGAGTTTATCGGTAAATAAGATCTTTGTTTTGTCTTCACTGGGCGCAATTCGTTGCGCCCTTTTATAACGCGATATGCGAGGCCAACAAGGTATAATTATGGTCAGCACAACTACTCAGTCGTCCGGTGAATACTTGTTGGAAATGACAGGCGTCAACAAGTCCTTCCCCGGTGTTAAGGCACTTGATAATGTTAATTTAAAAGTCCGTCCTCACTCTATTCATGCATTGATGGGGGAGAACGGTGCGGGTAAATCAACGTTATTAAAATGTCTTTTTGGGATCTATCAAAAAGATTCTGGCAGCATTCTTTTTCAGGGGAAAGAGATCGATTTCCATTCAGCGAAAGAAGCGCTGGAAAACGGTATCTCGATGGTTCACCAGGAATTAAACCTGGTACTGCAACGCTCGGTAATGGATAACATGTGGTTGGGACGTTACCCAACTAAAGGTGTGTTTGTCGATCAGGATAAAATGTATCGCGACACCAAAGCGATTTTCGATGAGCTGGATATTGATATCGATCCGCGCGCCCGCGTGGGGACATTATCCGTTTCCCAGATGCAGATGATCGAAATTGCCAAAGCGTTCTCCTATGAGGCGAAAATCGTCATCATGGATGAACCCACCTCGTCATTAACGGAAAAAGAGGTTAATCACCTTTTTACCATTATTCGTAAGCTGAAAGAACGCGGCTGCGGCATTGTGTACATTTCGCACAAAATGGAAGAGATCTTCCAGCTGTGCGATGAAATTACCATCCTGCGCGACGGCCAGTGGATTGCCACGCAGCCGCTTGAAGGGCTGGACATGGACAAGATCATCGCCATGATGGTCGGCCGTTCCCTGAACCAGCGCTTCCCGGACAAAGAGAACAAGCCAGGTGAAGTAATCCTGGAAGTGCGCAATCTGACCTCGCTGCGCCAGCCGTCCATCCGCGATGTTTCTTTCGACCTTCACAAAGGCGAAATTCTTGGCATTGCTGGCCTGGTAGGGGCAAAGCGTACCGACATCGTGGAAACCCTGTTTGGCATCCGCGAGAAGGCCGACGGCACCATCACGCTGCACGGGAAGAAAATTAACAACCATAATGCCAACGAAGCCATTAATAACGGTTTTGCGCTGGTGACGGAAGAACGTCGCTCGACCGGTATTTATGCTTATCTGGATATTAACTTTAACTCGTTAATCTCTAATATTCGCAATTACAAAAACAAAGTCGGGCTGCTGGATAACTCCCGCATGAAGAGCGATACCCAGTGGGTAATTGACTCCATGCGCGTGAAAACGCCTGGCCACCGTACCCAAATCGGTTCGCTTTCCGGTGGTAACCAGCAAAAAGTTATTATTGGCCGTTGGTTATTAACCCAGCCAGAAATTCTGATGCTGGATGAACCGACCCGCGGTATTGACGTCGGCGCGAAGTTTGAAATTTATCAGCTGATTGCCGAGCTGGCGAAAAAGAATAAAGGGATCATTATTATTTCTTCCGAAATGCCGGAACTGTTAGGGATCACGGACCGTATTCTGGTTATGAGCAATGGTCTCGTTGCCGGTATTGTTGACACCAAAACGACAACGCAAAATGAAATTTTGCGTCTTGCGTCTTTGCACCTTTAAGATCAGGGGCTCCTCATGAGTGCGTTAAATAAAAAAAGTTTTCTCACTTACCTGAAAGAAGGCGGTATTTACGTTGTTCTTTTAGTCCTGCTGGCCATTATTATTTTCCAGGACCCTACGTTCTTAAGCCTGCTGAACCTGAGTAATATTCTGACCCAGTCCTCCGTGCGTATCATCATTGCGCTGGGCGTGGCGGGCCTTATCGTCACCCAGGGGACGGACCTGTCTGCCGGTCGTCAGGTCGGCCTGGCGGCGGTTATTGCGGCAACCCTGCTGCAGTCGATGGAAAACGCCAACAAGGTGTTCCCGGAGATGGCGACTATGCCGATTTTCGTGGTGATCCTGATTGTCTGCGCCATCGGGGCGGTGATTGGTCTGATCAACGGTATTATCATCGCTTACCTGAACGTGACGCCATTTATCACTACGCTGGGTACGATGATCATCGTTTATGGTATCAACTCCCTGTACTACGACTTTGTGGGCGCGTCGCCGATTTCGGGCTTTGACAGCGGCTTCTCCACCTTCACGCAGGGGTTTATCGCGCTGGGCAGCTTCCGCCTGTCGTACATTACCTTCTATGCGCTGATTGCGGTGGCGTTCGTCTGGATCCTGTGGAACAAAACGCGCTTCGGTAAAAACATCTTCGCTATCGGCGGTAACCCGGAAGCGGCGAAAGTGTCCGGGGTAAACGTTGCCCTGAACCTGCTGATGATTTACGCGCTGTCCGGTGTGTTCTACGCCTTCGGCGGGATGTTGGAAGCAGGCCGTATCGGCTCCGCAACGAACAACCTTGGCTTCATGTACGAGCTGGATGCGATTGCGGCCTGCGTGGTCGGCGGCGTCTCCTTCAGCGGCGGGGTGGGTACCGTGCTCGGCGTGGTCACCGGTGTGATCATCTTTACCGTCATCAACTACGGTTTGACCTACATCGGCGTGAACCCGTACTGGCAGTACATCATCAAGGGCGCCATCATCATCTTCGCGGTGGCGCTGGATTCACTGAAGTACGCCCGTAAGAAGTAATCGTCACTCGCCATACCCGGCCCGCTCACCGAGCGGGCTTTTTTATGGCCTATGCCAGATGGGACTCTTCTTGCGTCACAATGTGCTCAAACCACTCGAGTTCAGAAAGCTTGCAGGCGACCCACTGCTCGGAAAAGGCGTCGCCCAGACTGTCGGTGAGATACTGACAGCGGGCGAAGGCCTCAATTGCCTCCTGCTGGAACAGCGGGAGTTCCGGTTGGTCCTGCTGCGGTTCCGGGAGTTCCCCCTCGTCGATATGTTCCAGCCCGTAAAGCATGCCGGTCAGGATTGTGGCCGCCACCAGATACGGATTCGCATCGGCTCCGGCCAGTCGGTACTCGATACGACGGTTGCTCTCTTCCGAGCAGGGAATGCGCAAGGCAGCGGAGCGGGTGTTATAGCCCCATGAGTTAAAGACGGGTTCCGTCAGGTTTTTTCGCAGGCGACGAAACGCGTTGACCCCCGGCGCAAGAATGGCGACGGAGGCGGGCATCAGCTCCAGCTGGCCCGCGATGCACAAGCGCATCATGCTGCTCAGCGCGTTCACCGGCGAGGCAAAAACGTTCTCGCCACGGCTGTTGTTCAGGCTGAAATGGATGTGCAAACCGCTGCCGGAGAGCTGGCTGAAGGGCTTAGCCATAAAGTTAGCCTGAAGACCGTGCTTTTCAGCGACATAGCGGGTCAGGCGGCGCAGGGCCAGCACGTTATCACAGACCTCTACGACGCGCTGGCTGTGCTTCAGGTTTAATTCGTACTGTCCGGACTCGGCTTCCGCTACCACCCCTGACAGTGGGATGCGCTGAAGGTGCGCCAGCTGTTCCAGCTCGTCAAAAAGCGCCGCGTGCGCCGACGAGGTGTCCATGTGAAAACAGCCCTGATTTTGCGGATCGCGATCGCCCTGTCCCGTCAGGTAAAACTCGATTTCCGGGGCAATGACCGGGAAAAGGCCGTGCTGGTGGAAGCGGGCCACGACGTTCTGCAGTATCGCGCGTGGCTCAAGAGGGCAGGGGTTACCGTCGCTGTCCTTCATCGTCAACAGGATCTGCGCGGTATGCTCCGGATCCTGCGGACAGGGACGCAGAGAACCGGCGACCGGGACGCACAGCCGGTCGGGTTCATCATAAAGCGGGGCGGCGATTTTTCCCTTCTGATCCATGGAGTAGACGGAAAGCGGAAAATAACAGCCTTTTTCCAGACTCAGCATGCTCTCCACCGTGAGGCGTTTGCCGCGCATCGTGCCGTTGATATCGTTCAGGTAAACGTCAACGTGTTTCGTCTGCGGGTAGCGTTCCAGATAGTCGGCCACTTCCACGGCAATATTGTGCTGGAGGGCGTCAATTTTTTCATCCAGCCAGAGACCAGAATTAAGTGCGCCGGGGAGTGATAATCCGGGAAAGTTAAAGTAAGGGCGGAGACTTTTGAGGAAAAACGCATTCATTATCGAGTTCATAGTCATTCTTCAATGAAGCCGTAGCGGCAGTGAACTCAGGTTAAAAGAGCTGGCGTAAAGGGGGGATAAAAAGCGTCAGTGCCGGCGTAAAGAAAGTATAAAGGCAGGCCTACTTTTTCTCTTTTTTCTGCATATCCAGCAGCTGCTCCGGCGTCACCGCCGGGTAACCCTGCGCGTCTTCCGGCACTTCATGCATCGCCGGAATGGGCACCAGAGGGCCTAAAAAGCGCGGTTCGCGTTTGAAGATATACAGATCGGCCAGGGCGCCAAAGCGGGCACCAAACTCGCGGACGCGCACGCTCAGCATATCTTTCGGCGACGGTACCGCGTAGCACTGGGCCTGAATGCCCATGTGCAGGGCGATAAACAGCGCGCGCTCGCAGTGGAAGCGCTGGGTGATGATGATAAAGTCGTTGGTATCGAAGACTTTGCGCGTGCGCACGATGGAGTCCAGGGTGCGGAACCCGGCGTAGTCGAGCACGATATCGGCAGGGTCCACGCCCGCGGCAATCAAATCCTTCCGCATCGTCACCGGCTCGTTATAGCTTTGCAGCGCGTTATCGCCGCTCAGCAGCAGGTAGTTCACCTTGCCGCTGTTGTAGGCGTTCAGCGCGCCCTGAATACGGTAGCGATAATACTGGTTGATCACCCCTGTGCGGTAATACTTGGCGGTGCCGAGCACCACGCCCACCTGACGATAGGGCAGGTCCTGCAGGTCATCAAAGATGTAGGGAGCCGTTTTCCAGCTCATCCAGCGGTCGAGACCCAGCACGATAAACAGCAGTATGCCGACCAGGACAAACAGGCTGTAAAAAACGCGCTTTAACATGAAGATGGCTCGTTCGTGGATGAAATTTAACTCAGGCTACTTTACCCGCCTGGTTAGCGCAAGAAACAGCGACTCAACTGAGGGGTTTTTCAGCAACGTGGCGGACATTTCTGTCCGCCGGAAGGTTTACGCCAGCAGGACGCGGTCGATTGTCGTGCAGCCTAACGCCTTGAGCGTTGCGGCGGTGGCATCCCACTGAATCAGCGGCGCATCGGCCTTTTCGGCCAGAACGGCACGCTGAATGTCCGGATAATCGTAGCCGTTCAGGCTCAGCAGGTTGAGTGCGCCTTGCAGCGGCGGCAGCGTTGGGTTAAACGCGGCGTTTTCCGCATAGCTGCCGGTGAAGATACGGCCATCGCGGCACTGCAGTGCCACGCCGCTCGGGGAGTTGCTGTAGGGGGTGTGGCTCTTGTTCGCCGCGCGTATGGCCGCCTGGTTCAGGTCATCGCCGGACAGGGCGAAACCGTGATCCTGCTCGTCCATCAGCAGCGTTTTAATCTCAAGATCTTTCGGGCCGAAGGCGTCAGGCAGGTAGTCCCCCAGCGTGTGCGGCGCGCGGCCCGGCAGGTTAATGCGCAGCTGCAGCCCGCTGTTCAGCTCGTTCATAAACTGGCGGCAGTGGCCGCACGGGGTGTAGTTTACGGTGATGGCGCTCAGGGCTTTCTCACCGCGCAGCCAGGCGTGGCTGATGGCGCTCTGCTCCGCGTGAACGGTCTGCTGCATGGTTGCGCCGAGGAACTCCATGTTCCCGCCGAAGTACCAGGTTCCGCTGACGCCGCGCGCGATGGCGCCGACGTTGAAGTGGGAAAGATCGGCCCGGGCGCAGGCGGCAGCCAGGGGCAGCAGTGCGAAAGCCAGCGCGTCTTCATCCAGCCCGGTTGCCTGTTTAAGCACCGTGACCTGCTCCGCCGTCAGCAGGGCGGGGAAATGTGCATCTGCCAGAACGGGAGCGAGGGCTGACTGCAAATTCTCTGCAAGCTGAGCGAAGGCAGCTTGAAAACGTGGGTGCATGGCGTTTGCCTCATAAAGGTTAATGGATCGGTAGTTTACGGAGCCGTCAGGGCTTTATATGTGATCCACTTCTCATTATGTATGCAACTTATGAAATCAAACTGAAATTTGCGCGACGCATCGCAAATTTTAGCCCATCACCGCCAGAATCAGCGGGAAAATGAACGGGGCGAGCAGGGAGGTGATAATCCCGCAGATCACCAGCGCAAGCGAGCTAAACGCCCCTTCCTGATAGTCCAGCTCCGCGCAGCGGGCGGTACCCAGCGCGTGCGAGGCGGTGCCCATCGACAGCCCGCGCGCCGCTTTGGTGTGAATACGCATCCCGTTCAGCAGGGTGTGGCCAAACACCGCGCCGAGAATACCGACGAAAATCACGCACATCGCGCTGATGGCCGGAATACCGCCGAGGCTGCCGCCTATCGCCATTGCGATAGGCGTGGTCACTGATTTAGGCAGGATAGAGGCGGCAATTTGCGGGGAGGCCCCCATCAACAGCGCCACCGACGTGCCAGTGATCATCGCCACCAGGCTTCCCACAAAACAGATAGTAATGATGGACTTCCACCGTGCGCGGATCTGGTGCAGCTGCTCATATAAAGGAAAGGCAAGCGCGACAACGGCTGGCTGCAGAAGGTCGTTTAAGATTTTGCTGCCGGCAAAGTAGCGTTCGTAAGGAATGCCGGTGAGCAGCAGGAACGGAATAATCACCACCATCGCCACCAGCAGGGGGTTCAGCAAGGGCATTTTAAATCGTGCGGCAAGCTTGCGCGCGGCGAAGAATACCAGCAGGGTTAACGGCATTGACCACCAGATATTAGCCATCATTTTTTTGTTTTCTCCCCAATCACGTTACGTTCGCCATGCACCAGATGTGAACTCCAGCTCACCACCAGGAAAACCACCAGCGTACTGACCGCGCAGGAGACAACAATCGGGCCGAACTGGGCCTTGAGCAAATCAAAATACTGCATGACGCCCACGCCGATAGGCACGAATAGCAGCGCCATATAGCGAATTAGGACGAAGCAGCCGGGATTGACCCACTTTGCAGGCAGAATTTGCAGCGCCAGTAAAACGAAGAGGATCAGCATACCGATAATGCTGCCGGGAATGGTGATAGGCAGCAGCGACGCGATGAAAATGCCGGCATACAGGCAGGCGTAAATCAGGACGAATGCGCGCAGATATTGCCAGATAATGTTCAATGATTTGCTCATGGTGAAAGTCCTTGATGAAACGCATTCATCATACAATTAAACCCGAAAATGTGCCACGGATCACATCATGAATTTTGAGCATACCAGACATTCCGAATTGGAACGTCGGGCTTTCCACACACAAACAGAGCAGATACTATAGCGCGTCTTTTTTCACAGGTACTGTTATGCGTGTTTTACTGGCCCCAATGGAAGGCGTGCTCGACTCCCTCGTGCGCGAGCTACTTACCGAGGTGAACGATTACGATCTCTGCGTGACGGAGTTCCTGCGCGTGGTCGATATGTTGCTGCCAGAAAAGTCATTCTATCGTCTCTGCCCTGAACTGCATCGCCAGAGCCGGACCCCTTCCGGCACGCTGGTGCGTATTCAGCTGCTCGGTCAGTATCCTGAATGGCTGGCGGAAAATGCCGCCCGCGCGGTAGCGCTTGGCTCTTACGGGGTGGATCTCAACTGCGGCTGCCCGTCGAAGCTGGTAAACGGCAGCGGCGGCGGGGCGACGTTGCTGAAAGATCCTGAGCTGATTTACCGCGGCGCGAAGGCGATGCGTGAGGCCGTGCCGTCGCATCTGCCGGTGACGGTCAAAGTGCGTCTGGGCTGGGACAGCGACGCGCGGCAGTTTGAAATTGCCGATGCGGTACAGCAGGCCGGTGCCACCGAGCTGGTGGTGCACGGACGTACTAAAGAAGATGGCTATAAAGCGGACCGCATTAACTGGCAGGCGATTGGCGAGATCCGCAAACGCCTCAGCATTCCGGTTATCGCCAACGGTGAAATCTGGGACTACGAGAGCGCGCACGCGTGCATGAAAGAGACGGGCTGCGACGCGGTGATGATAGGCCGCGGCGCGCTGAACGTGCCAAACCTCAGCCGGGTGGTGAAACATAACGAACCGCGCATGCCGTGGGCAGACGTGGTCACGTTGCTGCAAAAATACAGCCGTCTGGAAAAGCAAGGCGACACCGGTTTGTATCACGTCGCGCGCATCAAACAGTGGCTCAGTTATTTACGCAAAGAGTACAGCGAAGCGTTGGATTTATTTCAGGAGATCCGCACCTTACAAACTTCTGCCGATATTGCGCGTGTCATCCAGTCAAAATAATAAGCGTTAATTTGCTCACACTTTTTTAAAATATAAAACGATGCAGGTTTTCAAGGTGGCGCGACGGTGTTAAGGTGCCACTGTTTTCAACGCAGGATTGTTACTGGTTAACAGGCAAAACCTAAGCGTTTCACAGCATTAACCGCTGTGGATCGCTTAGGTTTTTTTTTGCCTGTCATTCACGAAGGAGGGCCATTTGGCCTAACGCTTTTTGCTGGAACGAATAATCAAAATACGACGGGAAATAACAAATTTCCTGCGAACGGTTACGCATTAATACTCAGCTACAGGTTGCTATTATGACAAATAAATATAATCTTTGTGCCCTCGCTTTATTGATGATATCGCCTTTAACAGTGGCGCAGGAGTGGAATGGAACGGTATTAGGGTTTGAAGCCCCGCCGGAGCCTGTTCTGGGCGAAATGCTCGGCATACGCAAAATCCTTAACGATAACGGTTTTACCTATAACCTCGGATACCTCAATGAAATTGGCTGGAACGGCGGTGGCGGATATAACCACGACTCCCACGTGGCCTATATTGACCAGTTCGCGCTGACCTTCAACCAGGATCTGGCGCGCTGGACGGGCATCCCGGATGCGCGTATCGAGGGGAATATCGTCAACCGCAACCACAATGACGACCTCACCACCAAACGCGTGCAGGATCCGCGCGTGAACTTCAACGATTTAACCCAGGAGAGCTGGGGCGGGCAATCCATAACCCGTCTGGGCTGGCTGACGTTTGCCCGCAGCTTTGACGACCGACGCCTCACCTGGCGTATCGGCATGATGAACAAGGTGCAGACTTTCGATCAAATCATCCCGTGCGACTTCCAACTGCTCTCCCAGTGCGGTGGGAAATCGGCCAACTCGCTGACCTGGAACAACTGGAACGTTCACACCTGGGGCACCACGCTGGAGTATAAGCTCACGCCAACCGTCACCTTAAAAGGCGGCGTGATGGAGCAAAACCCGGACGCCTCCAGCCGCAGCCACGCGTGGAGCGGGTCGACGAAGGGCAGCAAAGGGGTCTTGCTCCCGGTCGAAATCGAAGCGCGTCCGCTGATTAACGGCCTGCCGGGTGCCTATAACCTCGGCGTGGTGTTTACCAACGCGCCGCAAACCGATCTCTATAGCGGTGCATCGGGCGGAGCGGGGGTTACCGATCCAGACGGTTACGAGAAACATAACCGTACCTGGTTTATGTACGCCGGGCTTAACCAGCAGATCACGCAGCACAAGGACGATCCGAATCGCGGGTTGAGCACCTCGGTCAGCATGAGCCTTGCGGATCAGCGCAGCAATTACATGCATCAGGTCTACGCCGCCTCGCTGCGCTATCGCGGGCTGTTTGACGCTCGCCCGGAAGACTGGATTGGCGTCGGGCTAACCTGGATTGATATGAGCAGCCAGTACGCCCGCAGCCAGCGCTATATGAACAGCCTGAGCGGCGTGTCGGACTATAACGATCCGGCGTACCATCCGGTGCCGGGCCACTCCCTGAACGGTGAGTTTTACTATCGCTTCCGTCCGGTGTCGTGGCTGGAGCTGCAGCCGGGCATTCAGTACTGGCACCATCCGGGCGGCGTATCCCGGACGCAGGATGCCTGGGTGACGGAGCTGAAAACCGTCGTGACGTTCTAGCAATGTCGATCTGCGTCACGTTTTTTACCCGTGACGCATTGAGGCTACGAATGAAACTGATAGAGTGCCAGAACTGGATTGTTACTGCTTCGGCAGGCAAAACCTGATTTTCTGGCTTCTGCCGGAGGTCAGGTTTTTTTGTTTCTGGGGTTCCGATGAAAATCGCCAAGATACTCAATAATAACGTGGTGGTTGTTCAGGATGAGCGCGGGCGCGAACAGGTGGTGATGGGCCGCGGGCTGGCCTTTCAGAGGCGCGTGGGTGAAGCGCTGGATACCGCGCTGATTGAAAAGGTGTTTGCGTTACAGAGCGATGAGCTGGTGCAGCGTCTCGGTGAACTGCTGAGCCAGATCCCGCTGGAGGTGATGACCACCTGCGACCGCATCATTGGGCTGGCGGCGCAACGGCTGGGGAAATTGCAGGAAAGTTTGTACATCACCCTGACCGACCACTGCTACTTCGCGATTGAGCGCCAGAAGAAAGGGCTGGCGATTAAAAACGTGCTGCTGTGGGACATCAAGCGCCTCTATCCGAAGGAGTTTGAGCTGGGGCAGGAGGCGAGGGCCATTATCGCCAAACGCCTGAACGTCGAGCTGGCTGAGGACGAAGCAGGGTTTATCGCGCTGCATCTGGTCACCGCGCAGTTGAACAGCGAAATGCCGGAAGTGATGCACGTGACAAGAGTGATGCAGGAGATCCTGCAGCTGGTGAAGTATCAGCTACAGCTGGAGTACGACGAAGAGTCGCTCAGCTATCAGCGTTTTGTCACGCATCTGAAGTTTTTTGCCCAGCGGATGCTGACCCGCACCGTGGTGGACGATGACGACGTCTCGCTGCATACCGCGGTAAAGGACAACTACGCGAAAGCGTGGAAATGCGCCGAGAAAATCGCGCAGCACCTGAACAAAAGCTATCAGCGCGAGCTGACGACCGAAGAAAT
This sequence comes from Enterobacter cloacae complex sp. P47BA, assembly GCF_014930485.1. Lineage (NCBI taxonomy): Bacteria > Pseudomonadati > Pseudomonadota > Gammaproteobacteria > Enterobacterales > Enterobacteriaceae > Enterobacter > Enterobacter cloacae complex sp. P47BA. The sequence goes on along the minus strand of NZ_JADBRF010000005.1, from coordinate 40,796 downwards.
TATGTTCCTCGCCATTCATATTGAACGGGTGAGAAAAGAGGGGCGTTAAGCCTCAAATCTGGATTGTTACTGCATAACGCAGGCAAAACCTGGGCGCGGCCTCCGCAAGGAGGACGTTCTCGGGTTTTTTTATTTTTATACTCAGTCAACAGGTGCCTGCGGGCATCGGATGTAAGGAAATCGAGATGGAATACCAGGCGTTAGCAAAGGATATTCTCGGCCACGTTGGCGGAAAAGAGAACATTGTCAGCCTTGTCCACTGTGCGACCCGGCTTCGCTTTAAACTGAAAGATAAACAGAAAGCGGACGCCGAAGGGCTGAAGAAAAACCCGGGCGTGATTATGGTGGTCGAAAGCGGCGGCCAGTTCCAGGTGGTGATTGGTAACCACGTACACGACGTCTGGCAGGCGGTACGTAGCGAGGCCGGGCTCACCGACGACGCGCCGGCCGTGGAGGAGAAGGGCGAGAAGGGCAACCTGCTGGGCCGCCTGATCGACATCGTCTCCGGAATTTTCACTCCGTTTATCGGCATTCTGGCGGCCTCCGGTATTCTGAAAGGGCTGCTGGCGCTGGCGGTGGTCTGCGACTGGCTCACTCCTGAAAGCGGCACCTATAAAATCTGGTTCGCCGCGAGCGACGCGCTGTTCTTCTTCTTCCCGCTGGTGCTGGGCTATACCGCGGGGAAAAAATTTGGTGGCAACCCGTTTATTACGATGGTGATCGGCGGGGCCCTTACGCACCCGATGATGATCGCCGCGTTCAATGCCAGCCAGCAGCCGGGGGCGTTTACCGATGCGTTTCTTGGTATACCGATCACATGGTTTAACTACAGCTCGTCGGTGATCCCGATCATTCTCGCCGCGTGGGTAAGCTGCTGGCTGGAAAAACAGAGTACCAGGCTGCTGCCGTCCTCGATGAAGAACTTCTTCGCGCCGCTGATTTGCTTAGGCGTGACCGTGCCGCTGACCTTCCTGGTCATTGGCCCGCTGGCGACCTGGCTCAGCCAGATGCTGGCCAACGGCTACCAGTGGGTTTATGTCCTGGCACCGTGGCTGGCGGGCGCGGCGATGGGGGCGCTGTGGCAGGTCTGCGTGATCTTCGGCCTGCACTGGGGGCTGGTGCCGCTGATGATTAACAACCTGGCGGTGCTGGGCCATGACTCCATGCTGCCGATGCTGCTCCCGGCGGTGTTTGGCCAGGTGGGCGCGGCGCTGGGGATTTTCCTGCGCACCTGCGACGCGCGCCAGAAAATGCTGGCCGGTTCGTCCGTGACGGCGGGGATTTTTGGCATCACCGAACCGGCCGTGTACGGGGTTAACCTGCCGCTGCGCCGTCCGTTTATCTTTGGCTGCGTCGCGGGTGCCGTCGGCGGCGCGATAGTCGGCTTTAGCGACACTCATGTCTATTCGTTCGGCTTTGCCAATATTTTTACCATCGCCCAGATGATCCCGCCGGGCGGCGTAGACGCCACCCTGTGGGGCGGCATTATCGGCACCGTCGTGGCGCTGGTGCTGGGCTGCGTCCTGACGCTGGTGGCGGGCATGCCAGCACGCTCAGCGCCCGAGGCGGTTGCGCCAGCGGGTGAAAACGATGTGCTGGCACCGATGACCGGTACCGTGCTGGCGCTCGATCAGGTGCCTGATACCACCTTTGCCAGCGGCCTGCTGGGCAGCGGTGCCGCCATCATTCCCTCCGACAACAGGGTGGTTGCCCCGTTTGCGGGCGTTGTTGCCTCTCTTTTCCAGACCAAACACGCCATCGGCCTGCTCAGCGACAGCGGCATTGAAGTGTTAATCCACGTGGGGATCGACACCGTGAAGCTCGATGGTAAACCGTTTACCGCCCATGTGAGGGTGGGCGACAGGGTGCAGCCGGGCGACCTGCTGCTGGAGTTTGATCGTCAGGCGATTATCGATGCCGGATACGACCTGGCGACGCCGATCATTATCAGTAACAGCGACGAGTATCGCGCGGTGGCGACCGTGGCGGCAACGTCCGTCAACGCCGGTGCACCGCTGCTCAGCGTAAGCCATCAATAACAGGAGAACGTGATGAAAACTTTCCCGGATGATTTTTTATGGGGCGGCGCGGTTGCCGCGAACCAGGTAGAAGGCGCATATCTGGAGGATGGCAAAGGGCTTTCCACCTCAGACGTCCAGCCGCAGGGGGTCTTTGGCCCGGTGGTGGAGCGCATGGCGGGCGACAGCGGGATTAAAGATGTGGCGATAGATTTCTATCACCGCTACCCGGAAGACATCAAACTCTTTGCCGAAATGGGCTTTAGCTGCCTGCGCGTCTCCATTGCCTGGACGCGTATCTTCCCGAACGGCGACGAGCAGACGCCAAACGAAGCGGGTCTGGCGTTTTACGACAGGTTGTTTGACGAACTGGCCGCGCACGACATCACGCCGCTGGTCACGCTGTCGCATTACGAAATGCCGTGGGGGCTGGTGAAACAGTACGGCGGCTGGGGCAGTCGTCAGACTATCGGCTTCTTTGAGCGCTACGCCCGCACCGTCTTTGCGCGCTACAGGGAGAAGGTGAAGCTGTGGCTGACCTTCAACGAAATCAACATGTCCCTGCATGCGCCGATGACTGGCGTGGGCCTGTCGGAAACCAGCAGCAAAGGGGAAGTGTATCAGGCGATCCACCATCAGCTGGTGGCCAGCGCGCTGGCGGTGAAAGCCTGCCACGAGATTATCCCGGATGCAAAAATTGGCAACATGCTGCTGGGCGGCCTGATGTACCCGCTGACCTGCAGGCCAGAAGACGTGCTGGAGGCGCTACAGGAGAACCGCGCCTGGCAGTTCTTTGGCGACGTGCAGTGCCGCGGGGCGTACCCGGGGTATATGCTGCGCTTCTTCCGCGACAGCGAAATTGAGATTGATATCACCGACGCCGACCGCGAGGCGCTGAAATCCACCGTCGATTTTATCTCGTTCAGCTATTACATGACCGGCTGCGTGACGACCGATGACGAGTTGAACCAGCAGGCGCGGGGCAACATCCTGAGCATGGTGCCAAACCCGCATCTGGCAAGCTCAGAATGGGGCTGGCAGATCGATCCGGTTGGCCTGCGTACGCTGCTGAACGTGCTCTGGGATCGTTATCAGAAGCCGCTGTTTATCGTCGAGAACGGCCTCGGCGCGAAGGACAAACCGGACGCCGACGGCGTGGTGCAGGATGATTACCGCATCAGCTACCTTAACGACCACCTGGTGCAGGTGCGCGAGGCGATTGACGACGGCGTTGAGGTAATGGGATACACCAGCTGGGGGCCCATCGACCTGGTCAGCGCCTCCAAAGCGGAACTGTCCAAGCGCTACGGCTTTATTTATGTGGACCGCGATGACAGCGGTAAAGGCACTCTGGCCCGCAGCCGCAAAAAGAGTTTTTACTGGTATAAAGAGGTGATTGCCACGAAGGGGGCATCGCTGAAAGCCTGAAAGGAATAACGTCGCCCGGCGCAGTGCCGGGCAAATAAATCAGAAAATCATTTTGAATACGCCGGTAACCACTAACAGCCCTATCAAAAATATAATTAAAATAACCCACAGTAATATTTTCATTCCCTTCTCCTGCCCGTGTATGACACTGAATAAGTGTAGCAGCCAATTCATAATTGGAATGGATATGTTGAATTTATTCATTGGGGTTAGGAATAAATTGCCGAATATGAAAATGTATGACAATTTGCGGATTGCCACGCGTTACTAAAAAACGGAATGGCATCAAGCGTAATTTGCGCCTTTAATTTTTTGAGTTATGGCGTAATGAAACGTTCTCTTATTTTATCTCTGAGTGCTCCTCTTGTCTTAATGCTGGCTGCCTGCGCGCCGGAACATGCCAGCGTGTCGCCGATTAAAACGCAAGCCACTGCGGCGTCGGTAAATACACAGCTAAGTCGAACCAACTGGCCGAAAAACGAATGGTGGAAAGACTATAACGATCCGCAGCTTAATTCTCTGATCGCGAAGGCGCTAAATGATGCGCCGGATATGCAAATCGCCCGACAGCGTATTACGCTCGCGGAAGCGCAGGCGAAAGCCACCCTGGCGGCAGACGGCCCTCAGATGGATTTTTCCGCCGATGCGGAGCGGCAGAAGATGTCTGCGGAAGGGCTGATGGGGCCCTTCGCCATTACCGATCCGGCCGCGGGCACCACCGGGCCGTGGTATACCAACGGTACCTTTGGCCTGACAGCGGGCTGGGATCTCGATTTGTGGGGAAAAAACCGCGCGCAGGTTGAAGCCCGTATCGGCAAGGTCAACGCCCAGAAAGCTGAGATGGAGCAGACGCGTCAGCTGTTGGCCAGCAGCGTCGCGCGGCTTTACTGGGAGTGGCAGACCCAGGCCGCGGTGGGGGACGTTCTCGCACAGATTAAACACGAGCAGGAAAATATCATCGGTGCCGACCGCGAGCTGTATCAGCACGGGATCACATCTTCGGTAGAAGGTGTCGAAACCGATATCAATGCCAGTAAAACCGAAGAGCAGCTTGCCGGGGTAAAAGGCAAAATGAAAGCCGTTGAGGCACGTCTGCAGGCCCTGACTAATACCTCCTCAATGAAACTGACTCGCCATGCTTTACCGGCAGCAGAAGCGGCGTTGCCTACCACGCTGGGATACGAGCTGCTGGCTCGCCGCCCGGATCTGCAGGAGGCGCACTGGTACATTGAAGCTTCCCTGAGCGAAGTGGATGCCGCCAAAGCCGCCTTCTATCCCGACGTGAATCTGATGGCATTCTTGCAGCAGGATGCCCTGCATCTGAGCGATCTGTTCCGTTCCTCCGCCCAGCAAATGGGCGTCACCGCCGGGCTGACGCTGCCGATCTTCGACAGCGGCAGGCTGAATGCGAATCTGGATATTGCCCAGGCGCAGAACAATCTGTCGGTGGCGAACTACAACAAAGCGGTGGTCGATGCCGTTAATCAGGTGGCGCGCACGGCCAGCGAAGTTGAAACCCTGACCGCAAAAAATCAGCAACAGCAGCAGGTCGAGAAAGATGCCGCGCGCGTGGTGGCACTGGCACAGGCGCGCTTTAGCGTCGGGATTATTGCCGGTTCCCGCGTCAGCGAGGCCAAAATTCCGGCACTCAAGGAACATATCGCTGCACTGACCCTGAAAGGGCAGTACGTGGATGCCACGCTACAGCTGACGTCCGCGCTGGGCGGTGGCTATCATCACGGCTAAAAAGGGTGATTATCTATACTTACCTCTTTGCAGTTTTTCAGGAGGTGAGTATGAACAGAGTAGCGATTGTAACCGCATCGGATTCCGGGATCGGTAAAACCACGGCGCTGATGCTGGCAGAGCGCGGGTTTGATATTGGCGTCACCTGGCATTCGGATGAAAAAGGGGCGCTGGAAACCTGCCGTGAAGTTGAAGCGCGTGGGCAGCGTGCAGAGGCTATCCATCTTGATTTAAGCACGCTCCCGGACGGCGCTGATGCTATTGAAACGCTGATTGCACGTTTCGGCCGGCTGGACGTGCTGGTTAACAATGCCGGAGCGATGACCAAAGCGCCATTTCTTGAGATGGCGTTTGACGACTGGCGGAACATTTTTACCGTCGACGTGGACGGCGCGTTTCTCTGCTCGCAGATTGCGGCACGGCAAATGGTGAAGCAGGGGGAAGGGGGGCGGATTGTGAACATCACCTCGGTGCATGAGCACACGCCGCTGCCTGATGCCAGCGCTTACACGGCTGCGAAACATGCGCTCGGCGGCTTAACCAAATCGATGGCGATGGAGCTGGTGAAGCACAAGATTCTGGTGAACGCCGTCGCGCCGGGGGCCATTGCCACGCCGATGAACGATATGGACGACAGCGAAGTGAAGGAAGGGTCAATGCCGGAAATTCCGCTGGCAAGGCCGGGCCACACCAAAGAAATCGCCAGCCTGGTGGCGTGGCTGTGTGACAGCGACGCCAGCTATACCACAGGGCAATCGTTTATCGTCGACGGGGGCTTTATGCTGGCGAACCCGCAGTTAAAGCCGGAAGGGTAACAGGTTTCCCCTCTCCCCAAAGGGGGGAGGGGCACCAGGATGACTCACTCCTCATCCCGCTTCTTCTCTCTGTGCCGCATCCACAGCCTGACCCCAATCACCGCCACAACCACCAGAATCAACCACGCCCAGTGCTTCAGGTGTTGGTCAAGGTTATGCAGCCACGGGCCAATCACCTCGCCACCCACGTAACCAAGCGTCGTGAAGATCAGCGCCCAGGCTATCGCGCCAACAATATTCAGCGGCAGGAAAATTTTTGGCGGCAGGCGGCTGGCACCAATCAGTATTGGCCCGATAATCCTGAAGCCGTACATAAAGCGGGTGCCTATGACGAACAGATAAGGGTGACGCTGGATCAGGCGCTGCGCGCGGTTGATTTTCTTTTTGTGTCTAACGAAACGCTTGAGCAGCGTCGGGCCAAAGCGCAGCCCCAGGAAGTAGAGCAACTGATCGCCAATCATGCCGCCCAGCGCGACCGCAGCGACGACCAGCGGAAACTTCAGTAAGCCCTGATGCGCGGCGACGCCGCCCAGCAGCGTGATGGTTTCACCTTCCGCCACGCTGCCGATGACCAGCGCGGCATATCCATATTGTTCAATGAGTGCGTTAATATCCATTACGTAACGGTTATCTCCCTCTGCGTACCTCGTTTAATCATATACCTCATGAATCAACCGCGCGGCAATCAACGGAAATTTCCCACTGTACATAAAATAATCTAAAGCCTGCATTATACTTAAGGTATCGCTGACGGGCCGACAACAAGGGGGCGCTATGAACCATGTCTGGGGACTTTTCTCCCATCCCGATCGTGAAATGCATGTCATCAAAAGTGAGAACGAAACGGTCTCGCATCATTACACCCACCATGTGCTGCTGATGGCGGCGGTGCCGGTAATATGCGCGTTTATTGGCACAACACAAATCGGCTGGAACTTCGGTGACGGTACCGTGGTTCAGCTCTCCTGGTTTACCGGGCTTTATCTGGCCATTCTCTTTTATGGCCTGATGCTGGCAGGGGTGGCGGTCATGGGGCGCGTCATTCACTGGATGGCGCGTAACTACCCACAGCGCCCATCGCTGGCACACTGTATGGTCTTCGCCGGATACGTCGCGACCCCGCTGTTCTTAAGCGGTATTGTCGCGCTCTATCCACTGGTCTGGCTGTGCGCGCTGATCGGTACTGTTGCGCTCTTTTACACCGGTTATCTGCTGTATCTGGGCGTTCCAACCTTCCTGAATATCAATAAAGAAGAGGGCCTGAGCTTCTCCGGTTCCACGCTTGCCATCGGGGTGCTGGTACTGGAGGTGTTACTGGCACTGACGGTTATTCTTTGGGGTTATGGATACCGTCTCTTTTAAGCTCACTGCATTGCTGGCGTAAATGCCAGCAATGCAGCATCTGTTCACGATTCTCCGCTGGCGACAATGCACGGTGACCGCTATGATGCCGAAGCCAGCCTGTGTTTATCCGTCGACACAGGCGGTGTACGTCATTACGTGCGTGAATAATTATCAGAAGTCTCACCATGCTGAAATTTCGTGTCTCCTTACTTAACCTGGCGCTGCTGCTGGGCGCGTCCGCTGCCGTGCCAGCCGTCGCCAAAACGCCCGCGGTGACCACCGCTGCTGCCCAGCCGCAAATTGCGTCCGGCAGCGCGATGATTGTTGATCTCAACACCAATAAGGTGATTTACGCCAGCCACCCGGACCTGGTGCGCCCAATCGCCTCAATAACCAAATTAATGACCGCGATGGTGGTGCTTGATGCTCGCCTGCCGCTGGACGAAAAGCTGAAAGTGGATATCAGCCACACGCCGGAGATGAAAGGGATCTACTCTCGCGTGCGCCTGAACAGTGAAATCAGCCGTAAAAATATGCTGCTGCTGGCGCTGATGTCGTCCGAAAACCGTGCGGCGGCAAGTCTGGCGCACCACTATCCTGGCGGTTACGATGCCTTTATCCGCGCGATGAACGCCAAAGCCAAAGCGCTGGGGATGAGCAATACTCATTTTGTTGAACCGACGGGTCTGTCGATTAACAACGTCTCCACGGCCCGCGATCTGACAAAACTGCTGATTGCCAGCAAGCAGTATCCGCTGCTCGGCCAGCTCAGCACCACGCGTGAGGACATGGCGACATTCTCGAATCCGTCTTACACGCTGCCGTTTCGCAACACGAACCATCTGGTGTACCGCGAGAACTGGAATATTCAGTTAACCAAAACCGGGTTTACCAATGCGGCAGGCCACTGCCTGGTGATGCGCACCGTGTTTAACGGTAAGCCGGTGGCGCTGGTGGTGATGGATGCCTTCGGGAAATATACCCACTTCGCGGATGCGAGCCGCCTGCGGACCTGGATTGAGACCGGGAAAGTGCAGCCCGTTCCGGCTGCGGCATTGACCTATAAAAAGCAGAAAGCGGAGCAGATGGCGACGGCGCAAAACGACTAATTGCCCTCTGCGCGTTGATGCCCTCACCCCGACCCTCTCCCACGGGAGAGGGAGAAAACACTAAAAACGGTAACCCAGGTTACCGTTTTACGTTTATTCCGGCAGCGTCCAGTCCCCATCGTTGAGCGGGCGCTGCATTATCACCGTATCCCGCCAGTCGCCTTTCTTATACCCCACGCTGCGAAGCTGACCGACAATCTCAAAGCCGTGTTTTTTATGCAGCCGTAACGAGCCGGAATTATTATTGCCATCTCCCACAACGGCAATCATCTGCCGCCACGGGCCCTGCTCGCAGCGCGCGATCAGCGCGTTCATTAATGCGGTGCCAAAACCGCGTCCGGTGATGCTGGCATCCACGTAAATCGACTCTTCCAGGGTATAGCGATAGGCCTGACGCGGTCGGTAAGGGGTGGCGTAACAATAGCCCACCACGATGCCGCGATAGAGCGCGATGAGCCACGGTAAACCGTTCTCGGCCACGCTTTTCATGCGCTGACGCATTTCGTCGATGGTGGGGGGGACTTCTTCGAATGACGCGCGTCCGTGAAGCACATGCCAGGCATAGATGGCGGCGATGGCATGCACATCATCGGGAAGGGCGTCGCGCACTTCCAGTTCGGTTTCGGATAAAACATCAACAGCCGACATGATGCGCCTGCTCCTCATTATAGAATGCCGGAGAAACATTTCTCCGGCGACAGACCGCTACTCTATTACGATTAAGGCGCGCGAAACAATCTCTCAAATTTGGCTGTAGGGTTTAATCAGACGCTTGCGTTATGCGCTGCTCCGCGTCTGCACTCTCTTTCCAGTATTTCTTCCGCGTTGTTTTCCCTATGCCGGGGTTCATGCTGTTTGTAGGGTCATTCTCGCGATAAAACTGCTTAAGGGCGTCAGGGGCTTTATAAAGATGCCCGACGTTGTGTTCCGCAGGATATTGTGCGCCACGCTCGCGCAGCAGGGCGAGCATCTGCTCCTTCAGTTCGTGAGCATCTACCCCTTTTTTGACGATGTAGTCCTGATGGAAGACGTAGCACATAAAGTGGCCGTAATAGAGTTTATGCACCAGCTTGCTGTCGATTTCCGGCGGCAGATGCTCAAACCATTCGGTGTCGTTGCGTCGCAGGGCGATATCCAGCGCCAGAATATCTTCCACTTCTTCGGAATGCACCGCCTGGTAACGGATAGCGGCACCCGCCGCGGCGAAGCGGTGCAGGAAGGCTTTGCTGCCTTCTTCCGGCGTGCAGGCAAAGAAATCACCCTCAGCCGTCCTGAAGAACTCGGTCAGCCAGCTCTGCGCTTCGGCGATCCCGTCCCCGGCCATTTTCAGCAGCAGGTGATGTTCGTACTTATCACGCCAGGTTTTCATTCGCTCCGGCAGATGTGCAGGGAAAACGTTGCCCAGCTTCTGCATAAAGCGGTCGGTAAAGTGGGGCCTGAACAGCGGCACTTTCTCCAGCATCGCGTCGGTGCGGCCCTTCATGGTGAAGAAGAACGGCATTTTGTCGGTGCCAAGCTTATCGATCATCAGGAAAGTGTCTTTCCCGTAGCGCTCCGCGATGTCGTAAATATCCCGATGCATGTACTCGCCCGCCACCGGCAGGTGGGTGAATTCGCCCAGAATATGGCGACGAATTTCGGTCAGGACCTCAGGCTGATTGGTGCCGATGTAAAATACCTGCTGCTTTTTCTCTGCCGGGAAGGTGTCGAGACGCACCGCAAAAACGGCCAGCTTGCCCGCGCAGCCGGACGATTCAAACAGGCGATCCGGATCGGCGTTGTAGCGCGCCGGGGTATCGGCCTCGATATCGCGCACGCGGGTGATGTAATCGTGGTCGTGCGCGTGGCGACCGTCGTGCTGCACGTCTTCGTCCCTCACGCGGTCGTCGTCGAGCTTGCTGAGGATCTGTTCCGGCGTCACGCCCAGATCGATGCCCAGGTGGTTCACCAGCGTCAGCTTGCCGTTTTCATCGATGCGGGCAAAAAGTGACATTTCGGTATAGGCCGGGCCGCGCTGGACCAGCGAACCGCCGGAGTTATTGCAAATCCCACCGACCACCGAGGCGCCAATGCAGGAGGAGCCGATCACCGAGTGCGGCTCGCGGCCCAGCGGCTTAAGCGCTTTTTCCAGCGAGTAGAGCGTGGTGCCCGGGAACGCGAGCACCTGCTCGCCTTTGTCCAGCAGGTGCAGCTTGTCGAGGCGCAGGGTGCTGATAATCACGATATCGCGATCGTAATCGTTGCCGTTCGGCGTGGAACCTTCGGTCAGGCCGGTGTTGGCAGCCTGCATTAAAATAATTTTGTCCGCCGCAACGCAGGCGCTCAGCACGCGCCACAGCTCCAGCAGCGTGCCGGGGAAGACCACCGCCAGCGCGTCGCCCTGGCCGGAGCGGAAACCCTTACGGTAGCGGGCGGTTTTGGCCGGGTCGGTAAGCAGGTGAGAGGAGCCAACCAGGCGCGACAGTTCGTTAATAAATGTTTTGTTATCGTCAGTTCGAACAGAAGTCATCTTCCACTCCTTGTGGTGGGGCAAATTTCTCGCTGTAAAGCATAGCGCGATTAACTGTTCAGCGATCGAGTATTCACGAGAAAAATCAGAGAATAACCCTGCAACGTTCAGAGGGTTTATGGCACACTGCGCTTTTCGCACGGTCTGGCCGGGTACTTCCCACGGTTATTGATGAGAGAGAATAACAACATGAAATGGCTATGTTCTGTAGGTGTCGCCGTCAGCCTGGCGCTGCAACCTGCGCTGGCAGAGGATTTGTTTGGTAATCACCCGCTCACGCCTGAAGCCCGCGACGCGTTTGTCACGGAGTTGCTTAAGAAGATGACGGTCGATGAAAAAATCGGCCAGCTGCGTCTGATCAGCGTTGGCCCGGATAACCCGAAAGAGGCCATCCGCGAGATGATCAAAGAGAACCAGGTGGGCGCGATTTTTAACACCGTCACCCGCCAGGATATCCGCGCCATGCAGGATCAGGTGATGCAGCTCAGCCGCCTGAAAATCCCTCTGTTCTTCGCCTATGACGTGGTGCACGGCCAGCGCACCGTCTTCCCGATCAGCCTCGGCTTAGCCTCCTCGTTTAACCTCGACGCGGTGAAAACCGTCGGGCGCGTGTCGGCCTATGAAGCGGCGGACGACGGCCTGAACATGACCTGGGCACCGATGGTGGACGTCTCGCGCGATCCGCGCTGGGGCCGCGCCTCGGAAGGCTTCGGTGAAGACACCTATTTAACGGCCACGATGGGCAAAACCATGGTGGAAGCGATGCAGGGCAAGAGCCCGGCGGACCGCTACTCGGTGATGACCAGCGTTAAACACTTCGCGGCCTACGGCGCCGTGGAAGGCGGTAAAGAGTACAACACCGTCGACATGAGCCCACAGCGCCTGTTTAACGACTACATGCCGCCGTACAAGGCAGGGCTGGATGCGGGCAGCGGCGCGGTGATGGTGGCGCTGAACTCGCTGAACGGCACGCCTGCGACCTCCGATTCCTGGCTGCTGAAAGACGTCCTTCGCGACCAGTGGGGCTTTAAGGGCATCACCGTTTCCGACCACGGCGCGATTAAAGAGTTGATCAAGCACGGCACGGCGTCCGATCCGGAAGACGCCGTGCGCGTGGCGCTCAAGTCCGGCATCAACATGAGCATGAGCGACGAGTACTACAGCAAATACCTGCCGGGGCTGGTGAAGAGCGGCAAGGTAACGATGGCGGAGCTGGACGATGCCGCGCGCCACGTGCTGAACGTGAAATATGACATGGGGCTGTTTAACGATCCGTACAGCCACCTGGGGCCGAAAGATTCTGACCCGGCGGATACTAACGCCGAAAGCCGCCTGCATCGCAAAGAAGCGCGTGAAGTGGCGCGCGAAAGCCTGGTGCTGCTGAAGAACCGCCTCGACACGCTGCCGCTGAAAAAATCCGGCACTATTGCTGTGGTCGGCCCGCTGGCTGACAGCAAGCGCGACGTGATGGGGAGCTGGTCTGCTGCGGGCGTGGCCGATCAGTCCGTTACCGTCCTGACCGGCATCAAGAGCGCCGTCGGTGAAAACGCCAAAGTGGTGTACGCCAAAGGGGCGAACGTCACCGACGATAAAGACATCGTCACCTTCCTCAACCAGTACGAGGAAGCGGTGAAGGTCGATCCGCGCACGCCGAAGGAGATGATCGACGAAGCGGTCAACGCGGCGAAGCAGTCTGACGTCGTTGTCGCGGTCGTGGGGGAAGCGCAGGGTATGGCGCACGAAGCTTCCAGCCGTACCGACATTACCATCCCGCAGAGCCAGCGCGATCTGATCGCCGCCCTGAAAGCGACCGGCAAGCCGCTGGTGCTGGTGCTGATGAACGGTCGTCCGCTGGCGCTGGTGAAAGAGGACCAGCAGGCTGACGCCATTCTGGAAACCTGGTTCGCCGGCACCGAAGGCGGTAACGCCATCGCCGACGTATTGTTTGGCGATTACAACCCGTCGGGCAAGCTGCCGATGTCCTTCCCGCGCTCCGTCGGGCAGATCCCGGTTTACTATAGCCACCTGAATACCGGCCGCCCGTACAACGCCGACAAGCCGAACAAATACACGTCTCGTTACTTTGACGAAGCTAACGGCCCGCTCTACCCGTTTGGTTATGGCCTGAGCTACACCACCTTCAAGGTCTCTGAGGTGAAAATGTCGGCGCCGAGCCTGAAGCGTGACGGCAAGGTCACCGCCAGCGTCGAGGTGACCAACACCGGCAAGCGTGAAGGGGCAACGGTGATTCAGATGTACGTGCAGGATGTCACCGCCTCGATGAGCCGTCCTGTGAAGCAGCTGCGCGGCTTTGAGAAGGTCAATCTCAAGCCTGGCGAAACCAAAACCATCAGCTTCCCGATTGACGTGGATGCGCTGAAGTTCTGGAACCAGCAGATGAAATATGATGCGGAACCGGGCAAGTTTAACGTCTTTATCGGGGTGGATTCCGCCCGCGTAAATAAAGGCGAGTTCGAGCTGCTGTAACCTTTCCCTCCTTTGCATCCCCCGTCCATCGGGGGATGCGTCTTACCTTATGCTAAAAAGGCATTTTGCCGGGTAAATCCGCCGTTTTAAGCTACGCTTTTCTCTCAAGCCTCTGAAAAAGGCAGCAAAAAAATGAGGATAGCGGAATGACGATTAAATCGGGGATGGTAGTTTCTGCGGCGCTACTCGCGGCGCTAAGCCTGCCGTTACAGGCGGCGGAGCCGGTAAAAGTGGGCTCAAAGATCGATACCGAGGGCGCGCTGCTCGGGAATATTATTCTCCAGGTGCTGGAAAGCCACGGCGTGAAAACCGTCAATAAAGTTCAACTGGGCACCACGCCCGTCGTGCGCGGCGCGATTACCTCCGGCGAGCTGGATATCTATCCTGAATATACCGGCAACGGCGCGTTCTTCTTTAAAGAAGAGAACGATCCAGCATGGAAAAACGCCAAAGCTGGCTATGAAAAAGTCAAAAAACTCGACGCGGAACAGAACAAGCTGGTCTGGCTGACCCCGGCCCCGGCCAACAATACCTGGACTATCGCCGTGCGTAAGGACGTGGCGGAGAAAGGGAAGCTCACCTCGCTTGCGGATCTCAGCCGCTACCTGAAAGAGAAGGGCGACTTTAAGCTCGCGGCGTCCGCGGAGTTTATCGAGCGTCCTGACGCGCTGCCGGCGTTTGAAAAAGCCTACGACTTCAAGCTCGACCAGGCACAACTGCTCTCGCTGGCGGGCGGAGATACGGCGGTAACCATTAAGGCGGCGGCGCAGCAAACCTCCGGCGTTAACGCGGCGATGGCCTACGGCACCGACGGCCCGGTCGCGGCGCTGGGCCTACAAACCCTGACCGATCCAAAAGGCGTTCAGCCGATCTACGCTCCAACCCCGGTTGTGCGTGAGGCGGTACTGAAAGCCTACCCGGATATTGCTGAATGGCTCAAACCGGTCTTCGAAAAGCTGGATGAAAAAACGCTGCAACAGCTGAATGCCAGCATTGCCGTCGAGGGACTGGATGCCAAAAAAGTGGCCGCCGACTTCCTGAAACAACAAGGGCTTGTGAAGTAACGGGAAAGGGCTGTGCCAATAAAATGTCATAACCGCGTACTGCTGCTGTTGGCCTGCGTGGCCATCGCGGCGGTCGCGTTACCGTTTGTGAACGTCGCGCCTAACCGCCTGATGTCGGGGGAAGGGCGTGCTCTCTGGGACGTATGGTCGTTCACGCCGTGGTGGCTGGCGGCTGCGCTGGCCGCGTGGGTTGCACTGTCGCTCTGGCAAGGGCGAACGGCGCAGTGGCTGACGCTGCTGCTCTCGGAAGGTCTCTTTATCACGCTGTTCTGGAGCGCGGGGCTGGCGGCAACGCATATGGCCTCGGCGGAAAGTCCGCTGGCGAGAACTACGCCAGGCAGCGGCCTGTGGCTCTGGCTGGCTTTGTGTTTACTGGCCAGCAGCGATGCGATTCGTCGTCTCATCGCCAGTTCTGTCTGGCGCTGGGTGCTTAATGCGCAGATATGGTCTATTCCACTGCTGTTATTGTTCAGCGGTGAACTGAACAACCTCTCGCTGTTAAAAGAGTACGCCAACCGTCAGGAGGTATTTGATGATGCCCTGGCGCAACATCTGACGATCCTTTTCGGCACGCTGATCCCGGCGCTGCTGATCGGGATACCGCTCGGCATGTGGTGTTACCGTCATCCCTCACGTCAGGGTAGCATCTTTGCCGTGCTCAACGTCATCCAGACCATTCCCTCCGTTGCGCTGTTTGGCCTGCTGATTGCCCCCCTGGCCGGGCTGGTGAAGTCGTTTCCCGCGCTGGGCGCGGTGGGTATCGCCGGAACGGGGTTAACACCCGCGCTGATTGCGCTGGTGCTGTACGCGCTGCTCCCGCTGGTGCGCGGCGTAGTCGCCGGCTTAAGCCAGGTTGCGCCGGATGTGCTGGAAAGCGCCCATGCGATGGGGATGAGCGCGCGACAGTGTTTCTGGAAGATACAGCTCCCGCTGGCGCTGCCCCTGCTGCTGCGCAGCCTGCGGGTGGTAGCGGTTCAGACCGTTGGCATGGCGGTGATTGCCGCGCTGATTGGAGCGGGCGGCTTTGGCGCGCTGGTGTTCCAGGGGCTGCTGAGCAGCGCCCTCGATCTGGTGTTGTTAGGCGTAGTCCCTACCATTGCGCTGGCGGTTGTCGTCGACGCCCTGTTTGCCTTATGGCTCGCGCTGCTCAGGAGAAGAGCCAATGATTGAATTTCATGATGTGAGTAAAACCTTTGCCGGCCGCCCGGCGGCAAGCCATCTGAACCTGAACTTTGCCGAGGGGGCATTTTCCGTGCTGATTGGCACTTCGGGCTCGGGAAAATCCACCACGCTGAAGATGATCAACCGGCTGGTGGAGCATGACAGCGGGTTAATTCGCTTTGCCGGGGAAGAGATCCGCAGCCTGCCGGTGCTGGAGCTGCGCCGCCGAATGGGCTATGCCATTCAGTCTATCGGCCTGTTTCCGCACTGGACGGTGGCACAGAACATCGCCACCGTGCTGCAGCTGGAGAAATGGTCGCGGGCTAAAATCGCTGACCGCGTTGATGAACTGATGTCTTTGCTGGGGCTGGAGCCCGCGTTGCGCGAGCGCTATCCTCACCAGCTCTCCGGTGGGCAACAGCAGCGCGTGGGCGTGGCGCGCGCGCTGGCGGCTAACCCGCAGGTGCTGCTGATGGATGAACCCTTTGGCGCGCTGGATCCCGTTACGCGCGGGGCGCTGCAAACGGAGATGACCCGCATTCACCGCATTCTTGGTCGAACCATCGTCCTCGTGACGCACGATATAGATGAAGCCCTGCGCCTGGCCGATCATCTGGTGCTGATGGACCACGGCGAGGTGGTGCAGCAGGGCGCGCCGCTTGCGCTGCTGACCAGCCCGAAGAATGACTTTGTGCGCGAGTTTTTTGGCCGCAGCGAGCTGGGCGTCAGGCTGCTCTCCCTGCGGACGGTCGGAGACTATATGCGCCGTGAGAATGCACCGCCCGGCGGGGAACCGCTACAGGAGCAGATGAGCCTGCGGGATGCCCTCTCCGCGTTTGTCGCGCGCCGGTGCGAAGTCCTGCCCGTGGCGGATGTCCGGGGTGCGCCGTGCGGCAGCCTGCATTTTCGCGATCTGCTGGCCGGGGAGGTGACGCGTGAAGGCACTGCGTGATCCGCTCCTCTGGCTGGTAGCGCTCTTTGTCGCCTTATTGTTTCTGATGCCTCACAGCGCGGCGCTGTTTAACACTCTTTTTCCGGGGCTACCGCGGCCGGTGTATCAGCAGGAGAGCTTTATTAACCTTGCCCTGGCGCATCTCTGGCTGGTGGCGCTCTCAAGCGTCATCGCGGTGGTGCTGGGAGTAGGGGCGGGCATCGCGGTCACGCGACCTGCGGGCCGGGAGTTTCGTCCGCTGGTGGAGACGGTTGCGGCCATTGGACAGACGTTTCCGCCGGTGGCGGTGCTGGCGATAGCGGTGCCGGTTATGGGTTTTGGTCAGCAGCCCGCGATTATTGCGCTGATTCTGTACGGCGTGTTGCCCGTTCTGCAGGGCACGCTGGCGGGGGTTGCGGCGGTCCCGGCGTCTGTTTTAAGCGTGGCGGAAGGGATGGGGATGAGCCGCTGGCAGCGGCTGCGCAAGGTAGAACTGCCGCTTGCGGCACCGGTTATTATTGCCGGGATCCGCACGTCGGTGATCATTAACATCGGGACGGCGACCATTGCGTCCACGGTCGGTGCCAATACGCTGGGAACGCCGATCATCATCGGCTTAAGCGGGTTTAATACGGCTTATATTGTGCAGGGGGCGGTACTGGTCGCGCTGGCGGCCATCGTTGTCGATCGCCTTTTTGAGCGACTGGCGCTGTACCTCAGCCGACACCGCCACGAACGATAAACGAGTATCCTGCAAGCATCACCCCGCCGATACCGCTTACGGCCATCAGGACAAAAAGGGTAATAATGGCGAGTTTGGTTGCCTTCATCATGTGCTCCTGTTGTTAACGGAACAATTATACGGTGAAGCGCAGCTGTTAATGAACCATTAAATGCCGTTATGGCTCATCCGGGCCAAGGGAATAAACCGGATAACCATGCTCACGCCACTCCGTCAGCAGCTGTTGCTGCGTGGCGGACGGCACTTCGCCACACCAGACCAGCAGGGTTTGGCCGTCGAAAAACTCGGGTTTGAGCTGCCCCAGCGAGTGCGCAAGGACATCCACGCGCCAGCCCTTTTGGGTGGCGATCCACGCTTCCAGCCACAGACGGGTGGTATCGTGCACGTTCCAGCCGACCACCAGCGCATCTTTTCCTGCCTTGTTCTTCGCCGAGGCAAGACAGACGGCAATATAGTTGATCAGCACCCCGTCAAGCATGCTGAGCAGCGCCTGCAGGGTAGACTGTTGGCACTGCAGGCGCCGACGGAGCGGAATGAAAAGATGGGTGATAAGCGTTTTCGCCGGATAATCGCGACCCTGCTCTTTGATCCAGGCGCGCAGTCGCTGCAGGTTACCCGCCTGCAGGAGCCGCAGCAGCGTTTCCTGCTGCTCGCGCCAGAGGCGTTGTGTGTCCGGGTCGTCCTGGCTCAGCAGGGACTTCACTTTCCCGACCTGCACCCCGTTGTCGATCCAGCTTTTGATTTCGCGGATCCGGTCGATATCGGCATCGTTGAACAGACGATGCCCGCCGTCCGTCCTCTGCGGTTTGAGCAATCCATACCGCCGCTGCCACGCCCGTAGGGTAACGGGATTGATATCACAAAGGAGTGCCACTTCACCGATTGTGTAAAGCGCCATATTTGCCCCCTGGCTTACGCGTCCCCAGCTTAACTGTAGACCCACTTTGCCGAACCAGGAAGAATTGATTAATTTTTAAACAAATAATGCGAACCATGCACGATGTGCAGAAAAAGATGTGATAACGGACACGATTTTGCGCTTTTTTGGGGTGCTTCAAAGAAAGTTCAGCCGCATCCGTGTATGTTACGCGTTTTTTAGCGTGTGCGGTTTTGAGTATGTACGAGTTTAACCTGGTGCTGCTGTTGCTTCAGCAGATGTGCGTGTTTCTGGTCATTGCCTGGCTGATGAGCAAAACGCGTCTTTTCATTCCGCTGATGCAGGTCACCGTACGCCTGCCGCACAAGCTGCTCTGCTACGTCACCTTCTCTATTTTTTGCATCATGGGGACCTACTTCGGCCTCCACATCGAAGACTCTATTGCTAATACGCGCGCCATCGGCGCGGTGATGGGCGGGCTGCTGGGCGGCCCGGTCGTCGGTGGCCTTGTCGGTTTAACCGGCGGGCTGCATCGCTATTCCATGGGCGGGATGACGGCGCTCAGCTGCATGATCTCGACGATCGTCGAAGGGCTGCTTGGTGGCCTGGTGCACAGCTATATGATTAAGCGCGGTCGCCCGGACAAGGTGTTTAGCCCGTTTACCGCCGGGGCCATTACTTTTGTGGCTGAAATGGCGCAGATGGCGATCATTCTGCTGATTGCCCGCCCGTTCGAGGATGCGCTGCACCTGGTCAGCAGTATTGCCGCCCCGATGATGGTGACCAACACCGTCGGCGCGGCGCTGTTTATGCGTATTCTGCTCGACAAGCGCGCCATGTTTGAGAAGTACACCTCGGCCTTTTCCGCCACGGCGCTGAAGGTTGCCGCCTCGACCGAAGGGATCCTGCGTCAGGGGTTTAACGAAGAGAACAGCATGAAGGTCGCGCAGGTACTTTATAAAGAGCTGGATATCGGTGCGGTGGCCATTACCGATCGCGAAAAGCTGCTGGCGTTTACCGGCACCGGAGACGATCACCACCTGCCGGGCAAACCGATCTCGTCGACCTATACGCTGCGCGCCATTGAAACCGGCGAAGTAGTGTATGCCGACGGTAACGAAGTGCCTTACCGCTGCTCGCTGCATCCGCAGTGCAAGCTGGGCTCCACGCTCGTCATTCCGCTGCGCGGGGAAAATCAGCGGGTGATGGGCACCATCAAGCTGTATGAGGCGAAAAACCGTCTGTTCAGCTCCATAAACCGCACGCTGGGGGAGGGTATCGCCCAGCTTCTTTCCGCGCAAATTCTGGCCGGGCAGTATGAACGACAGAAAGCCCTGCTGACGCAGTCTGAAATTAAGCTGCTGCACGCCCAGGTCAATCCGCATTTCCTGTTTAATGCCCTCAACACGCTCAAAGCGGTGATCCGCCGCGACAGCGATAAGGCCGCGCAGCTGGTGCAGTTTTTGTCGACCTTTTTCCGTAAAAACCTGAAGCGCCCGTCAGAGATCGTTACCCTCGCCGATGAAATTGAGCACGTGAATGCCTATCTGCAAATTGAGCAGGCGCGGTTTCAGTCCCGCCTGCAGGTGTCGCTCTCCGTTCCGGACGAGCTGGCGTATCAACATCTCCCGGCCTTTACCCTGCAGCCTATTGTGGAGAACGCCATCAAGCACGGTACCTCGCAGCTGCTGGGGAGAGGGGAGATAATCATTGCCGCCAGCCGTTTTAACCACCATCTGGTGCTGGATATTGAAGATAACGCCGGGCTGTACCAGCCTTCCGCTTCGGGCGGATTAGGGATGAGCCTGGTTGATAAACGTCTGCGCGCCCATTTTGGCGACGACTGTGGCATTACCGTCGCCTGCGAGCCTGACCGTTTTACCCGTATTACCGTTCGACTGCCGCTGGAGGAAAACGCATGTTAAGAGTGCTGATTGTGGATGACGAGCCGCTGGCACGGGAAAACCTGCGCGTTCTGCTGCAGGAGCAGCCAGACATTGAGATTGTGGGGGAGTGCGCCAACGCCATTGAGGCCATCGGTGCGGTGCACAAGCTGCGCCCGGACGTGCTGTTCCTCGACATTCAGATGCCGCGCATCAGCGGGCTGGAGATGGTCGGCATGCTCGACCCGGCGCATCGTCCCTACATCGTGTTTCTGACGGCGTTCGACGAATATGCCGTTAAGGCTTTTGAGGAGCACGCTTTCGATTATTTACTCAAGCCGATTGAAGAGAAGCGGCTGGAAAAAACGCTCACCCGCTTACGCCAGGAGCGAACCGTCCAGGACGTTACGCTGCTGCCGGAGAACCAGCAGCCGCTGAAATTTATCCCCTGCACCGGGCACAGCCGGATTTATCTGCTGCAAATGGATGATGTGGCCTTTATCAGCAGCCGCCTGAGCGGGGTGTTTGTCACCAGCGCGGAAGGGAACGAAGGGTTTACCGAGCTGACCCTGCGCACGCTGGAGAGCCGTACGCCGCTGATTCGCTGTCACCGTCAGTATCTGGTGAACATGGCGCACCTGAAGGAGATCCGTCTGGAAGATAACGGCCAGGCCGAGCTGGTGCTGCGCGCCGGGCAGACCGTCCCCGTCAGCCGCCGCTATCTGAAAAGTTTGAAAGAGGCGATTGGCCTGTAAAACTGGTACACTGCGCGCCATTGCATCATCGACATTCGAAGGCTCTATGCTAAGTAACGATATTCTTCGTAGCCTGCGCTACACCCTGAAAGCAAACAATAACGACATGGTGCGCATTCTTGCGCTGTCCGACATGGAATCCACGTCTGCAAATTTTGATACCTGGATGACCAAAGAGGACGAAGAGGGCTTCGTCCGCTGCCCGGACATCATTCTGTCGGGTTTTCTGAACGGGCTGATTTACGATAAACGTGGAAAAGATGACTCCGCGCCCGAGCTGGCGCTGGAGCGTCGCGTGAACAACAACACGGTGCTGAAAAAGCTGCGTATCGCCTTCTCGCTGAAAACGGACGATATCCAGGCGATCATGACCGAGCAGAAATACCGCGTGTCGATGCCGGAAATCACTGCCATGATGCGCGCGCCGGACCACAAAAATTACCGCGAGTGCGGCGACCAGTTTCTGCGTAATTTCCTGCGCGGGCTGACCCATCGGGTGCATCATCCGAAACCATAAAAAAAGCCGGAGATTATCTCCGGCTTTTTTGTTATTTCACCTGCTGGCCCGGCTTCGCGCCTTCGTCTGGGCTTAACAGGAAGATATCCTTCCCGCCAGGGCCTGCTGCCATCACCATCCCCTCGGAAATGCCGAAGCGCATTTTGCGCGGCGCCAGGTTAGCGACCATCACGGTTTGACGGCCGATCAGCACCTGCGGGTCCGGGTAGGCAGAACGGATGCCGGAGAAGACGTTGCGCTTCTCGCCGCCGAGATCCAGCGTCAGGCGCAGCAGCTTGTCAGAGCCTTCCACGAATTCTGCGTTTTCAATCAGCGCCACGCGCAGGTCGACTTTAGCGAAATCATCAAAGGTGATGGTTTCCTGAATCGGATCGTCCGCCAGCGGGCCGGTTACCGGTGCTGCAGCCGCTTTCACCTCTTCTTTAGAGGCTTCGACCAGCGCTTCAACCTGCTTCATCTCGATGCGGTTATACAGCGCCTTAAAGGTGTTCACCTTGTGGCCGAGCAGCGGCTGCGCCATTGCATCCCAGGTCAGTTCGGTATTCAGGAACGCTTCAGCGCGGGCTGCCAGCTGCGGCAGAACCGGCTTCAGGTACGTCATCAGTACGCGGAACAGGTTGATGCCCATGGAGCAGATGGCCTGCAGATCGGCATCGCGGCCTTCCTGTTTAGCGACAACCCACGGCGCCTGCTCGTCCACATAGCGGTTAGCCAGGTCAGCCAGCGCCATGATTTCACGCACTGCTTTACCGAACTCGCGCGTTTCCCAGGCTTCGCCAATGGTGGCTGCCGCGTCGGTGAAGGTTTGGTAAAGGGCAGGGTCCGCCAGCTCAGCGGCCATTACGCCGTCAAAGCGCTTGGCGATAAAGCCCGCGTTACGGGACGCCAGGTTCACCACCTTGTTCACGATGTCTGCGTTCACGCGCTGCACGAAATCTTCCAGGTTCAGGTCGATATCATCGATGCGGGAAGAGAGCTTCGCGGTGTAGTAGTAGCGCAGGCTGTCCGCGTCGAAGTGGTTCAGCCAGGTGCTGGCTTTGATGAACGTCCCGCGGGACTTGGACATTTTCGCGCCGTTCACCGTGACGTAGCCGTGTACGAACAGGTTGGTCGGCTTGCGGAAGTTGCTGCCTTCCAGCATGGCCGGCCAGAACAGGCTGTGGAAGTAAACAATGTCTTTGCCGATGAAGTGGTACAGCTCGGCGGTAGAGTCTTTCTTCCAGTATTCGTCGAAGCTGACGGTGTCGCCCCGCTTGTCGCACAGGTTCTTGAAGGAGCCCATGTAGCCGATTGGCGCATCCAGCCAGACGTAGAAATATTTGCCCGGCGCATTCGGGATTTCGAAGCCAAAGTACGGCGCATCGCGGGAGATATCCCACTGCTGCAGGCCGGATTCGAACCACTCCTGCATCTTGTTCGCCACCTGCTCCTGCAGCGCGCCACTGCGGGTCCACGCCTGCAGCATTTCGCTGAAGGACGGCAGGTCGAAGAAGAAGTGCTCGGAATCACGCATCACAGGTGTGGCGCCGGATACCACAGATTTGGGCTCAATCAGTTCGGTCGGGCTGTAGGTCGCGCCGCAGACTTCGCAGTTATCGCCGTACTGATCCGGGGATTTACATTTTGGACAGGTGCCTTTGACGAAACGGTCCGGCAGGAACATGCCTTTTTCCGGATCGTACAGCTGAGAGATAGTGCGGTTTTTGATGAAACCGTTCTCTTTCAGACGGGTGTAGATCAGCTCCGACAGCTCGCGGTTTTCGTCGCTGTGCGTGGAGTGATAGTTGTCATAGCTGATGTCAAAGCCAGCAAAATCGGTCTGATGCTCCTGACTCATTTCGGCAATCATCTGCTCCGGGGAAATCCCCAGCTGCTGCGCTTTCAGCATAATCGGCGTGCCGTGGGCATCGTCCGCACAGATGAAGTTAACCTCGTGGCCGCGCATTCGCTGGTAACGGACCCAGACATCAGCCTGGATATGCTCCAGCATGTGGCCGAGGTGGATTGAGCCGTTGGCGTACGGCAGGGCGCACGTTACCAGAATTTTTTTCGCGACTTGAGTCATAGTAGGCATTACTTCTTTTAACTGTGAAAAGGGTTTTCGATATTACCAAAAGGGGCATTATTAAGTAAGCACAAACCACGGCCTTTCAGGTAAACTTGTTTGTCTAAGGTCTTATTCACAAGAACAAAGGAGTCGGGATGAGTTCTCAATCCCAGGCCAAATCACCGGAAGCCTTACGAGCAATGGTCGCCGGGACGCTGGCTAACTTTCAGCATCCAACCCTGAAGCATAACCTCACTACGCTGAAAGCGTTGCACCACGTCGCATGGCTGGACGATACGCTGCACGTTGAAGTGCAGATGCCGTTCGTCTGGACCAGCGCCTTTGATACGCTGAAAGAGCAGACCAGCGCCGAGCTGCTGCGCATTACCGGTGCGAAAGCGATTGACTGGAAGCTGAGCCACAGCATTGCCACGCTGAAGCGTGTGAAAAATCAGCCGGGCGTCAACGGGGTGAAAAACATCATCGCCGTGAGTTCAGGTAAGGGTGGGGTGGGTAAATCCTCTACCGCCGTTAACCTCGCGCTCGCGCTGGCGGCGGAAGGGGCAAAGGTCGGTATTCTGGATGCCGATATCTACGGTCCGTCTATTCCAAACATGCTGGGTGCGGAAAATCAGCGTCCAACCTCGCCGGACGGCACGCATATGGCGCCGATCGTGGCGCACGGTCTGGCGACCAACTCCATCGGTTACCTGGTGACCGACGATAACGCCATGGTCTGGCGCGGCCCGATGGCCAGCAAAGCGCTGCTGCAGATGCTGCAGGAAACGATGTGGCCGGATCTGGATTATCTGGTGCTGGACATGCCGCCGGGCACCGGTGACATTCAGCTGACGCTGGCGCAGAACATCCCGGTAACGGGGGCCGTTGTGGTCACCACGCCGCAGGATATCGCGCTGATCGACGCCAAAAAAGGCATCGTGATGTTCGAGAAAGTGGAAGTGCCGGTGCTCGGCATCGTCGAGAACATGAGCATGCACATCTGCAGCAACTGCGGACACCATGAGCCTATCTTTGGTACGGGTGGGGCGGAAAAACTGGCAGCGCAGTATCACACCCAGCTGCTGGGGCAGATGCCGCTGCATATTTCCTTGCGTGAAGATCTGGACAGCGGGAAGCCGACGGTCGTCAGCCGTCCAGACAGCGAGTTCGCTGAGATGTACCGCCAGCTGGCGGGGCGCGTTGCGGCGCAGCTGTACTGGCAGGGTGAAGTGATCCCGGGTGAAATCGCCTTCCGCGCGGTGTAACCCCCCAGCGCTGGATTGCCGGGTGGCGGTTTCGCCTTACCCGGCCTACGAAATACGATTTTGTAGGTCAGGTAAGCGAAGCGCCACCTGACTTTACCCAAGCCGGTAATGCATAAGATAGTACTCTCCCTCAGGAGAATTCCCCGTCGCCTCAATGTGCCAGCCGTGCCGCTGGTAAAACGTAATAGCCCGCGTATTTTTCACCAGACACTTGAGTGAGCCCGTGCTGGTAAACGTCTTCTGTACGTGCTCAAGCAACACATGTCCGACGCCCAGGCTCTGATACTGCGGGTCGACAAACAGGTTGTGCAGAAAATTATCGTTCGTCCAGACTGAGGCGAAGCCAAGTCGGTGCCCATCCTGCTCCGCCACCCAAATCTCTTCGTCCAGGGTTGCCGCGTCAAAATCTTCAAGCTGCCAAGCAGAACTGTCCAGCCACGGCCAGGCTTCACGCCGGGCGTGGAGGTAGAGCGTACGCAGGAAAGGGCGGTCGCTCTCCTGACACGGACGGATTACGATCGTATCAGCGATGATAGAAAATATCTCCATTGTAGGCTTTGTAGATTTTGCCATCTGCATCGCCAATCAGGACGTAGTTTTCGCCCATGTAGGTCCAGTGGGTACCGGCATCCGGTGCCGGAAGGTTACGCAGCTGGTACTGTTTAATGGTGTACTCCGGCGTTTGATACTGCGCCGGTGCCGTATCGCCGATTTTAAACTTCGTGAAATCGGCGATGAACTCTTGTTCTTCATAGGCCTTGATGCCCGATGGCGCAGCGGCGGTTTGCGGGGCAGAAAACGCGGAGCCCGCCAGAGACAGTAATACACTCAGAAGCAGCAATTTACGCTTAGCCATTTTTTCTCCAGTGATATTGTTTCAGAGACTTTCGTCTGCAGGGCACACAGCACAAGACAGACGGTCTATTTTAAGTATCAAAGCATGATGCGTTTGATAAAAAATGTAACAAAAGTGGAGGGGTTTGGGTAGTCGATAGCGGTGATGCTCATCATTGCGGTGAATGTTGATTGTGCGGAATATTTGTTATTTTTATTATTTTATTAATCTATTCTGAAAATAAGTTTATACGTCAAAATAGCACCGTTAAGCGAATGCTTTCGTAAGGGATAACATTTAATATCGCGGCGCATAAAGTATTATTACTCTCCGTTTTCTTGCGCAATTGTGCGCTGTTTTTTAACTTTTTAAACGACAGCGAACGTGTGTTTTACAGTATCACGGTGAAATAATAAATAACGATATTTCAAGGGCTTGCTTGCTTTCTTTTGCGAGTTAACTACCCAGCGCAACGATAAATCAACATTTTATATAAATGAAAAATACAACTGCTCTTTTACTGTCCTTTCTGACGCTCAGCCAGCTAACAGGATGTGTATTTTCACCAGGCCAGAACTTAAGTCTTTCCGGGAAAAAAGTCACTACCGGTGAGGAAATTAACGATCCGCTGGACAAACGCGTGGAAGTTTTTCCTTTAACCCCTGGATTGATTGAAAAACTGCGCCCACCCGTTTCTAAATCTCAGGCAAATCCTACTCTGGATGAGCAGCTCAAAAACTGGGAATACCGCATTGGCTCAGGGGACATTTTGACGGTCACCGTCTGGGATCACCCTGAACTCACGACGCCCGCAGGGCAGTACCGTAGCGCGAGCGACGCGGGTAACTGGGTTAACGCCGATGGTACGCTTTTCTACCCCTACGTCGGCAAGCTGAAAGTGGCGGGCAAAACGGTTTCGCAGGTACGTGAGGAGATCACCGCGCGGCTGGATGAGGTCATTGAGAGCCCTCAGGTGGACGTCAGCGTTGCCTCCTTCCGTTCTCAAAAAGCCTATATCACCGGAGAGGTTGAGAAATCGGGCCAGCAGCCAATAACCAATATTCCATTGACGGTAATGGATGCGGTGAACGCCGCGGGCGGTCTCTCTGCGGATGCCGACTGGCGTAACGTCGTGCTCACGCATGATGGCCAGGACTCGCGCCTTTCACTCTATGCTCTCATGCAACATGGCGATTTAACCCAAAATAAGCTGCTTTATCCGGGCGATATCCTGTTTGTTCCCCGGAACGACGCGCTGAAAGTGTTTGTGATGGGCGAGGTGGTTAAACAGAGCACCCTTAAGATGGATCGTAGCGGCATGACGCTGGCCGAAGCCCTGGGGAATGCAGGCGGGCTGAACCAGAATATGGCCGATGCAACCGGGATTTTTGTTATTCGCCCGGTTTCACGAAAAGGCGAGAAAGATAAAATCGCCAACATCTATCAACTCAATGCGGAAGATGCCTCAGCCATGGTGCTGAGCACAGAATTCGAGCTGGAACCGTACGACATTGTCTATGTCACGACGGCACCGCTTTCACGCTGGAATCGTGTGATCGCCCAGCTGGTACCCACCATCAGTGGCGTACATGACCTGACCGAAACCGTCCGTTACATCAGGTCGTGGCCGCAATAATGTTCAATTCAATTCTCGTGGTTTGCACCGGCAATATTTGCCGTTCACCGATGGGTGAGCGGCTGTTGCGCCAGCAGCTACCCGACGCGCAGGTGACCTCGGCAGGTATTTTCGGGCTTGAAGGACGCCCGGCGGATGCGACTGCAAAGGCAGTCGCCTTACGTCATGGCGTTTCGCTGGAAGGTCACGTGGCGCGTAAGGTCACACGTTTTCTGTTACAAAAATCCGATTTGATTCTGGTGATGGAGCCAGAGCATCTCCGTTTTATTGCCTCAGTGGCGCCGGAGAATCGGGGGAAATCGCTGTTGTTTGGTCAGTGGCTGGAAACAAAGGACATTCCCGACCCGTATCGCAAAAGCCGGGAAGCCTTCGAATATGTTTTCGAGCAGTTAGGAAAAGCCAGTCAGGAATGGGCTCGTCGTTTGCGTCAACAAGGAATGAAGCAGTAATGTCGTCTCATAAATCAGACAAATTTGGTGCTGCGACACCGCATGATAAAGAAATTGATCTCATTCAGCTGTTGGCTGAGATGTTTGATCATCGGGTAATGATAGCGTGCATCACGCTCCTGTTCACCGTATGCGCCGGGATCTATGCGTATAGCGTCACACCGATCTATCAGGCTGATGCCCTTGTGCAGATAGAAGCGAAGCAGGACAACTCGTTGCTCAAAAGCTTAAACCAGTTTGGTACCGATCTTTCACCTGATGTTGCGCCCGAACTCTTGCTGCTCAAGTCGCGGATGATTCTGGGAGAAACCGTTGATAAGCTGGGGCTAACGTACAGCGTCAAACGGCGCGTGCTGCCCGTCATTGGGCCGCTGCTGGAACGAGGGCGTAAAGCCGGTGAACTGACAATTGGCGCGCTTACCCTTCCTCTTCTGGAAGACAAGCCACAGGAACTTTTACTGACCGTTCAGGAGCAGGGTCGGTATCACCTCGAAGGAAATACGCTTGAGGCTGATGGCGTTGTTGGGAAAACGCTGGTTAAAGACGGAGTAACGCTGCTTGTCACCTCGCTCAGTGCGGCACCAGGCACCCGGTTTGCCCTCAAAACCGTCACAAAGCTTGAAGCAATTAACGCCCTTCAGCGCCGACTCATTGTTTCTGAGTCGGCGAAGCAGAGCGGAATTATCAGCTTAACGCTGACGGGCGAGGACCCTGACAAGATCGCCGTGGTGCTCAACACCATTGCTGAAAATTATCTCAGCCAGAATATTGCGCGCCAGGAAGCTAAAGATACCCGCAGCCTGACGTTTTTACAGGACCAATTACCTAAAATCAGGCGCGAACTGGATGAAGCCGAAGCACGACTGAACGCCTACAGAGAGCAGCGCGATTCTGTCGATCTATCCCTTGAGGCGAAGACGGTTCTCGATCAGGTTGTTAATGTGGAAAATCAGCTTAACGAGCTGACGTTCCGCGAAGCAGAAGTTTCTCAGCTTTTCAAAAAGGATCACCCAACCTACCGCGCATTACGGGAAAAAAAACAGACCCTGGAGCAGGAACGTACGCGTCTGAATAACCGTGTCTCATCCATGCCTTCTACACAGCAGGAAATTTTGCGTTTAAGCCGTGACGTTGAGTCCGGGCGCACCATCTATCTGCAGCTGCTGACGCGTCAGCAGGAGCTGAATATCTCGCGCTCCAGCGCCATCGGAAACGTGCGGATCATTGACCCTGCAGTAACGCAGCCTGGACCCGTCAAACCGCACAAAGTGATTATCATTGTGTTCGGTATGCTGGTGGGATTGATGCTCTCTGCAGGAACGGTGTTGGTGCGCTCTGCGTTTAAACGGGGCATCACCTCGTCTGAACAGCTGGAAGCGCAGGGAATGCCTCTTCTGGCTACGCTCCCGCGTTCAGTGTGGCTATGGAAAAAAACGCATTTACGCAGAAGGACGCTGTTTGCTTCCCACTGGAAGCACAGGACGTCAAACGTACCTTTCCCGCCCGTTGACCGTCCGGCGGATATATTTGTCGAGGCGGTGCGCGGGTTACGCACCAGTCTGCATTTTACCATGATGAATGCCGTTAATCGGATAGTGGTGATTTCAGGCCCTTCGCAGGACTGCGGAAAGACTTTGGTGAGCACCTCGCTGGCGTCGATTGCCGCTCAGGCAGGTCAACGGGTACTGTTTATTGATGCGGATATGCGCAAGGGATATGTTCACAATATTTTCAAACTGAACAACCAGCATGGCTTGTCCAGCGTGCTGGGGGGAAGCGTAGAGTGGCAGGATGCGATTCAACGCTTCGAGAAAGGTGGCTTTGATGTCTTGACCTGTGGGCCTCAGCCTTCACATCCTGTCGAGCTGCTCATGAATGAGCGCTTCCAGACGGTAATGTCGCGAATAGACAAAGAGTACGACATCGTGATTGTTGACACGCCACCGGTGCTGGCCGTAACGGATGCGTTACTCGTCGCCAGAGCCGCGGCAACCACGTTGCTGGTTGCCCGTTTCGGTAAAACCAGCGTCAAAGAGATCGAAAACTGTCGGAAGCGTCTGCAGCAGATGGGCGCCCAGGTTGAAGGCGCGATTCTCAATGATATTGTGAAATCCGCTGCGTTCTATTACCACTCGGGTTATAGCCATTACAACTACGGCTATACCCCGGAATAAAGTGACGCGACACTTCTTTACAGCATGACGCCGAATAGCCCGCTAAGATGACCTCCGTTAAATCGAGAGGTCATGATGGATAACCGTAAATTGAGTCGCCTGCGCCGCTGGGCGCGGGAAGGGATCATACTCATTCTGCTTACGCTGGCGGTCATGTGGGGCGTGGATCAATACCGAAAGCCGTCATTACCCGCTAGCTTTAGCGCAACGCCTATGCAGAGCATCGACGGTAACATTCACGATATCGCGGCGCTCAGCAAGGAGCGCCCCCTGCTGATTTACGTCTGGGCAACCTGGTGCAGCATCTGTCGTTATACGACACCTGCGGTCGATAAGCTGGCAAAAGAGGGCGGTAATGTCGTAAGCATTGCCATGCGCTCCGGTGACGATGCAAAGCTCGCTCGCTGGGCTGAAAAGAAAAACCTGAGTATGCCGGTGATTAACGATGCAAACGGTGCCGTGTCGCAGCAGTGGCAAGTGAGCGTAACGCCGACGCTGGTGATTGTGTCAAAGGGGAAAGTAGTCAGTACCACAACGGGCTGGACGAGCTACTGGGGATTGAAAATCAGAATGTGGTGGGCAGGCGTATAAAGATAACCCCTCTTCCGTCGGAAGAGGGGTTTTGTATTACTTCGCGAGAACTTCCTGCGCGGTGCGCTCAACCAGCGACAGCAGGATTTTGATATTCTCCAGCGTCACGGTTGGGTTCAGCAGAGTCAGCTTCAGGCAGGTGATGCCGTTATGCTCGGTCACACCGACGTTTGCACGGCCGGATTCCAGCAGCGCATCACCAATTTTCTGGTTCAGCAGGGCGATGCCCGCGTCGTCCATCTGCACCTGGCCACGGAAGCGGAACAGCACGCTTGCCAGCTGTGGCTGCATAACCAGTTCCAGAGCAGGCTGCTCTTTCACGTAGGCCGCAACCTGCTGCGCCAGCGTTACGCCGTGATCGATGATCGCCGCGTATTGCTCCTGACCCAGCGCTTCCAGGCTCATCCACAGCTTCAGCGCGTCGAAACGACGGGTGGTCTGCAGAGATTTGGACACCAGGTTAGGCACGCCCGCTTCTTCGTCGAACTCAGAGTTCAGGTAGGCCGCCTGATAGCGCATCAGCTCATAGTGACGCGCTTCTTTCAGCAGGAACGCGCCGCAGCTGATGGTCTGGAAGAACTGCTTGTGGAAGTCCAGGGTGACGGAATCCACCAGCTCGATGCCGTCCAGGTAGTGACGATACTGATCGGACATCAGCAGCGCGCCGCCCCAGGCCGCGTCAACGTGTACCCAGATGTTCTGCTTCGCCGCCAGTTCAGCAATGGCACGCAGCGGATCGATAGCACCGGCATCGGTAGTACCTGCCGTCGCGACGATGGCCAGAATCTGCTCCCCGTTCGCGTTGCACTGCTCGATTTTCGCCGCCAGATCGGTCAGATCCATGCGGGAGAACTCGTCGGTTTTCACCTGCACTACGGACTGATAGCCCAGGCCCATCAGCGCCATGTTTTTCTGCACGGAGAAGTGCGCGTTTTCGGAGCACAGCACGCGAATTTTGCGCAGATCGCCCACCAGACCGTCCTGCTGAACGGAGTGGCCCTGACGCGCGAAGAATGCGTCACGCGCCAGCATCAGACCCATCAGGTTGCTCTGGGTACCGCCGCTGGTGAAGACACCCGCGTCGCCAGCCTGATAACCCACGCGGGTACGCAGCCACTCGATCAGTTTGATCTCAATAATGGTTGCGGACGGGCTTTGATCCCAGGAGTCCATACTCTGGTTAGTGGCGTTGATCAGCACTTCCGCCGCCTGGCTTACCACCAGGCTTGGGCAGTGCAGGTGCGCCACACACTGCGGGTGATGAACGGACAAGCTGTCTTTCAGGAAGAACTCCACGGCGCGTTCAATTGCCGCTTCGTTGCCCAGCCCTTTCGGGGTGAAATCCAGCTTAATACGGTCGCGCAGCTCCGCGACCGTTTTGCCCTGGTACATCTCAGGCTGCTTCAGCCACTGCATCACAGCCTGAGTGCTTTGTTCAATCGCCTGCTGGTAAGCTTCAATGCTCTGCGCAGAGGAGAACAAAATTGGGTTTGAATCTGACATCGTAATCTACTACTCCGGTTACGCCGGGCGAACGCCCGCAGCAAGCAGTGCCTGCTCGAATTTATCCAGGAAGATTTTCAGTTCTTCGTCGCTGATCAGCAGGGAAGGCAGCAGGCGCAGAACGATACCGTTACGACCACCGCGCTCCAGAATCAGACCGGCTTCAAAGCACTTCTTCTGAATCAGCGCAGACAGCTCGCCGTCGCCAGGGAAGCAGCCCATATGGTCAGCAGCTTCGTGTGGCTTAACGATCTCGATACCGATCATCATGCCCAGACCGCGCACGTGACCGATGACCGGATAACGTTTTGCCATCTCTTTCAGCTGGCCTTTCAGCCATTCGCCCTGTGCAGCCACTTTGCCCGCGATGTTCTGGTCTTTCAGGATCTTCAGCGTCGTCAGGCCGGTTGCCATTGCCAGCTGGTTGCCGCGGAAAGTACCGGTGTGGTGGCCTGGCGCCCATGCGTCGAACTGCTTTTTGATACCGAGCACGGCCAGCGGCAGACCGCCACCAACCGCTTTAGACATCACGATGATGTCTGGCTCGATGCCTGCGTGTTCGAAGGCGAAGAATTTACCGGTACGGGCAAAGCCAGCCTGAACTTCGTCGAGGATCAGCAGAATGCCGTGTTCCTGAGTCACTTTACGAATGCGCTGCAACCACTCAGCCGGAGCCGGGTTCACGCCGCCTTCGCCCTGAACGGCTTCCAGGATCACCGCGGCAGGTTTACGCACGCCGCTTTCAACGTCGTTGATCAGGTTGTCGAAGTAGTAAGTCAGCGCTTTCACGCCCGCTTCACCACCGATACCCAGCGGGCAGCGGTACTCGTGCGGGTAAGGCATGAACTGCACTTCTGGCATCATACCGTCAACAGCTTCTTTCGGAGACAGGTTACCGGTCACGGACAGTGCGCCGTGGGTCATGCCGTGGTAACCGCCAGAGAAGCTGATGATACCGCTACGGCCGGTCACTTTTTTCGCCAGCTTCAGCGCCGCTTCAACGGCGTCGGCACCGGATGGACCGGTGAACTGCAGGCAGTACTCTTTGCCCTGACCAGGCAGCAGAGAGAGCAGATATTCAGAAAACGCGTCTTTCAGAGGCGTAGTCAGATCCAGAGTGTGTAACGGCAAGCCGCTGGTAATGACATTTTGGATGCTTTTCAGCACATCAGGATGGTTATGGCCAAGCGCAAGGGTCCCTGCGCCTGCTAAACAGTCAAGGTATTCTTTATTATCTGCATCGGTGATCCACACGCCTTCTGCTTTAGTAATCGCTAAAGGCAGTTTGCGCGGATAACTCCTGACGTTAGATTCAAACTCGGCCTGACGGGCCAGATAGGTTTCGTTGCTTTTGTGGGCATCTACGGTGTCAATACGGACTTTATCCGTCATCATATCACTCCTACAACCGCCGCTTCGCTATGAGCCACGATTGAATAAAAAGTTAAAAAACAGATGGGGCCTGAAAAAAACGCCGCCAATATAGAGCCTTTTGTCACGGGGCTCAATGGTTAATTTGTTTACTGTTTTGTGACATGGAGCACAGGAGAGGCAATATCACCATTTTTAAAAAGAAAATTGCAGTTTATTGCCAATAAAAACAATTGTTTATGCGGTATTCATTCGGGTTGTTAAATGACAGAAAAGAGTGTGACAAATCGTGCCATTGGCTGACAAAAGAAGGGGGTATGCTGCCTTCATACCCCCTTCTTTTTCCATCAACGACAAAAAGCGGTAGTCACATGGCGCGCGCAATGGAATCACGCATTAAAAATGGACTTTCAACGCGCGTCGTTTCCCGGTGTTGTTCACCGTTAATAATGTGCAGGGCGCTCAGGCGACCAATTTCGTAGTGGGGCAACTGAACCGTTGAAAGAGGCGGCAAAAACAGCTCGCCAATGCCCACCATATTGTCATAGCCGATAACCGCGACATCTTCAGGGATGCGAAGCCCTTGCGCCAGCAGCGTCTGGTACACCATAAACGCGATACGATCGTTACCGCAGATAACGGAATCAAACCGCGGGATGCCCTTCCGGATGCGCGCCAGCAATGCGGTCGGAATATCACGATAATGCTCATCCCCGTGCGCCATATACGCATGTTCCAGGCTGTCCGGGTCGATTCCGGCTTCACGGCAGGCGCGTTCAAGCCCCTGACGGCGCCGGGTTGTGGCCAGATGGCCCACAGGTAAATGCAGACACAGGGGCTGCCGATAGCCTTCTGCGAGTAATGCCCTGACGGCGGCGTACTGCCCCTGTTCATCATCCGGGATATAGCTGGCGACCTTTTCACCGACACTCTCACAGTTGGCCAGCACGCAGGGGAGGGTGAGCAGCTTGGCAGGAAGAGGAACCTGACGTAACCCCATCGTGGTGTAGATAATCCCGTCAGGCCGGTGGGAGAGCAGAAGATCGACAATGGCATCCGGATTGTCGTCAGCAAACATATTCATGACGAAGCTATTCCAGCCGTGCATCCTGGCCGTCTCTTCAATGGACAGCGTAATCTCCACCGAAAAAGGTGTCGTGACCGTATCGAGCGCCAGCACGCCTATGGTTTTAGGCGAAGCATTCGCGCCGCGTATTTTCTTGGCGGACAGATCGGGAACGTAGCTGGTTTGCTCGATAGCCCATTGTACGCGCGCCAGCGTTTCCGGTTTAAGGCGCTCCGGGCTGTTAAGCGCGCGGGAAACCGTCATCAGCGATACGTTTGCCAGCTTTGCGACGTCCTTCAGGGAAGCCATTTTCTTACTCCGTTAATGCTCTGTGAGAGGGTATACAACTAAGTCGCTGATGTAAAAGGAAGGCTGATGACCAGGTTAAGTCATGCTTACCTCAGTTATGAATTTATGATCGCGATCTCACTTCCTTAATGTTAACGTTAACTTTCGTGATTAACATCTTAAATCTTAATCAGGCAGCATGAGAAAGTATGGATGTTAACGTTACCATCGGGTCATTACTCCAACACGAGAATGCCATGATGAAAACGCATCACTCTCACAGCTATCCCTTACTGAGCGCATTACTGTTTTTCTTTTTTGTCACCTGGTCATCTTCCGGCTCGTTACTCTCTATCTGGCTCCACCAGGAAGTGGGGTTAAAAGCGGGGGATACGGGCGTTATCTATGCCGTGCTTTCCGTCTCCGCGCTGTTTGCTCAAATCTGCTATGGATTTATTCAGGACAAACTCGGCCTGCGCAAAAACCTGCTCTGGTTTCTGACCAGTCTGCTTATTCTTTCCGGTCCGGCCTTTTTGCTGTTTGGCTATCTGCTGCAAATTAACGTGTTGCTGGGCAGTATTTTCGGCGGGATTTTTATTGGCCTGACGTTTAACGGTGGGATTGGGGTGCTGGAATCCTATACCGAACGCGTGGCCCGTCAGAGCCAGTTTGAGTTTGGCAAGGCGAGAATGTGGGGATCGCTTGGCTGGGCGGCGGCAACCTTTTTTGCGGGGCTCCTGTTTAACATCAATCCGAAGCTGAATTTCGCTGTCGCGAGCTGCGCCGGGCTGGTGTTTTTTGTTTTGCTCGCGCGCCTGCGGGTCTCTTCCGCACCGCACGCCATGCAGGAAGCGGTGTCCGGTGGCAAGGTGACGCTGGAAGACGCATTGCGCCTGCTGACGCTGCCGCGTTTCTGGGCGCTGGTGTTTTTCGTTATCGGCACCTGCATTTACGGCGTTTACGATCAGCAGTTCCCGGTCTATTTCTCATCACAGTTCCCGACGTTGCAGGAAGGGAACGCCATGTACGGCTATCTCAACTCCTTCCAGGTTTTCCTTGAGGCGGCGGGCATGTTTTGCGCCCCGTGGCTGGTGAACCGCCTCGGCGCGAAAAACGGCCTGATATTCGCGGGTATGGTGATGGCAATGCGTATGGTGGCATCCGGTCTGGTTGAGGGGCCGGTGCTCATCTCCATTACCAAGCTGCTGCACGCGGTAGAACTGCCCGTATTGCTGGTCTCGATATTTAAATACAACAGCTTACATTTTGATAAGCGGCTCTCTTCCACGCTCTATCTGGTGGGCTTTGCCTGTACAAGCTCGGTGATTGCGTCTGTGCTGTCGCCGCTGGCGGGTTACAGCTATGAGAAATACGGCTTTGCCCAATCCTATCTCATTATGGGGCTGTTAGTTTTCAGCACCACGCTCATCTCCATCTTCCTGTTGCGCTCGGGTAAGTCTTCTTCTGACCCGCTCATGCCGCAACCCTCCACTATCTGACTGAAAAGAGTAAACAAATGATGTATTCCATTGCCAAAGCTGAACAATCATTACAGGCCAAACGCGGCGATCTTAACCTGCGCTGGTATCCGCGTTACCACCTCGCCGCGCGTGCCGGCTGGATGAACGACCCGAATGGTCTGGTGTGGTTTGACGGCTGGTATCACGCGTTTTACCAGCATCATCCGTACTCGACCCAGTGGGGGCCGATGCACTGGGGCCATGCGCGCAGCAAGGATTTAGTTCGCTGGGAACACCTCCCGGTTGCGCTGGCACCGGAAGGACCAGACGACAAGGACGGCTGTTTTTCTGGCTCAGCGGTGGTGGATGGCGACACGCTGGCGCTGATCTACACCGGCCACAAATTCCACGGCGATCCCGGCGATGAGGCTAATCTCTACCAGGTTCAGTGCCTGGCAACCAGCCGTGACGGCATCCACTTTGTGCGGCACGGGACCGTCATTGACACACCGCCTGGACTGCATCACTTCCGCGATCCGAAAGTATGGCGTGAAGGGGAGTGGTGGTACATGGTCGTTGGCGCGCGAGAGGGTGATACGGGCCAGGTGCGTGCGTACCGGTCTGCCGATCTGCGCGAGTGGCAGGACAGGGGCGTGCTCGCGGTGGCTGAAAAAGAGATGGGCTACATGTGGGAATGTCCGGACTTTTTCACCCTTAATGGTAAACGCGTGCTGATGTTCTCTCCTCAGGGGCTGGCGGCGGACGGATTCAAAAACCGTAATCTTTTCCAGAGCGGGTATCTGGTAGGTGAATGGCAGCCCGGCCAGCCCTTTGTGCGTAAAGGTGAATTTGTAGAGATGGATTACGGGCATGATTTCTACGCGCCACAAAGTTTCCTGACGCCCGACGGCCGCCGCATTGTTATCGGCTGGCTGGACATGTGGGAATCATCTCTGCCAGAACAGGAGGATGGCTGGGCAGGCATGCTCTCCTTACCTCGCGAACTGACGCTAAGCGCGGATAATCATCTGCAAATGCGGCCGGCCAGAGAAGTTGAAACCCTGCGCGGGGCGTGGTTCCCCTGGCCGATAGGTACGCTTAATAACCAGCAGATGACGCTGGTGGAACACTGCGATGCGATGGAGGTCATTCTGCAATGGGATTGCACAAACAGCAGCGCGGAGCAATACGGCATTCGTCTCGGCGACGGGCTACGCCTCTATGTTGATGCCCAGATGCAGCGCCTGGTGCTGGAGCGTCACTATCCACAGTATGGCCTGTGCGGTACCCGAAGCGTCGCGCTTAACCTGAACGACGCGCTCAGCCTGCGCCTGTTCTTTGACTGCTCTTCCGTCGAAGTGTTTGTTAACGATGGTGAGGCGTGCCTCAGTAGTCGTATTTATCCTGATGCCGACTGCCGCGAGCTGGCGTTCTTTGCTTGGGCGGGAGGAGCATCGCTTATTCATGGCGGGGCGTGGCAGTTAGAGTAAAAGGGCTTATGGCATCTCTGACCTTTGCATGGAGTAAGACCCGCAAATAAAAAAGGCGACCGCAGTCGCCTGATTTATTTTAGCGAACCCTTATTTTACTGCTTCATTTGCATCAATCATCATATAATACTCAAGAATAATTGAAAAAAAACGCCCATCTGTTAAGGGCGGCTTTAGCAATACACTAAAGACTGACAATCACGAATCTAATATACTTTGCTATTTAGTCCCTTTTAAGTCAGGGGGATATTATTTTTTAAGCTTCGAATTAACGACTTTTCCATTTTCAACAGTCAGCAAAAGCGTATAGCCTTGTTTCTTCCATACCCCATTATTAGGCTTCCAGCCATTAGCAAGAAGATATTCAGCACTATCAGAGATAGGCTTATTCATTACATGATTAGCTTCCTTAGTGATGTTATTCACTTTAGGTGCTTTTGTATTGCATTGCCCCGCAGCATCCATCACTTGTGTACAGCCTTTAGGTAAACCATGCGCAGATTGTGCTTTCTGTACTGGATAGAGCGCTTGCGCATTTTCCATTGCTTGCTTTTCAGCTGAAGCGTTTATCGTTGCCTGACTGTTTTGTTCTGCAATGTAACAAGCATCACGGCTAATACCTTGAGCTTCACAATCTGCCATGCGTTGAGCCTGTGAAGTACAACCCGCTAACGCAGAAACAGACAAAGCTACTATCATCAACTTGTTCATATGTCCTACACCGTTATTTAAATAAAGAGAATCGTGAAGCGTGTATCTATAAGAATAGCTTCTTTCATAATCT
Source organism: Enterobacter cloacae complex sp. P47BA (assembly GCF_014930485.1). Taxonomy (NCBI): domain Bacteria; kingdom Pseudomonadati; phylum Pseudomonadota; class Gammaproteobacteria; order Enterobacterales; family Enterobacteriaceae; genus Enterobacter; species Enterobacter cloacae complex sp. P47BA. The sequence goes on along the minus strand of NZ_JADBRF010000005.1, from coordinate 2,451 downwards.
CACCCATTCAACATACATTAGCCCCATAAAGAAACCTGTGGCCACTAATGCTAATGCCACTATAGTGGAGAATAAAATATATTTTGTCATGTTCGCTATCATCAGAATAATCAAATTAAGCCAGTTAGCCATAAGTCATAGGGTGAGTTTGTAGTGATATCGTTGGTTAACTGGCTTGTTATTTAAAACTCTTAATAAAAGCCTCTAACGAAGAGGCGTGGGTTAAAAACTTTATTTAGAAACCGAAAGCTACACCAGCCCCGTAAGTAGCGCCGCCGAAGGAACCCGTACCAACAGAAGCTTTAGTTACGATGTGATCGGTAACACGAGCAGAGATTCCTATAGCAACAGCACCTTGAGAGTCATAACCGCCAGCACCAGCACCGATAGCGAAAGTCTGAGAGTCTGTTACCTGCGGGATGTTGCTCATAGCGGCCACTGAAGCAACACCAACAGCAGCACGTTTACGGTTGTTATCTACATCATCCTTAAGGTTCTGGAAGTTGTTATTACTTTCATTTTCTAACGCTGTAATACGTTCTTCATGGTTCTTCAGTTGTGCGCTGTGATTCTGAATAGTGGTTTCTTGTGCTTGTTGACGCGACTGAACGTTAGCGACAGCAGCTTTATTAGCAGCGGCTACTGTTTGTGCATCAACAGCTAAAGATTGCGCATAAGCGCCCGTATTTATTGCCTGAGTCGCTTTGTCAGATGCATCTTGCAGGGCTTGATCTTGTCTATCCTGATCGGCTTTGAATGTATTTGAATCTACTTTAGTAGTTAGTGCGTTTGTGTTTGCATCAGCTTTAGCGTTTGCATTAATCGCAGAGGTTAAAGATGTGTTAGCCGTATTTGGAGCAGGAATTGTTGTAGCTACCGGAGTTTGGCTATCTACTACAGTGATTGTTAATTTCTGAACCCCGCCCTGAACCCCGATAGGATCATTACGGCTAATTATCTGTTGTACAGGAGCCTGAATAATAGCTTTTGGCGGTATAGTTGGAGTGTACATTAAGTTAGTTTTTACTGTTGGGATTTTGCTCGGAACATTGTAAGGCTGTGCAACTGGTATAGGTTTTTTGTTAGGAATCTGCTGAATAGGGAGACTTATTTTAGGTGGCACATTATAAGGTTGAATTGTTGGTTGTTTAACCGGAACGTTGTAAGCCATAGGGACAGGAATTTTATTAGGGGTGCTATTAGTCAACAAAGGAGGTACTTTGTTAGGTATGCTATGTGGTAATGGAGAAGGTACACCCTGATTAATAGGTGTAGGAATTTGTTGTTTAACTATAGGAATAGCAACAGGCGTAGCTACAGGAACCTTCTGAACCAAAGGAGGGGTTTTAATTACTGGCTTTGGTGGTTCAACAATCAAAGACTGCTTAGTTGGAGTAGTTATAATAATGTTAGCATTTGTAGTGTTAGCTGGTGCTGCAATCAAACCAGGCTCATTTAAAGTTGTTTTAGTATTAGTTACAGCAGTGTTACCAGAAACTACTACGGGTATATTAGCAGCTAAATTTACTTTTGCAGGTGTAGAAGGGGTTAACGTGCTCATAGATACAGGTGGAGTGATCCCTCCAATTTGTGTTACATAGATTAATTTACCTTGCGCCTGATCATAATAGCTATTGCTTACGAGTGTGTTATTAGCATCATTCAATGTGTTGCTTGCTATTACATTGTCACGAATCCACGGGGCATATTTTACAATGTCTGGATGTGAATTAAAGTAAGAGTTGGCAGCAGCAAGATCAGCACCAGTTAAAGAAGCTTCAGCTACACCAGTAGACACAACACTAAACATAAAAACAGCGATAGCTGATTTATTTAAAGAGTTCATTTGAAAGCTCTCATCAATGCAAGAAAAAATTAAAGTAAGGGTGCTATCCGGGCAGGAAGATATAACCTCCTGTTATATCTGGATTAAACCTTTGTGAGTCTCAAAATTTAAGTTTGATAACTTATTTCGCAACGTGCAGTAACTATCTATGAATGTGTAATTTTGATTATTGATCTAGATCATGGATAGCATTTATCGCTAAACAGGTCTGCTGTAATATGAAAGGTATTATCTTAATAAATACAATTAGATAAGATTCATGATGTTTTGGATCTCAGAACATGAGAAAATTTCAATACATAAGGTATGCTTAAGCATTTAACTATGAAATCATGCTAAATGTGTAAAACAGTTAATTCAAATTTATAGATTTTTCTACACTCTTTGCTTTTGAATCCTTCTTGTGTTTTGAATGAAAGTTGGTATTCAACTAAAGATTTTCTCTGTAGTTACTCACTAAAAATAAATGTGTTGAAAACTTATACGAAGTTGTATCTAGCTTGAATTGCTATATCTATGTAAGAAGGTTGTGAATCGCCACGGATAATCTAGACACTTCCGAGCCGTTGGTAATACTGGTTTTCATATTCAGCCGGTGGCATCTT